>NZ_CP045701.2:6222048-6577561 GCF_009601685.2 Pseudomonas brassicacearum
GCCGCTGCACGGCTTCAAGGCCGGCGACCAGGCCATCCTCGAAGCCGCCGGCGGCAAGCCGCTGGGCATCGTTGCGATGAGCCCCAACAACCTGATCTGCGCCCGGCTGCTGTCCCGTGACGTGAAGCTGCCGCTGGACAAATCCCTGCTGGTGCATCGCCTCAATGTGGCGTTGTCCCTGCGCGAGCGGCTGTTCGACAAGCCGTTCTATCGCCTGGTCTACGGTGACTCCGACCTGTTGCCAGGCCTGGTGGTCGACCGTTTCGGCGACATCCTGGTGGTGCAGATCGCCTCGGCCACCATGGAAGCCCACAAGGACGACGTGATCGCCGCCCTGACCCAGGTGCTCAAGCCCAGCGGCATCCTGTTCAAAAACGACTCCGCGGCCCGTGACGCCGAAGGCCTGAACCGCTACGTCGAGACCGTGTTCGGCCTGGTGCCGGAATGGGTCGCGCTGGAAGAGAACGGCGTGAAGTTCGAAGCGCCGGTCATGGAAGGCCAGAAAACCGGCTGGTTCTACGACCACCGCATGAACCGCGCACGCCTGGCCCCGTACGCCAAGGGCAAGCGTGTACTGGACCTGTTCAGCTACATCGGCGGCTGGGGCGTGCAAGCCGCAGCGTTCGGCGCCAGTGAAGTGTTCTGCGTCGATGCCTCGGCCTTCGCCCTCGACGGTGTCGAGCGCAACGCCGCGTTGAACGGCTTCGCCGAGAAGCTGACCTGCATCGAAGGCGACGTGTTCGAAGCCCTGAAGGAACTCAAGGCCAGCGAAGAACGTTTCGACGTGATCGTGGCCGACCCACCCGCTTTCATCAAGCGCAAGAAAGACCTGAAGAACGGTGAAGGCGCCTATCGCCGCCTCAACGAACAAGCCATGCGCCTGCTCAGCAAGGACGGCATCCTGGTCAGCGCGTCGTGCTCGATGCACCTGCCCGAAGACGATCTGCAAAACATCCTGCTGACCAGCGCCCGTCATCTGGACCGCAATATTCAACTGCTCGAACGCGGCGGCCAAGGGCCAGACCATCCGGTACACCCGGCCATTGCCGAAACCCGCTACATCAAGAGCATCACCTGCCGGTTGTTGCCCAACAGCTGAGGCCGGGCGGGGCCAGGGCCATAGCGCTGTGCCCCGCACACTCCAATTGCACTCTGATCGCAGCCTCGGCTGCGATTTTTTTTTGCATGTCTGAATAAGTCCGTAGGAGAACCCCCACGCAATTACCAGAGCCTTCCTACTCAATCTCCCCCACGCCTGGCCGGCATGACGCATTAGGATTGAAAGCGCACCTCAGGCACGTCTTGGAACTGTTCGATGACTGATCCGCAAAACCGCCTGGCCGCCCGCAAACCGGCCATCGTCGGCCTATTGCTGACACTGACACTGCTCGGCGTCTTTCCAATCGACGTCGTGCTGCCTTCGTTCCCTGCCCTCTCCGAGCACTTTGAACGTCCATCGTCGGACATTGCCCTGTCTGTCAGCCTGTACGCAGTGGGCATCGCCCTTTCGCAACTGCTGGTTGGCCCACTCTCCGACACCATGGGGCGAAAAAACCTGCTGCTGATCGGGATCGCTGTTTCAGCGGTCGGCGCAGCAGGTTGCGTGCTTGCCGATGGCTACTGGTCTTTTTTGCTGTTGCGTATTGTCCAAGCCTTGGGGTGTGGCTGCTTCGTGCTGTCCCAAGCGCTGATCCAGGACCTGTTCACCGGCCGGGAACAGCAGCGACTTCGTATTTTCCTGGTCACCTGCGGGGGGATTTTCATTTCCGTTTCGCCCCTGGCCGGCACCGGCCTGCAAAGCTGGATGGGCTGGCGTGGCAGCTTCCTGGTGTTCATTGCCCTGGCAATCGGCGCATTCATCGGCGCCAGTCGTTTACTTCAACGTGGCGCGGCAGGCAGCCAACCCAGGCGACTGGAACTCATCGCTGCCTATCGAAAGGTCTGCCGCGACTTCAGCTTCATGGCCTATTGGCTCACCTCGGCGCTGGCTTTTTCCTGCCATTTCTCGTTCATCGTCATTTCGCCATTGGTCTTGATCGACCAGTTGCACCTCTCGCCCGAAGCTTTTTCACTGGCGCTGCTGGGCTATGGCTTGGCCTACATTGGCGGGGGCGCGGTGGCGACCGTGCTGAGCAATCGCATCGACTCGCAGACGCAAATCATCACCGGCCTGGGCCTGATCCTCGCGGCAGGGATCCTGATGCTGGGGCTTTCCAGTCACCTTGGCTTGTCGGTCACCACCCTGCTGCTGCCCATGATCGTGTGCACCGCCGGGACAACCATTGCCCGCGCAGCCGCACACACCCAAGCCATGAATAGATTTCCCGGGCAGGCTGGCACATCGGCCTCGGCCGGTAGCGTGCTGATCTTCATCGTCGGCGGGCTGACCAGCGCCGCGATCAGCCTCACCCCGCTGGACTTGCAGGTTACCCTGGCCCTCTGCCTGGTCCTGCTCAGCCTGCTGGGGCTGGCCCTCAATGCCCTGGTCCGGCATCGCTACAGGGGCTTGCTGGCCGACTGAACCCTGCCAGTCGTCATCCTACGCACGACATTGGCGCCCAATCAGCTCTTTGCGTCATTTCATCCTGGCGCCAGCGGTGTAGAATCGCGACATTCATCGCCATTCATCCCCGGCGGGTTTATGAGCTCATGCTGAGGCGCGCAGTGATCCTGCAAAGTCATCAGCCACTTCCGGACACACGGCCAAACCCGGGTATTCCAGACGTTGACGCAAGCTCACTTCCCCATTGATACCTGATAAGTACCTGTTTAGCCGCCCGGAGTGCTCCATGCCTGATTACCGCTCGAAAACATCCACCCATGGCCGCAACATGGCCGGCGCCCGTGCCTTGTGGCGCGCCACGGGGATGAAGGATGACGACTTCAAGAAGCCGATCATCGCCATTGCCAACTCCTTCACCCAGTTCGTGCCCGGCCACGTCCACCTCAAGGACCTCGGCCAACTGGTTGCCCGGGAAATCGAACGCGTCGGCGGCGTAGCGAAAGAATTCAACACCATCGCCGTGGACGACGGCATCGCCATGGGTCACGACGGCATGCTCTATTCGCTGCCGAGCCGCGAGATCATCGCCGACTCCGTCGAATACATGGTCAACGCCCACTGCGCCGACGCCATCGTGTGCATTTCCAACTGCGACAAGATCACCCCGGGCATGCTCATGGCCGCCCTGCGCCTGAACATCCCGGTGATCTTCGTCTCCGGCGGCCCGATGGAAGCCGGCAAGACCAAGCTCGCCAGCCACGGCCTCGACCTGGTCGACGCCATGGTGATCGCCGCCGACTCCAGCGCCTCTGACGAGAAGGTTGCCGAGTACGAGCGCAGCGCCTGCCCGACCTGCGGTTCGTGCTCCGGCATGTTCACCGCCAACTCGATGAACTGCCTGACCGAAGCCCTGGGCCTGGCCCTGCCGGGCAACGGTTCGACCCTGGCCACCCACAGCGATCGCGAACAGCTGTTCCTGCAGGCCGGCCGGACGATCGTCGAGCTGTGCAAGCGCTACTACGGCGAGAACGACGACTCGGTGTTGCCGCGCAACATCGCCAACTTCAAGGCGTTCGAAAACGCCATGACCCTGGACATCGCCATGGGCGGTTCCACCAACACCATCCTGCACTTGCTGGCCGCGGCCCAGGAAGCCGAGATCGATTTCGACCTGCGCGACATCGACCGCCTGTCCCGTCACGTGCCGCAACTGTGCAAGGTCGCGCCGAACATCCAGAAGTACCACATGGAAGACGTGCACCGTGCCGGCGGGATCTTCAGCATCCTCGGCTCCCTGGCCCGTGGCGGCCTGTTGCACACCGACCTGCCGACCGTGCACAGCAAGACCATGGCCGAAGGCATCGCCAAGTGGGACATCACCCAGACCACCGACGAGGCCGTGCATCACTTCTTCAAGGCCGGCCCGGCGGGCATCCCGACGCAAACCGCGTTCAGCCAGTCGACCCGTTGGGAAACCCTGGACGACGATCGTGAAAACGGCTGCATCCGCAGCGTCGAGCACGCCTATTCCAAGGAAGGTGGCCTGGCCGTGCTGTACGGCAACATCGCCCTGGATGGCTGCGTGGTGAAAACCGCCGGCGTCGACGAGTCGATCCATGTGTTCGAAGGCAACGCGAAGATTTTCGAAAGCCAGGACAGCGCCGTGCGCGGCATCCTCGCTGACGAAGTGAAGGCCGGCGACATCGTGATCATTCGCTACGAAGGTCCGAAAGGCGGCCCGGGCATGCAGGAAATGCTCTACCCGACCTCCTACCTGAAGTCCAAAGGCCTGGGCAAAGCCTGCGCCTTGTTGACCGATGGCCGGTTCTCCGGCGGTACCTCGGGCCTGTCCATCGGCCACGCTTCGCCGGAAGCAGCGGCGGGCGGTGCCATCGGCCTGGTGCGCGATGGCGACAAAGTCCTGATCGACATTCCGAACCGCTCGATCAACCTGTTGATCAGCGACGAAGAACTGGCCGGGCGCCGCGTCGAACAGGACAACAAGGGCTGGAAACCGGTGGAAGTGCGTCCACGCAAAGTCACCACGGCTCTCAAGGCCTACGCCCTGCTCGCCACCAGCGCCGACAAGGGCGCGGTGCGTAACAAGGCAATGCTCGACGGCCTGTAAGCGTCGACAACGCCCATAAAAAGCCCCGCCAAGTGCGGGGCTTTTTTTGATTCCAGTTCGCCCCTTGGAGCCAAGTGCTCTTTGTGGCGAGGGAGCTTGCGCCCTCGCCACGGGTTCATCCCCTTTCGAATCCCTGATAATCCCTGTGGGACGGGGGTTACTGGATATCTTCCGGTTTGACGATCACCCAGTTCTTGTCCGCCGTCACCGACAGCCCTTCCTTGGCCTGGGCGGCAGCGTGCTTGGCCATCATGCCGTTAATCTGGGTCATGTATTTGTCCTTGCGGTTGACCCACAGATGGATGCCGCCCTTGGCCACGTCCACATCGTGGAACAGCATGTAGCCGTCACTGCTCGGCGTGTCACCGGCCACCAGCACCGGTTTCTTCCATTCGTCGATGTACGTCAGGATCGCCGCGTGCTTGCCGGCCATCCAGGTCGCCGGGGTCCACAGGTAAGGCGTGTACTCCAGATCAAGGTTGGCCTTCTCGTCATACTTGCCCGCGGTGATTTGTTTGCGGGCGGTGGTCAGCTCGCCAGTCTTGCGGTCCTTGAGCAACGTGGTCACGCCGATCACATTCTGCGGCTTGAGGTTGTAGCCATACTTCGGATCCGAGGCGACCATGCGCACCAGCTCTTCGGAAGCGGCGGTCATGACATAGACCTCGATGCCGTTTTCCATCAGCTTGTTGTACAGCTCGGCCTGGCCGGTGAAGATTTTCGGTGGGTTGACGCTGTACTGGACCACCTTGTCGCCGTCGTAATACGTGGTCTGCACTGGCTTGCCGGACGCCATCAGTTCGTCGACGTAGCCCTTGAGCTCCTTGAGGGTAAAGCCGGAAAACACCTGGGCCACCCAGGGGTAGCAGACCATGTCATCGACTTCGCACAGGCGGTAGTAATAGCTGAACAGGCTTTCCTTGTGGTCGGCGGTGTCCTTGAACGGCATCAGCTTCAAGGACGGGTCCAGGGTTTCCCGGGTGATGAGGCCCTTGTTCTCCAGGAACGGCAGCAACGACTCCTCAAGGTCGTAGCGGTAACTGGTGTTGTCCATGTCGAACACCGCGTAGTTACCCTTGTTGGCGTTGGCCGCGATCATCGCCTCCAGGGCCTTGGCTTGTTCCGCCGGCCAGTGCTTGAGGTCAGTGGCCAGTGCCTGGCCAACCAGACCAAGGCTCAAGGCGACAGCGAGAAAACGAGGTACGAGCTTCATCGGCATTTCTCCCGGGTTCAAAAGAACTCGACGCTAACAAATGCTTGTGACAGTCCTCGCCTACCCGCGACCGCTTACGTCTTGATAGCGCCAGCGACATATCCGTAAACGTCGCCGCCTTATTCCATAAACGACAATCCAGATGCGTTTTTAGTATTAACTCGTTAGTTATCAGGCTATTAGGCTCACTGGCTCGCAGTCGCGGCCTCAGGTGACTGGCACCCGCCTTATCAGAGTTTTTTGATGAATCTGCCGCGGATCCTCAATCCTCAGATATCGCTCCCACATGGCCTACAGCTTTTCCCACACCTCAAAGCTATAGGCCGGCTTGTCCCCTTCGGCCGGGTTTGGCTGGCTCGAAACCAGCGTCCACTGGCTCGGATCAAATGCCGGGAACCACGCATCCCCTTCCGGGCTCAGCGCCACGCGGGTCAGGTACAGCCGATCCGCCTGCTCCAGGGCCTGGGCGTACAGTTGGGCACCGCCAATCAGCATCAACTCGTCGACGCCTTGTTCCTGCGCCCACGCTTGGGCCCGCGCCACCGCGGCCTCCAGGGTGGAAAACACTTCTGCGCCCTCCAGCACCAGGCCCGGCTGACGGCTGACCACGATGTTCAGGCGTCCCGGCAGCGGTCGACCGAGGGAATCCCAGGTCTTGCGCCCCATGATGATCGGCTTGCCCAGGGTGGTGGCCTTGAAGTATTTGAAATCCCCCGGCAGGTGCCAGGGCATGCGGTTGTCGACGCCGATCACACGGTTTTCACCGAGGGCTGCGATCAGGCTTAAAGGGAGAGTTTTGTTCATGGCCGCGAGGATACCAGAGGCCCGTCGTACCCCGACAGGCATCACAGCGGTTATGCTCAACCCTCATTCGAGCAACGGAAGCACCCGTGACAGCACTGCAGAACCTCTGGTTGACCGAGACGATACGCCTGCGTGAAGAACACGCCGGCCCGCTCGAGGACCAGGAAGCCAATCGCCTGGCCCGTGCGGCAGGCGGCGACTTAGCCACTCGCATCCACCACCGCGCCCGCTGGCTGGCCGAACGCGATGGCCTCACCGCGGCCCTGCACCACTGGCTGCAAGGGGCGCGCCTGGCGCTGATCGCATTGGCGCTGCTCGCCATCATCAGCGGCGCCGGCCTGGGCTTTGCCGCACTCGGCGACGGGCAGGCACCGGTCAATGTGTTCTGGGCCTTGGGCAGTCTGTTGGGGCTGAACCTGATCCTGCTTATCGGCTGGGCCCTGGGCCTGATATTCGCTGGCGAGCAAGGCGCAACGCTGGGACGCCTGTGGTTGTGGCTCAGCGAAAAATTCGCCCGCGACGCCAAGGCTGCCCACCTGGCGCCGGCCCTGCTGCTGTTGCTGCAACGGCACAAACTCAATCGCTGGGCCCTCGGTGTGTTGGTCAACGGCCTGTGGCTGCTGGCGATGCTCAGCGCGCTGGTCATCGTGCTTCTGCTGATGGCGACCCGGCGCTATGGCTTCGTCTGGGAAACCACCCTCCTCGGCGGTGAGACCTTCGTCGCCATGACCCAGGCCCTCGGCGCGCTGCCCGCCCTGCTGGGTTTCAGCGTGCCAACGGTGGAAATGATCCGCGCCAGTGGCGACGGAGCCCTGAACATCGAGAGCGCCCGCCAGGCCTGGGCCACCTGGCTAGTGGGTGTGCTGCTGGTCTATGGCCTGTTGCCGCGCTTGTGCCTGGCACTGCTGTGCCTGTGGCGCTGGCGGCGCGGCCGCACCACCCTGCGCCTGGACTTGAACCTGCCCGGCTATGCCCAATTGCGTGAACGGCTGATGCCCAGCAGCGAGCGACTGGGCGTCAACGACGCCGCCCCCGCGCAATTGCATCGAGTCGAAAGTGCTGTCAGTGCAATGGACAGCGACGGCGCGCTGCTGGTGGCAATCGAGTTGGACGATCGACCCTGGCCACCCAAGCTGCCCGAGACCGTGAAAAACGCCGGCATTCTCGACAGCCGCGAGTCTCGCCACAAACTCCTTGAACAACTGTCGCGCTTTCCCCCTGCGCGCCTGGCTATTGCCTGTGACCCACGCCGTTCACCGGACCGCGGCAGCCTGGCGCTGATCGCCGAGCTGGCCCGTTGCGCCAGCGCCACCCGCGTCTGGCTGTTGCAGGCACCGCCCGGCGAAGCGCTGGACGCCGAGCGCCTGGGCGACTGGCATACCGCACTGCAACAGTTGCAGTTGCCCTTCGCCGACTGCATGCCCTTGAACTGGCTGGAGACCGGCCATGACTGAGCCCATGAAGCCGCTGAAGCTGGCGGTGGTCGGCCACACCAATGTGGGCAAGACCTCGCTGCTGCGTACCTTGACCCGCGACGTCGGCTTCGGCGAAGTGTCCCATCGCCCGAGCACCACTCGGCATGTCGAGGGCGCGCGCCTGTCGGTGGATGGCGAAGCGCTGCTGGAACTGTACGACACGCCAGGCCTGGAGGACGCCATCGCCCTGCTCGATTACCTCGAGCGCCTGGAGCGTCCTGGCGAACGCCTGGATGGCCCGGCGCGCCTGGCCCGCTTCCTCGAGGGCAGCGAGGCGCGGCAACGCTTCGAACAAGAAGCCAAGGTACTGCGCCAACTGCTCGCCAGCGATGCTGGGCTGTATGTGATCGATGCCCGGGAGCCAGTGCTGGCCAAGTACCGCGATGAACTGGAAGTGCTCGCCAGTTGTGGCAAGCCGCTGCTGCCCGTGTTGAACTTCGTCAGCAGCGCCCACCATCGCGAGCCCGACTGGCGCGAAGCCCTGGCGCGATTGGGGCTGCACGCCCTGGTACGTTTTGACAGCGTGGCCCCGCCCGAGGACGGCGAGCGGCGCCTGTATGAGAGCCTCGCGCTGTTGCTGGAAAGCGCCCGTGAGCGGTTGGATCGACTGGTCGCCGACCAACAGGTTCAACGCCTGGCCCGGCAGCAGAGCGCGGCGCGCGTGATCGCTGAACTGCTGATCGACTGCGCCGCCTGCCGACGCAGCGTCGCCAGCGACGCCGAGCTGGAACGCGAGGCCATCAGTAAACTGCGCAACGCGGTGCGCCAGCGCGAACAGCGTTGTGTCGAGGCCCTGCTCAAGCTCTATGCTTTCCGTCCCCAGGACGCCGCCGCCAGCGACCTGCCGCTGCTCGACGGACGCTGGGGCGACGACCTGTTCAACCCCGAGACCCTCAAGCAACTGGGCGTGCGCGTCGGTGGCGGGATCGCGGCGGGCGCGGCGGCCGGGGCTGGCGTCGATTTGCTGGTGGGCGGCCTGACCCTTGGGGCCGCCGCCCTGGCCGGGGCCATTGTCGGCGGCACCCTGCAAACCGCCCGCAGCTATGGCAACCGTCTGATGGGCAAGCTCAAGGGCCAACGGGAACTGACAGTGGACGACAGCGTGCTGCGCCTGTTGGCCCTGCGCCAACGCCAACTGCTGCAAGCCCTCAACCAGCGCGGCCATGCGGCGATGGACAGCATCCGCATCGCCACGCCCCAGGACAAGACCTGGCGCGAAGGCAAGCTGCCCGAAGCCTTGAACAAGGCGCGGGCGCATCCGCAATGGTCATCCCTGAATACTCAACCGCGATTGAGCCAGGCAGAGCGCCAAGAGCTGATAGAGCAGCTGGCCGAGCAGCTCTGAACGACACGAAACCTTGCTCCCACTGGGCTCTGTAGGAGCTGGCGAAGCCTGCGATCTTTTGATCTTTTGATCTTTTGATCTTTCGCTTGAGATTCAAGTGTTTTGGAAAGATCGCAGCCTCGTTGCACTCGACAGCTCCTACGCAGCTCCTACATAGCTCCTACATAGCTCCTACATAGCTCCTACGCAGCTCCTTCGGCCCAACGGGGATAAATCCCCTCGCCACAAAAGCAATCCATCAGTCGTTGCTCAAGGCCTTGAGGGCCGCCGCCGCTTCAGGCAACTCCAGTTCACTGAATACCTTCACGCCATGGCGCTTGAGCAACGCAGCCGTCACGCCTTCGCCGCTGACCTTCACACCGCTGAACGTTCCATCATAGGTCTGCAGGTTGCCGCACGACGGGCTGTTGGCCTTGAGCACGGCGATGCGGATGCCGTGTTCACGCACCCGCTCCAACGCTTGATACGCGCCTGACAGGAACTGCGCACTCACATCCTCGCCGTCGGTGGTGATGACCATTGCCTGGTCGTCGAGCACTTGCGCCCCCTGCCCGCCAGCAATCTCCGCCGCCGCCCGAGGCGTGGGCAAGCCGCCGGCGACTTCCGGGCACAGCGGCACGATCCGGCCTTCGTCGAGCCACTGCTGAAGTTGATCGAACGGCCCGCTGGCGCCGCCGTCGTAACGCACGCGATGCCCGAGCAGGCAGCGACTGACCAAGACCTTTTCCATCTCAGAACAACTCATTGCCACGACGACGAAACCAACCGGTCAAGGACAGGCGATTGCGCGTGGCCGGCAGCACTTCATGGGGAATGCCCCCCGACAGGAACACCACCAGGCAACCGCCGATGGGCACCACCTCCCGCTCCACGCCATCCTCCAGGTACATGCGCAACTGGCCGCCGTGCTCCGGTAGCCAATCATCGTCGTTGAGGTAGAGCACCGCCGACACCATGCGTCGGTCGTCATCGCGAAAGCGGTCGACATGCCTGAGGTAGAACGCGCCGGGTGGGTAGAGGGCAAAGTGACTTTCGAAGTCTTCCAGGCCCAGGAACAACCCACGATTCATCGCCTCGCGCAGGCTGTCCATCAGCGCCAGGTAATGGTCGCAGGCTTGCGCCTGGCCGGGTTCGATCCACTGGATGTGATCACCCCGGATCCCTTCGCGGATCTCCGAGAACGGCCCGCGCCCGACCGCTGCCGGGGCCAGTTCGCCCTCGGCGGCACGCTGGCGGCATTCAGCCGCCAGGGTGCGGGTCAGCGCATCCGGCAGGAAGAGGTTCTGCTGCGACCAGCCGCGCTCGGCCAGGTCGTCGACGATACGTAACAGCAGCGGGTGATCAGAAGGTATTTGCATGGCGCGCATAGTATGCCTGTGCCTGCAAAACCGACAGCGCCACGCAGCGGGTTCGCTGCGTCAGTTCGCTGCGTCAAATTGCACCGCCGTACGAACTTGATACGAATTCTCGACAAGACCCCACACCCCACGGAGAATAGTCGGCTGCTGACAGGAGTCCCTATGCGCCGTTTGCTTTTCTCACTGTTGATGTTCTGTGTTTTGCCCGCCTGGGCAGACAGCTACGACCAGTTGTACAAGGTCGCCGGCTGGCCGCAACAGCGGGCGCATTTCAGTGACGCCTTGAGCGCTGCCCAGCAGCGCTATCAGAGCAGCCTGCCGCCGGCGGTGTTCCAGGCCCTGGTGAACAACAGCAATCAACGTTTTGCCCCCCAGGCCATGGACCAGCGGGCCGAGGCGCAAATGCGCAGCAATCTTCAAGACCCGAGCCCGGCCCTGAGCTTTTTCCAATCGCCCCTGGGCCGCAAGGTCGTGGCGGCCGAGTTGCTGGCGACCCGGCGCGATCAATTGGCGAAAAACGCCAAGGGCCTGCCGAAGATGCCCGCCAGCGACAACCGCCTGTTGATCATCGGCCACCTGGCCCAGGCCCTGCCCGCCCGCGAGGCCGGCGCCGAAGTCAGCCTGGCGATCGCCGGCGTGGCGGCCGACAGCCTGAGTTCGATGATCCCGGGGCTCCTGGGGGCCGGCCAGGCCCAAGGCATGCTCAATGGCCAGCGCCAACGGTTGATGGAACAGATCGGCGCGGACCTGAACAACACGCTGCTATACGTCTACCGTGACCTGACGGATACCGAACTGGAAGAGTTCGCCACCTTCGCCGAATCGACCGAGGGCCAGGCTTATTATCAAGCGGCCTTGGCGGCGATTCGGGCGGGATTGGCGGTGGGGCAGAATCTCGGGCAGTAGATAGATCATCCGCGTCTGCCATACCGCTTTCGCGAGCAAGCCCGCGAAGGCGATTGATCAGTCACCGCCGAACCCGGCTCATCCGCTTGCTCAAGAACCCAAACATCTCCTGCCGCATCGCCAGTGCCTCATTCGCCAAATGATGGCGCCCCTCGGGCAACATCAACACCTGCGGCCGATCGAACTTGCTGCGCAGCACTTGCAGGTTATGCACCCAATCCACCGTCATGTCCGCCTGCCCCTGCACGATCAAGGGCTGGCGCGGGCTGCTCGGGGCGGCTTCGATACGTTTGATCCATTGCCCCAACGCGCCCACCCAGGCGGTGGGCAGGCGCAGAGGTTGCAATGGGTCGGCTTGCAGGAAGGGCAGGAACTGCGGGTCGGTGGAGTTCTCGCTGAAACGCCGGGCGATACCGCTCACGAAGGGCTTGAGCAGGTAATAACTCAGGCGCGACCACCCCCAGGCCCGCGGCCGCACCAGGGGCGATAGCAGGATGACCTGGCCCTGGGCCGGGCTCTGCGCGCCCTGATTGAGCACGTGATCGACGACAATGGCCCCGCCGGTGCTTTGCCCGCATAGATGCCAGGGCTGCGGCAGGCCCAGCGTCCCGGCCTCGGCCAACAGCCCCTGCAACGTGGCCTGGTACTCGGCAAAATCCTCGATGCTGGCGCGTTCGCCGCTGGACAGGCCGTGTCCCGGCAGGTCGCAGGCGATCACCGCGAATTTCTGCTCCAGGGCCCACTCGATCAAGTGGCGATACAGCCCCATGTGATCGTAGTAACCGTGGAACACAAACAAGGTCGCCACGGCTTTTTCCGGCCACCAGACCTGGCTGACCAACTCATACCCGCCCACTTCGAAGCGCCCCAACCCCTTGCGCACGACGCGCTGGGGAAAGTCCAGCCCATAGAACCGCTGGTAGGCCTGGGCTTGCTCGGACAGGGCTTGCCACTGGGCCAGCGGTTGCAGGCTGGCACGCAGGAGATCGGGGTCGAAAGTGGCAGGCATCAAGATTTCCAGGCATAGGCGCATCGCGCGAAACAGACTTTGTAGGCCTGCGATATTCATCTGTCGCGGCAGGCATGGCAAGCTACGCGCCTTCAGAGGATCGACTCCATGCGCCCGTCCCACCGCACGACCTTGCTCGCCAGCCTGCTCGCCCTCGGATGCGCCGTCGTCTTGTGGATGGCCTACGACTGGTTCCAAGGCCGTTTCCTGCGGGCCTTCAGCCAACACACAGCGGTGTTTTCCGGCGATCCTTTGCGCCTGCCTGCCGATCTGGCCGGCCCCGGCGCAATACGCCTGGTGCATTTCTGGGACCCGGCGTGCCCATGCAATGTCGGCAACCAGCAGCACCTTTCCGAGTTGATCGATAAATATGTGCCGCAAGGCGTCGAGTTTTATGCAGTACAAAAAGCCGGCAGCCAAGGTCAGCTGCCGGCCACGTTGAGCCACTTGAAAACCCTCCCGGCGCTCCCCGGCTCGAGCCAGATTCCTGCAAGCCCGGCCGTGGCGATCTGGGATCGCAGCGGCAAACTGGCGTACTTCGGCCCCTACAGCGAAGGCCTGACCTGCAACTCGAGCAACAGCTTCATCGAGCCGATTCTCGAGGCATTGAGTATTAACCGACAAGTTAACGCGACCCATACCCTGGCGGTGGGTTGTTATTGTGCGTGGTCGACTTCAAATTGATCTAGCGACACTACTGCCGAATCAAGCAAACGTACCGTGGCAGAACATCACCAATCCAAACCGGGACAGCCTGCCCCATACCCAACCCCCAGGTGTGGGACGCGCTATCGAGAACCTCTATACCACCACTCGCGGCGCTAACCAGCTGGCTACGCAAGCCACTGTCGCGGGGCTCAACGTAGGTGCCGAGTGGATTCAGAGCTTGGCACCGAGATCTAAAAACCCTGGTGCTGGCGACAATATGGAGCTGGCGGAACGAGGCGAAGCGCGGACCCAGGGCGGGCCGGCCAACGAACCAGCACCCACCACCCGGCCAAGCTGATGAAACCGCCGGGCCATCGACGATCACCGGTTGAAACGCCCTTCTACGCCGGCCACAGGAGCCTCCTGTGGCCGGCCCTCGCGACACACGCCGACTCATATCCCTTTGTGCTTCGACGACGGCCGACGTGATTGCCGTGCCGATCGCCGATAGCCTTCCGATTCGCGGCACCGGCCTCCAAAGCCCAGCCGCTACCCGAAACCTTCCACCGCCTATACTCCCGCCCGCGAGGCGACCTGGAGAAAATCCCTCCGACGGACGATGGGCCGGGAAGCAGCCGTATGCTAAACAGGGAATCAACAGCGAGACCATGGAGCCGCTGTCATCAGAATAAGGAATCACCATGAAACGCACCCTCATCGCCTTTCTGTCATTGCTCGTCACCGCGATCATCGTTGCGGGCGGCTACCTCTACAGCAAGCAGCCCACCCGCCAGGGCACGGTACAGTTGCAAGGGCTGCAGGGCTCGGTGACGGTGCGCTACGACGAACGCGGTGTGCCGCATATCCGCGCCGAAAACGAAACCGACCTGTACCGCGCCCTTGGTTATGTCCATGCCCAGGATCGGCTGTTCCAGATGGAGATCATGCGCCGCCTCGCCCGTGGTGAGCTGGCCGAGGTGCTGGGGCCGAAACTGCTCGACACCGACAAGCTGATGCGCAGCCTGCGCATCCGCGAGCGTGCCGCGGCCTACGTGACCGAGCAGGACCCGCAATCCCCGGCCTGGATCGCCATGCAGGCCTACCTGGACGGCATCAACGCCTATCAGGACAGCCACACCCGCCCCGTGGAGTTCGATGTGCTGGGCATTCCCAAGCGCCCCTTCACCGCCGAAGACACCGTGAGCATTACCGGCTACATGGCCTACAGCTTCGCCGCCGCCTTTCGCACCGAACCCCTGCTGACCTACGTGCGCGATGTGCTGGGTGCCCACTACCTGAGCATTTTCGACCTCGACTGGCAGCCTCAGGGCGTGCTGGCCGAAGGTCGCAAGGGCAGCCTGCCGCTGGCCGCCGCCGATTGGAAAGACCTCAATGCCCTGGCCCGCCTGAGCGAGCAGGCCCTGGCCGATAATGGCCTGCCGCAGTTCGAGGGCAGCAATGCCTGGGCGGTCTCCGGCAGCCGCACCCACAGCGGCAAGCCGTTGCTGGCGGGTGACCCGCACATCCGCTTTTCCACGCCTTCGGTGTGGTACGAAGCGCACTTGTCGGCCCCGGGGTTCGAACTCTACGGGCAGTACCAGGCGCTGATGCCCTTTGCGACGCTGGGCATGAACCGGGATTTCGGCTGGAGCATCACCATGTTCCAGAACGACGACCTGGACCTGATCGCCGAGAAGGTCAACCCGGACAATCCCGAACAGGTCTGGTATCGCGACAAATGGGTGGACATGACCCGCAGCGAGCAGCAGATCGCAGTCAAGGGCCAGGCGCCGGTGACGCTGGTGCTGCGCCAGTCGCCCCATGGCCCGATCGTCAATGATGCCCTCGGCGCGAATGCCGGCAAGACCCCGGTCGCCATGTGGTGGGGATTCCTGGAAAGCCGCAACCCGATCCTCGACGCCTTTTACCAGCTCAACCGCGCCGACACCCTGGCCAAGGCCCGTGGTGCTTCGGCCAAGATC
This sequence comes from Pseudomonas brassicacearum, assembly GCF_009601685.2. Taxonomy (NCBI): domain Bacteria; kingdom Pseudomonadati; phylum Pseudomonadota; class Gammaproteobacteria; order Pseudomonadales; family Pseudomonadaceae; genus Pseudomonas; species Pseudomonas brassicacearum. Next base: position 6,237,420 of record NZ_CP045701.2, read on the forward strand.
CACGCACCGGGGCTGAACGTGGTGTGGGCCAATGCCAAGGGGGACATCGGCTGGTGGGCCGCCGCGCAACTGCCCAAGCGGCCGGCCGGCGTGAAGCCCGGCTTCATCCTCGACGGCAGCAGCCCGGAGGCGGAAAAGGAAGGCTTCTATCCGTTCAGCAGTAACCCGCAGGAAGAGAATCCGGCGCGGGGCTACATCGTCTCGGCCAACTTTCAGCCGGTGCCGGCCAGCGGCATCGAGATCCCGGGTTACTACAACCTCGCCGACCGCGGCCAGCAACTCAACCACCAGCTCAGCGACAAGCAGGCGAAGTGGGACATCGAAACCACCCAGGCACTGCAACTGGGCACCACCACCGCCTATGGCCCTCGCCTGCTCGCGCCTTTGCTGCCGGTACTGCGTGAAGTGGTCAGCGACCCGCAGGAACGCAAATGGGTGGAACAACTGGCTCAATGGCCGGGCGATTACCCCCTGGACTCCACCAGTGCCACGCTGTTCAACCAGTTCCTGTTCAACCTGGCCGACGCCGCCCTGCACGATGAGCTGGGCGACGGGTTCTTCGAAACCGCCCTGTCGACCCGGGTGATCGACGCGGCCTTGCCACGCCTGGCAGCTACCGAGAACTCACCGTGGTGGGATGACCGCACCACCCTCGGTACCGAGACCCGTGCCGACACCGTGAAAAAGGCCTGGGCCAAGAGCCTGGCGCACCTGAAGGTCACCCTCGGCGACGATGCCTCGCAATGGCAGTGGGGTAAGGCCCACACCCTGACCCACGGTCACCCGCTGGGCATGCAAAAGCCGCTGGACCGGATCTTCAACGTCGGCCCCTTCGCCGCGCCGGGCACCCACGAGGTGCCCAACAACCTCTCCGCCAAAATCGGCCCGGCACCGTGGCCGGTGACCTACGGGCCTTCGACACGGCGCATCATCGACTTCGCCGACCCGAGCCACAGCGTCACCATCAACCCCGTCGGCCAGAGCGGCGTGCCGTTCGACAAGCATTACGAGGACCAGGCCGAGGCATACATAGAGGGGCTGTATCACCAGGCGCACCTGGCCGAGGAAGAAGTGACGGCCAATACCCATGGCACCTTGAAACTGTTGCCGGCCCGGGCGCCCTGAATCGGGCGCGCAGGCTTTTTCATCGCCACCTGGGCTTGATCGTCATTGATGGTCAAGACTAGAGGGGCTCAATCCCGTCTCGTCCTTAGGAGTCAACGCAATGTTCAATAACTGGTCCGAGCTGCTGCCTACCATCAAGAGCGCCTTTGGCGCCCTGGGCAAAAGCAATCCGAAGATGGTCAAGGCCTACATGGCCCTGGACGAAGCCGCGGCTGAAAACAACGTGCTCGATGCCAAGACCCGTGAGCTGATCTCCATCGCCGTCGCCATCACCACGCGCTGTGACGGCTGCATCGGCGTACACACTGACGCCGCCATCAAGGCCGGCGCCACCCGCGAAGAAATCGCCGCCACCCTGGCCACCGCCGTGTCCCTGAATGCGGGCGCGGCGTACATCTACTCCCTGCGCGCGCTGGAGGCCCATGACGCGTTGAAGAAGTGAGCGGCTGACACCTACGCCAGCGCGCCGAAATTCAGCCTGAATTGCTGTGGCGTCACGCCCAGCCTGCGATCGAATACGCTGCGCATGTGCTGGGCATCGCGAAAGCCACATTGCCAGGCCACGGTCTTGAGCGGGGCGCGGGTGCTTTCCAGCATCACCCGCGCCGCGTCCACCCGGGCCTGCTCGACGAACTCCGCCGGCGTGATCTTCGCTTCCCGGGTGAACACCCGAGAGAAGTTGCGCGGGCTCATGTTCGCGGCACTGGCCAGGTCGGCGATGGTCAGGTCACCGTTCAGGTGCGCCAGGACATACGCCTGGACCTGGGCCACGGTGGACGTCGGCTCAGCGTGGGGCGCAAGAAATGGGCTGAATTGCGACTGCCCGCCCGAGCGCTGGGTAAACACCACCAGCCGCTTGGCGACACTCAGGGCAACGTCCGGCCCATGGTCCTGGGCCAGCAGGAACAACGACAGGTCGATGCCTGCGCTGACCCCGGCAGAGGTGTAGAGCTGGCGATCCTGCACGTACAAACGATCCGCCTCGACCCGGGTCGAGGGGCACAGCTGCGCCAGCGCCGCGGCGTCACCCCAATGGGTGGTGACGGTCCGCCCCTCCAGCAATCCAGCCCGGGCCAGCATGAAAGCGCCATTGCAGATCGAGCCAAAGCGCCGCGCTCGTGCGCAAGCATCCCGCAGCCAGGCATCGAATACCGCGCCAACGTGCATGAACGGTAACTGCGGCCCGCCCGCCACCAACAGCAGGTCGTAGGCCTGTCGAGCCTCGCTGAAATGCCGATGGGCATTCAGGGACAAGCCGTTGGAACAGGACATCGCGCCTTGCTCGGTGCCGATCACTTCAAGCCGATAGTGATCCTCGGCGGCCAGGAACCGATTGGCTTCGCTGAACACGTCCATGGGCCCGGTAACGTCCAGCGACTGGACGCCTGGGAATACCACGACGGCGACGACTTTCTGCATGGTGCTCACTTGCCTTCGAGTGGAACGACTCCAGCACCCTAGCCAATTCGCGTCCCGGAAGCCATCTGGCACGAAACCCAGGCTTATTGGCAAGGATCGCAGCCATGGGAACATTGTTCGGCTAACGCCCGGCGAACAGACTGAAACCCTCGGCGCCGCACTGGCCCATCGTCAAGAGGAGAACAGCATGAACAGCATCGCCGGCATCAAGATCCCCGATAGTCCCCTCGCCCGCGCCACCACCGAATACATCCGCGATATCGAATCCGACCTGCTGTACCACCACTCCCGCCGGGTGTTTCTGTTCGGCGCCTTGAGTGGCCAGCGTCGGCAGTTGGCCTACGATCCGGAGTTGCTGTACGTCGGAGCGATGTTCCACGACCTGGGCCTGGTGGAAGGTTATCGCAGCGATGATGAGCGTTTCGAAGTGGACGGGGCGAACGCGGCCGCAGCGTTTCTCAAGCCCTACGGGTTGAGCGATGACGACATTGAGCAGGTGTGGCTGTCGATTGCCCTGCACACCACGCCAGGCGTGCCCAAACACCTGCGCCCCACCGTCGCCCTGGTGACCGCTGGTGTGGAGATGGACGTGCTGGGCATGGACTACGCCGCGTTCCCGGCAGCACAGCGCGACGCCGTGGTGCACGCTCATCCCCGCGAGGAAGGGTTCAAGGAATGCATCATCTGCGCCTTTGCCGACGGTTTGCGGCATCGTCCGCAGACCACATTTGGCAACGTGAAGACCGACGTGCTGGTGGATCAGGAACCCGGGTTCAAACCGATGAACTTCGTGGAGGTGATCCGCACTTCGCCTTGGCATTCGTAGCCAGCACGCCCCACCGCTATCGCGAGCAAGCTCGCTCCCACAAGGGCATCTGCGTTCGGCTGCGGATTTGCAGGTGCCCCAAAAACACCTGTGGGAGCGAGCTTGCTCGCGATGACGGACTGACATTCAACATCTTCGCTGACTGCCACACCGCTATCGCGAGCAAGCCCGCTCCCCACATTCAGACCGGTGCGGTCTCGGCCCGGCGTACTTCCGGTTGTTTCCAGGAGTCGGCGGCGCTTTCTTCGATGGCTTGCTGGATCGCGCGCCTGCGATTTTCTTCGGCGCGACGGCTGAAGTACCAGACCAGGAAAGTCACCAGCGACACCGCCAGCAGGATCAGGCTCGCCACGGCATTGATTTCCGGTTTTACCCCCAGGCGCACGGCCGAGAAGACTTCCATCGGCAAGGTCGTCGAACCAGGGCCGGAGACGAAGCTCGCCAGCACCAGGTCATCCAGGGACAACGCGAATGACATCATGCCCCCCGCCGCCAGTGACGGCGCGATCATCGGGATGGTGATCAGAAAGAACACCTTCCACGGCCGCGCACCGAGGTCCATGGCCGCTTCTTCGATGGACAGGTCCAGCTCACGCAAGCGCGCCGAGACCACCACCGCCACATAGGCCGCGCAGAATGTGGTGTGGGCAATCCAGATCGTGACGATGCCACGCTCCTGGGGCCAGCCGATCATCTGGGCCATGGCCACGAACAGCAGCAACAGCGACAGGCCAGTGATGACTTCCGGCATCACCAGCGGCGCGGTGACCAGGCCACCGAACAACGTGCGGCCCTTGAAGTGGGTGATGCGGGTCAGCACGAAGGCCGCCAACGTACCCAGGGCCACCGCGGCAATCGCCGTGTAACAGGCGATTTCCAGCGAGCGCACCACCGAACCCATCAACTGGCTGTTGTCCAGCAGGCCGACGTACCACTTGATCGACCAACCGCCCCACACCGTCACCAGTTTCGAGGCATTGAACGAGTAGATCACCAGGATCAGCATCGGCGCGTAGATGAACAGCAAACCCAGCACCAGCATCAGGCTTGAAAAACTGAAGCGCTTCATTCCTTGCCCTCCATTTCCTTGGCCTGACTGCGGTTGAACAGGATGATGGGCACGATCAGGATCGCCAGCATCACCACCGCCAAGGCGGATGCCACCGGCCAGTCACGGTTGTTGAAGAATTCCTGCCACAGCACTTTGCCGATCATCAGGGTTTCCGGGCCGCCCAGCAGTTCCGGGATCACGAACTCGCCCACCACGGGAATGAACACCAGCATGCAGCCTGCGATGATGCCGTTCTTGGACAGCGGCACGGTGATTTTCCAGAAACTGTTGAAAGTACTCGAACCCAGGTCCGACGCGGCTTCCAACAGGCTGGGGTCATGTTTCACCAGGTTGGCGTACAACGGCAGGATCATGAACGGCAGGTAGGAATAGACGACCCCGATATACACCGCCAGGTTGGTGTTGAGGATTTGCAGCGGTTCACTGATCAAACCGATGCTCAGCAAAAAGCTGTTGAGCAAGCCGTTGTTACTGAGGATGCCCATCCACGCGTAGACGCGGATCAGGATCGCGGTCCAGGTCGGCATCATGATCAGCAGCACCAGCACCGTCTGCATCTCTTTGCGGGCGCTGGCGATGGCGTAGGCCATCGGGTAACCGATCAACAGGCACAAAACGGTGCTGATCAGGGCCATCTTCAGCGAGCCGAGGTAGGCGGCAATGTACAGCTCGTCCTCACTGAGCATCACGTAGTTGGCGAGGTTGAGCAGCACCTGCAGTTTCTGATCTATGTAGCTATAGATCTCGGTGTACGGCGGGATGGCCACGGCGGCTTCGGCGAAGCTGATCTTCAGGACGATGAAGAACGGCAGCATGAAGAACAGGAACAGCCAGATGAAGGGCACCCCGATGACCAGCTGGCGGCCACCGGGCGTTATTCGAGCGAGTCGGCGTTTGAGTTTGCGCAGGTTCATGAGCGAAGCACCACGCCGCTGTCGTCTTCCCACCAGACGAACACCTGGTCGCCCCAGGTCGGACGCTGGCCGCGGCGTTCGGCGTTGGCGACGAAGGACTGCACCAGCTTGCCGCTTGGCAACTCGACGTAGAACACCGAGTGGCCGCCCAGGTAGGCGATGTCATGGACCTTGCCGCTGGACCAGTTGTGTTCGCAGTCTGGTTGCTCGGCGGTGACCAGCAGTTTTTCCGGGCGAATGGCGTAGGTCACGGACTTGTCCTGCACCGATGTGCTGATGCCGTGGCCCACGTAGATGTTGCGGTCCAGATCCTTGCAGGTCAGCACCGCATGGCCTTCGGCGTCGTCCACCACTTCAGTCTCGAAGATGTTGACGTTGCCGATGAACTCGCAGACCAGCCGGCTGGTCGGGGTTTCATAGATGTCGATCGGGCTGCCGATCTGGGCGATCCAGCCCAGGTGCATGATCGCGATGCGCTCGGCCATGGTCATGGCCTCTTCCTGGTCGTGGGTCACCATGACGCAGGTCACACCGACCCGCTCGATGATCTCCACCAGCTCAAGCTGCATTTGCGAGCGCAGCTTCTTGTCCAGGGCTCCCATCGGTTCGTCGAGCAGCAACAGCTTCGGCCGCTTGGCCAGGGAACGGGCCAGGGCCACGCGCTGGCGCTGGCCACCGGAGAGCTGGTGCGGCTTGCGCTTGGCGTACTGGCTCATCTGCACCAGCTTGAGCATTTCAGCCACGCGGGCATCGACCTCGGCTTTCGGGATCTTGTCCTGCTGCAAGCCGAATGCGATGTTCTGCGCCACCGTCATGTGGGGGAACAAGGCGTAGGACTGGAACATCATGTTGATCGGCCGCTCGTAGGGCGGCATGTCGGTGATATCCACGCCATCGAGGAAAATCCGCCCCTCGGTGGGCCGCTCGAAACCGGCCAGCATGCGCAGCAGGGTGGACTTGCCCGATCCCGAACCGCCGAGCAAGGCGAAAATCTCGCCTTTCTTGATTTCCAGGGACACATCGTCCACCGCAATCGTCTCGTCGAACTTCTTCGTGACCCGGTCGATTTTGACCAACACCTGCTTGGGTGTCTGGTCGCCCTCGAGGGCTTTCTTATAGGCGCCGGAGGCAACTGCCATTTACGAAACTCCCACAGAATTTGCAGTTCGCCCCACGCGGGCGAACCTTAAGAGTGTTGACGTTATTTACCCGACTTGACCTTGGTCCAGCTGCGGGTCATGAGTCGTTGGATCTTGGGCGGCAACTCGGAGTTGACGTAGAGCTTGTCGACGACTGCTTGCGGTGGGTAAACCGCTTCGTCGGTGCGTACTTCCTGATCCATCAGCTCGCCAGCCTTGGGGTTCGGGTTGGCATAACCGACAGTGTCGCTGACCTGGGCGATGACCTCAGGCTTGAGCAGATAGTTGATAAAGGCATGCGCTTGCTTGACGTTGCCGGCGTCGCGCGGGATCGCCAGCATGTCGAACCAGAGATTGCCGCCTTCCTTGGGAATCACGTAGGCGATATCGACGCCCTTGCCGGCTTCGCTGGCACGCTCGCGGGCCTGGAAGATGTCGCCGGAGAAACCGGCGGCCACGCAGATCTCGCCGTTGGCCAGGTCGGAGATGTACTTGGAGGAGTTGAAGTAGGTCACGTAAGGCCGGATCTTGAGGAGCTGGGCCTCGGCCTTCTTGTAGTCTTCAGGGTCTTGGCTGTTGGGGTCCAGGCCCAGGTAGTTGAGCATCGCCGGGATCATCTCGTCACCCGAGTCGAGGAACGAAACACCGCAGCTGGACAGTTTCTTGATGTTTTCCGGTTCGAACAGCATGGCCCACGAATCGATCTTGTCGACACCCAGGACCGCCTTGATCTTCTCGACGTTGTAGCCGATGCCGTTGGTGCCCCACAGGTAAGGCACGGCGTACTGGTTACCCGGGTCGTTCTTTTCCAGGCGCTTGAGGAGCACGGGGTCGAGGTTGGCGTAGTTGGGCAACTGCGCCTTGTCGAGCTTCTGGAACGCCCCGGCCTTGATCTGTTTGCCCAGGAAGTGGTTGGACGGCACCACCACGTCGTAACCGGTACGCCCGGCCAGCAACTTGCCTTCCAGGGTTTCGTTGGAGTCGAACACGTCATACACCGGCTTGATGCCAGTGGCTTTTTCGAAATCCGCCAGGGTGGTCTCGCCGATGTAGTCCGACCAATTATAAATATGCACGGTGGAGGCGGCCTGGACGCTGACGGCGAGCGTCAGGCCGGCACCGACCAGCAAGGCGTTGCGTAACAAAGAAAAGACTGGCATGTGGAGGTCCTCTTAAATAGTTGGGCCCAAGTTGCCCCCGTTACTTGGCCAAGAGAGGCCCTGCAACAAAACCGGCGCGCAACTTACCCTCGATAAACCGATCCAGCAAAATTTTTTGGTTATTTAATTGCTCCTGTTGCCGCCGCCGCGACGGCAGCGACAACAGGAGGATGCTTCAGGCCGGCTTATTTACCGGATTTGATCTTGGTCCAGCTGCGGGTCATGATCCGCTGGGTCGCGGACGGCAGATCGGCGATGGCGTAGAGCTTGGCCTTCACTTCGTCAGATGGATAAATGCTCGGGTCACCGGAGATTTCCTTGTCCACCAGAGGGGTGGCGGCTTTGTTGCCGTTAGGGAAACGCACGTTGTCGGTGATCTCAGCCATGATTTCCGGCTGCATGATGAAGTTCATCCACTTATAAGCGGCTTCGATGTTTTCGGCATCCTTGGGGATGGCGACCATGTCATAGAACGAACCGGCACCTTCCTTGGGAATGGTGTAGGCCACTTTCACTTTGCCGCCAGCCTCGGCAGCACGGCTCTTGGATTGCTCGATATCACCCGAGTAGCCCACGGCGACGCAGATGTTGCCGTTGGCCAGGTCGGAGATGTATTTGGACGAGTGAAAGTAACTGATCGATGGACGCAGTTTAAGGAACAGCGCTTCGGCCTCGGCCAGTTGCTTCTTGTCCTGGCTGTCGGTCGGGTAGCCCAGGTAATGCAGGGCTACCGGAATCATTTCGGTTGGCGAATCGAGGAAGCTCACACCGCAGCTCTTGAGCTTGGCGATGTTCTCTGGCTTGAGCAGGGTGTCCCAGGAATCGATCTTGTCGACGCCCAAGGCGGCCTTGACCTTCTCGGGGTTATAACCGATCCCGATAGTGCCCCACATGTAAGGGAAGGCGTGTTTGTTGCCCTGGTCGCTGGCATCGCCGACCGCCTTGAGCAGGTCGGTGTCCAGGTTCTTCCAGTTCGGCAGTTTGGACTTGTCCAGTTCCTGGTAGACCCCGGCCTTGATCTGCTTGGCCAGGAAGTTGTTCGACGGCACCACGATGTCATAACCGGACTTGCCGGCCAGCAACTTGGCTTCCAGTGTTTCGTTGCTGTCGAACACGTCGTAGACGACTTTGATCCCCGTTTCTTTTTCGAACTTGGCGACCGTGTCCGGCGCAATGTAGTCGGACCAGTTATAGACGTGCAGCACTTTGTCCTCCGCCTGAACGGCGCCCGCCATCACGCCCATCAGGGACATGGCGAGGAGGGTCTTGCCAGCTATCTTCATACCTAATGTCTTCATGCCTAATGCCTTCATGAAAAAGTGCTCCAGTTATTCTTCTTAGCCACAGTTCAGTAGCCGGCCACCAGTCTGGCAAGTTACAGGCCGGGCTTTCAACACAAGCCCAGACTTTTGTTCGCGCTGGGCGAGGCCCTTGCAGGAACCTCGCTCAGAGCCTAGCACTTAGCCTTGCAACGCACTGAGCGTCAGGTCCAGGCACTGCCGCGCCTTGGTCACCAGTTCATCGATCTCGGCCTTGCTGATCACCAGCGGCGGCGCAATGATCATGGTGTCGCCCACCGCGCGCATGATCAGCCCGTTATCGAAACAGAACTGCCGGCAGATCATGCCCACGCCCTTGCCTTCGTAGCGCTTGCGCGTGGCCTTGTCCTGGACCAGCTCGATAGCCCCCAGCAAACCGACACCGCGCACCTCACCCACCAACGGATGATCGTTCAGCTCGCGCAAACGTTTCTGCAAATAGGGTGCCGTTTCAGCATGGACGCGCTCGATGATCTTTTCGTCGCGCAGGATGCGGATGTTTTCCAGGGCCACCGCGGCGGCCACCGGGTGACCGGAATAGGTAAACCCATGGTTGAAGTCACCACCTTCGTTGAGCACCGCGACCACGTCGTCACGCACGATCAGCCCGCCCATGGGGATGTAGCCGGAGGTCAGGCCCTTGGCGATGGTCATCATGTGGGGTTTCAACCCGTAGTAGTCGGTACCGAACCACTCACCGGTACGACCGAAACCGCAGATCACTTCGTCGGCCACGAACAGGATGTCGTACTTGGCGAGGATTTCCTTCATGCGCGGCCAGTAGCTGTCCGGCGGCACGATCACGCCACCGGCGCCCTGGATCGGCTCGGCGATGAAGGCACCGACGTTGTCCACGCCGAGCTCCAGGATCTTCTCTTCCAGCTGGTTGGCGGCCCACACGCCGAACTCTTCGGGGCTCATGTCGCCGCCTTCGCCGAACCAATAAGGTTGGGCGATGTGGACAATGCCCGGGATCGGCAGGTCGCCCTGCTCGTGCATATAGGTCATGCCGCCCAGGCTCGCGCCGGCCACGGTCGAACCGTGATAACCGTTCTTGCGGCTGATGATGACTTTCTTGTTCGGCTGGCCCTTGATCGCCCAATAGTGGCGGACCATCCGCAGCATGGTGTCGTTGCCTTCGGAGCCGGAACCGGTGAAGAACACGTGGTTCATGCCTTCAGGGGCGATGTCGGCGATGGCTTTGGACAATTCCAGCACCGGCGGGTGGGCCGTCTGGAAGAACAGGTTGTAGTACGGCAGCTCGCGCATCTGTTGGCTGGCGGCATCGGCCAGTTCCTCGCGGCCATAACCGACGGCCACGCACCAGAGGCCGGCCATGCCGTCGAGGATCTTGTTGCCTTCACTGTCCCAGAGGTAGACACCCTTGGCGTGAGTGATGATGCGCGGGCCTTTCTCTTTGAGCTGCTTGAAGTCGCTGAACGGCGCCAGGTGGTGATCGTTGCTCAGGGCCTGCCATTCACGGGTCTGCGGGTTGTTGCGGGTCATGCCAATTCTCCTTTTATCGGTGAGGGCGAAGCTGCCTGAAGCAGCTCCGCCCGGCGCTTCAGACGGCGAAGAGCAGGAATTCCCGCTCCCACGAACTGATGACGCGCTTGAAGTTTTCATGCTCGGCCCGCTTGACCGCGACGTAGCCTGTGATGAATTTCTTGCCCAGGTATTTCTCGATGGTGGTGCTGTTTTCCATGCGTTCCAAAGCATCTTCGATGGTCAGCGGCAAACGCAGGTTGCGGCGTTCGTAGCCTCGGCCCACCACCGGCGCGCTCGGGTTGATACCTTCGACCATGCCGATGAAGCCACACAGCAGGCTGGCGGCAATCGCCAGGTACGGGTTGGCATCGGCACCCGGCAAGCGGTTTTCCACCCGACGGTTCTGCGGCCCGGCATCCGGCACCCGCAGGCCCACGGTGCGGTTCTCTTCGCCCCACTCCACGTTCACCGGTGCCGATGTGTCCGGCAGGAAGCGGCGGAACGAGTTGACGTTGGGGGCGAACAGCGGCAACAGCTCGGGGATGAATTTCTGCAGGCCACCGATGTGGTGCAGGAACAGATCGCTCATGGTCCCGTCTTCATTGGAGAAGACGTTCTTGCCGGTTTCCTTGTCGATGATGCTCTGGTGCAGGTGCATCGCACTGCCCGGCTCGCCGGTCATGGGCTTGGCCATGAAGGTGGCGGCCACGTCGTGCTTGAGGGCCGCCTCGCGCATGGTGCGCTTGAACACCAGGATCTGGTCGGCCAGGGACAGGGCATCGCCATGACGGAAATTGATTTCCATCTGCGCCGTGCCGTCCTCGTGGATCAGGGTATCGAGGTCAAGCTCCTGCAGTTCGCACCAGTCGTAGACGTCTTCGAACAGCGGGTCGAATTCGTTGGCCGCCTCGATCGAGAAAGACTGACGGCCGGTTTCCGGACGGCCGGAGCGGCCAACGGGCGGTTGCAGCGGAAAGTCCGGGTCGTCGCTGCGCTTGGTCAGGTAGAACTCCATTTCCGGCGCGACGATCGGCTGCCAACCCTTGTCGGCGTAGAGCTTGAGCACTTTCTTGAGCACGTTGCGCGGCGACAGCTCGATGGGGTTGCCCTGCTTGTCGTAGGCGTCGTGGATGACCTGGGCTGTGGGCTCGATGGCCCAGGGCACAAGGAATACTGCGTTCTCGTCCGGGCGGCAGATCATGTCGATGTCAGCAGGGTCGAGCAGTTCGTAATAGATGTCGTCTTCGACATAGTCGCCCGTAACGGTCTGGAGCAGAACGCTCTCGGGCAGGCGCATGCCTTTCTCGGCGATGAACTTGTTGGTCGGCGAGATCTTGCCCCGGGTGATACCGGTGAGGTCGCCAATCATGCATTCGACTTCTGTGATCTTGTGGTCTTTCAACCAATCGGTGAGCTGGTCGAGGTTGTTACTCATAAATGCCTCTAGGCGTGAGTTTCCTGACTGCTATTAGTCGTCAGGCGTTGTTTGACGCATCGGCGTCGCGTTGGATTGCCCTTGCTCGGCAGGCATCGCCAAATGCCTGGAAAATCGCAAGGTAGTGCGGGTTAGAGCTTACCTCCCATTCGGGGTGCCATTGCACACCTAAAGCAAAAGCCTTGCCTTTTGGCACCGAAACCGCCTCGATCAGGCCATCGGGCGCCACCGCTTCGGCCCGCAACCCAGGCGCCAGGCGGGCGATGCCTTGGCTGTGGATCGAATTGACCGCTATCTGTTGAGGCAGCCCCAGGCCTGCCAGTACACCGCCAGGCTGGATATGCACGGCGTGGGCAGGGCCGTATTGGACATCCACCGCTTGAGTATCGTCTTCACGATGATCGATGAAGGTTCCGACTTCATGAACTTTCTGATGCAGGCTGCCGCCAAAGGCGACGTTCATCTCTTGGAACCCACGGCAAATGCCCAGCACCGGGATGCCCGCATCGACAGCGGCGCGGATCAGCGGCAAGGTGGCGGCGTCCCGTGCAGGATCATGAGCAGTGCCTGGCGCACTGGCCGGGCCTTGGTAATGAAAAGGTTCTATATTGGAAGGAGAGCCGGTAAAGAGGATACCGTCCAGAGCGTCCAGAATATCGGACGGCGAAAACAGATCCGCCATGGACGGGATCAGCACTGGCAAGCCCTTGGCGGCTGTCGCGACAGCCCGGGCATATTTGTCGCCGGTGGTGTGATAAGCATGCAGACCGATCTGCTTGGAGCAGGTGGTGATGCCGATTAACGGCAGGCGAGACATGAAGCACCCCGGTATTATTGCTGTTATGGGTTTGAATCGAGCTTAGCCTTGTTCATTTTTTTACACAACACCCCCGTAAAAAATACAACACGGCCCGCTCAAGCCTGCGGGCGCCAAGCCCCCTTAACGGGAAAAAACGCCCCAAATTGCCTCAAAAAAGCCCTGCAGGTGCTTTTTTAGGGCAAAAAAGGCCCTGCTTGACTTCGGCATGCCGTTCGGGTTGACTGGGTTTGGAAGAGATCAATGATTGATATTTTTAACAACAAAGGTGTTGCATCATGTCGGTACCCCCGCGTGCCGTTCAGCTTAACGAAGCGAACGCGTTCCTTAAGGAACATCCTGAGGTTCTGTACGTTGACCTTCTGATTGCGGATATGAATGGTGTGGTGCGCGGCAAGCGCATAGAACGCACCAGCCTCCACAAGGTTTACGAGAAAGGCATCAACCTGCCGGCCTCTTTATTTGCCCTGGATATCAATGGCTCCACGGTGGAAAGCACCGGCCTGGGTCTGGACATCGGCGATGCCGACCGGATCTGTTATCCAATCCCTGACACCCTGTGCAACGAGCCTTGGCAGAAGCGCCCGACTGCGCAACTGTTGATGACCATGCACGAACTTGAAGGCGAGCCTTTCTTCGCCGACCCGCGTGAAGTCCTGCGCCAAGTCGTGACCAAGTTCGATGAACTGGGCCTGACCATCTGCGCCGCATTCGAGCTGGAGTTCTACCTGATCGACCAGGAGAACGTGAATGGACGCCCACAACCGCCCCGCTCGCCGATCTCCGGCAAACGCCCGCACTCGACACAGGTCTACCTGATCGATGATCTCGACGAATACGTCGATTGCCTCCAGGACATTCTGGAAGGGGCCAAGGAGCAAGGCATTCCTGCCGACGCCATCGTCAAGGAAAGTGCCCCGGCGCAGTTCGAAGTGAACCTGCACCATGTGGCCGACCCGATCAAGGCCTGCGACTATGCGGTCCTGCTCAAGCGTCTGATCAAGAACATCGCCTACGACCATGAAATGGACACCACCTTCATGGCCAAGCCTTATCCGGGCCAGGCGGGTAATGGTCTGCATGTCCACATCTCGATTCTTGATAAAGATGGCAAGAATATTTTTGCCAGCGAGGATCCCGAGCAGAACGCCGCACTGCGTCACGCGATCGGCGGTGTGCTCGAGACCCTGCCCGCGCAGATGGCTTTCCTCTGCCCGAACGTCAACTCCTACCGTCGTTTCGGCGCACAGTTCTACGTGCCGAACTCGCCGACCTGGGGCCTGGACAACCGCACCGTGGCTTTGCGCGTTCCTACCGGTTCGGCCGATGCCGTGCGCCTGGAACACCGCGTCGCCGGTGCCGATGCCAACCCGTACCTGCTGATGGCCGCCGTGTTGGCAGGCGTTCACCATGGCCTGGTCAACAAGATCGAGCCCGGGGCGCCAGTGGAAGGCAACAGCTACGAGCAGAACGAGCAAAGCCTGCCGAACAACTTGCGTGATGCCTTGCGCGAGCTGGACGACAGCGAAGTCATGGCCAAGTACATCGACCCGAAATACATCGATATCTTCGTGGCCTGCAAGGAGAGCGAGCTGGAGGAGTTCGAACACTCCATCTCCGACCTTGAATACAACTGGTACCTGCATACCGTGTAAGCGGGTTGCAGTAAAAAAACGCCGCAGGCCTTCGGGACTGCGGCGTTTTTTTATATTTGGGTGGATGGCCGCCTTCGGCGGATCGCGAGCAAGCTCAGCTCCCACAGAGGGGCTCTTCTGATCATTTGGTCTGATTCACAATATATTGCTCTGTGGGAGCAAGGCTTGCCCGCGATGACGGCCCGGCAGACAACACATAAATCGACTCGTACAATGCCCGGCAGCCCCGCAGGAGACGTCCATGACGCGCATCGCCACCCCCCGCAAACCCCGCGCACGCAGCCAGGCCCGGATCGACAGCATTCTTGATGCCGCCCGTACGCTGCTTACCGCCGAAGGCGTGGCCAGCCTGTCGATCTACAGCGTCGCCGAGCGCGCCGGGATCCCGCCCTCTTCCGTGTACCACTTCTTCGCCAGCGTCCCGGCCCTGCTCGAAGCCCTGACCGCCGACGTCCACGCCGCCTTTCGCGCCTGCCTGCAAGCACCGATCGATCATGCGGCGCTGAACCATTGGCACGACCTGTCACGGCTGGTGGAACAGCGCATGCTCACCATCTACAGCCAGGACGCCGCCGCCCGCCAATTGATCCTGACCCAGCATGGCCTGACCGAAGTCACCCAGGCCGACCGTCAGCACGACCTCGAGCTGGGCGACCTGATGCATAAGGTGTTCGACCATCATTTCGAACTGCCGACCCTGCCCGACGACGTCGACGTGTTCGCCCTGGCCATGGAACTGGGCGACCGCGTCTACGCCCGCTCGGTACAGCAACACGGCCAGATCACCCCGCGCATGGCCGAAGAAGGCATGCGGGTGTTCGATGCATACCTGGGGCTGTATCTGCCGCCGTATTTGCCCAAGCGCTCTGATTGATCGTTGATCGCCAGGGACCGGAAAGCCCCGAAGGGCTCTCACCTTCCGGGGCTGTGGGTCAAGCATCGCTCACAATTTGGCGATAGACACCTCGGTGGATTTGACGAAGGCGATCACTTCGCTGCCGATCGCCAGTTCCAACTCCTTGACCGAGCGGGTGGTGATGACCGACGTGACGATGCCCGACGCGGTCTGCACGTCGATTTCCGACAGCACGTCGCCTTCGACGATTTCCTTGATGGTGCCTTTGAACTGGTTGCGTACGTTGATGGCTTTGATAGTCATGGTGTCGATTCCTGTCTGGATGAAGTTATTGCGCCCAACGCAATTGCGTAGGCAAGGGTGAAACGGGGTCGGGTTCCGGCGGTTGGCCGGGCAAGGACAGCACACGGGTGAGGACTTCGGTTTCCAGGCTCGCCAGGCGATGAGAGCCGCGAACCCGCGGGCGTGGCAGGTCGATAGTCAGGTCGAGGCCGATATGGCCGTCCTCGATCAAGATCACCCGATCGGCAATCGCTACCGCCTCGCTGACGTCGTGGGTCACCAGCAACACCGTGAAGCCGTGCTGCTGCCAGAGGTTTTCGATCAGCTGCTGCATCTCGATGCGGGTCAGTGCGTCCAGCGCCCCCAAGGGTTCGTCGAGCAGCAACAGGCGTGGCTGATGAATCAGGCCGCGGGCCAGGGCCACTCGTTGTTTCTGTCCGCCGGACAACGCCGCCGGCCATTCGTGGGCGCGATCGGCCAAGCCGACGGCTTGCAGTGCCTGCAACGCCTGCGGGCGCCAGTTGCCTTTTAGTCCAAGGCCGACGTTGTCGATGACTTTTTTCCAGGGCAGCAAACGCGCTTCCTGGAACATCAACCGCGTGTCCTGTTGCGCAGCACTCAACGCTGCCGAGCCCGCCAGCAGTTGGCCGTCCGTGGGTTGGTCGAGGCTGGCCAGCAACCGCAACAAGGTACTTTTGCCGCAGCCACTGCGACCGACCACGGCCACGAACTGCCCGGCCGGGATATGCAGGTCGATGTCGCGCAACACTTGGCGCGTGCCAAAGGTTTTTTGCAGCTTGCGCACTGCCAGCGAGATACCACGGCGCAGGCACGGCGGTTGTTGGGCGGTCATGCGACACCTCCCTTGTTCACCTGGTACGCCGGGTGCCAACGCAGCCAGACCCGTTCAAGCCCGCGGGCGGCAAGGTCGGCCAGCTTGCCCAGCACGGCGTACAAGAGAATCGCCAGCACCACCACATCGGTCTGCAGGAACTCCCGGGCATTCATCGCCAGATAGCCGATGCCAGAGCTGGCCGAGATGGTTTCCGCCACGATCAGCGTCAACCACATGAAACCCAGGGCAAAGCGCACACCCACCAGGATCGAAGGCAAGGCCCCCGGCAGGATCACCTGGCGAAACAGGCTGAAACCGGACAAGCCGTAGCTGCGGGACATTTCCACCAGCGCTGGGTCGACGTTGCGAATGCCGTGGTAGGTGTTGAGGTAAATCGGGAACAACGTGCCCAACGCCACCAGGAAAATCTTCGCCGACTCATCGATGCCAAACCACAGGATCACCAGCGGAATCAGCGCCAGGTGCGGGATGTTCCGGACCATTTGCACGGAACTGTCCAACAGGCGCTCGCCCCACTTCGACAAACCGGTGATCAAGCCCAGGGCCAGGCCGATACCGCCGCCGATCAGGAATCCGACCGCTGCGCGCCAACCGCTGATCGCCAGGTGCGTCCAGATCTCGCCGCTGCGCACCAGGTTGACCCCGGCCTCGATCACGGCCACGGGTGTCGGCAGGATCCGCGTGGATAACCAACCGGCCGATACCGACAGTTGCCATACCGCCAGCAACAGCAGCGGCACCGCCCAAGGCGCGAGGTTGTGGATGATTTTCTTCATGGCCGCCTCAGCTCTGGGACGCGGCTTTGGGAAGAATATCGTTGGCGACCATTTCACCGAACGGGCTCACATAGCCCTGGCTCCTGGACCACTCCGGGCGCTCCACGTCCAGGTGCGGGAACAGCAGTTCCGCCACGCGATAGGACTCTTCCAGGTGTGGATAACCGGAGAAAATAAAGGTGTCGATGCCAAGATCGGCGTATTCCTTGACCCGCGCCGCCACGGTCGGGCCATCGCCCACCAGCGCCGTGCCGGCCCCGCCGCGCACCAGGCCGACACCGGCCCAGAGGTTGGGGCTGACTTCCAGCTTGTCGCGACGGCCACCGTGCAGGGCGGCCATGCGTTGCTGGCCCACCGAGTCGAAGCGCGCCAGGGAAGCCTGGGCAAGGGCAATGGTCTCGTCGTCCAGGTGGGAAATCAGCCGGTCGGCCGCTTGCCAGGCTTCGGCGCTGGTTTCACGTACGATCACATGCAGGCGGATGCCGAATCGCACGGTACGGCCAAGCTTCGCGGCCTTGGCTCGCACTTGTTCGATTTTCTGTGCGACAGCTGCGGGCGGCTCGCCCCAGGTCAGCACCATGTCCACCTGCTCGGCCGCCAAATCCTGGGCGGCTTCGGAGGAGCCGCCGAAGTACAGCGGTGGTCGCGGTTGCTGGATCGGCGGATAGAGCAGCTTGGCGCCCTTCACACTGATGTGCTCACCGTCGTAATCCACGGTTTCGCCTTCCAGCACCCGACGCCAGATGCGGGTGAATTCCACCGACGCCTGGTAGCGTTGCTCGTGGTCCAGGAACAGGCCGTCGCCGGCCAACTCATCCGGGTCGCCGCCGGTCACCAGGTTGAACAGAGCACGTCCGCCGGATAACCGGTCGAGGGTCGCGGCTTGGCGCGCTGCCACCGTTGGAGAAATGATCCCGGGGCGCAGGGCAACGAGGAATTTCAGGCGCTGGGTCACCGGAATCAACGAAGCGGCCACCAGCCAGGAGTCCTCGCAGGAACGCCCGGTGGGAATCAACACGCCGCCGAAACCCAGTCGATCTGCCGCTTGGGCAACCTGCTGCAGGTAACCGTGATCGACGGCGCGGGCACGTTCGGCAGTGCCAAGGTAATGGCCGTCGCCATGGGTAGGCAGGAACCAGAAAATATTGAGGCTCATGGAGTGGTCTCCTAAGGGATCGAATTACTGCGCTTTCGCAACGGCCGCCGGCGGCGTCCAGATCACGTCCTTGATGCTCAAGGGTTTTGGAATCAATTTGAGCTGGTAGAAGCTGTCGGCGATTTTCTGCTGCGCCTCCACCACTTCCGGCGTAAGGAACAACGCCCCATAGCCTTGGCGCTTCACCGCCGTCAGGGTGATGTCCGCCGGCAGGCCGAGCAGCGGTGATACTTGCTGGGTCACGTCTTCAGGGTTGGCCTTGGACCACGCCCCCACTGCGCGCACCTCTTCCACCAGTGTCTTAATGACCTGGGGATTTTTTTGCACATAGGGTTTGGTGGCGAGGTAGAACTGGTGGTTATCGACGATGCCTTTGCCGTCACGCAGGGTGCGCGCCTGCAGCTGCTGTTCGGCGGCCGCCTGGTACGGATCCCAGATCACCCAGGCGTCGACGCTGCCACGCTCGAACGCGGCGCGGGCGTCGGCCGGCGGCAGGAAAACGGTCTGGATATCGGAGTATTTCAGGCCAGCATCTTCCAGCGCCCGCACCAGCAGGTAGTGGACATTGGAGCCTTTGTTCAGCACGACTTTCTTGCCCTTGAGGTCTCGCACCGACTGGATCGCCGCCCCCTTGGGTACCAGGATCGCCTCGCTGGTGGGCGCCGGTGGCTCGTAGGCGACGTAGAGCAGATCGGCGCCCGCGGCCTGGGCGAACACCGGCGGGGTTTCACCGGTCACGCCAAAGTCGATGGAGCCGACATTCAAGCCTTCAAGCAGCTGCGGCCCGCCGGGGAACTCGGTCCATTGCACGTCCACGCCAAGGACTGCGAGACGTTTCTCCAACGTACCCTTGGCCTTGAGCAGCACCAGGGTGCCGTATTTCTGATAACCGATCCGCAAGGTTTCGGCTTGAGCTTGGGTGATGACGCCGAGGGACACAGCCGCAGCAAACAGAGCGACCAGCCCGCGACGCAAAATGACAGTGCGCATGGCACCTCTCCTTTTTGCTGTGGGGTTTTGGCTGCACCTGCTTGGCCGTTGACGGCTGAGTAAGGTGAGTTGAATCAGGGGTGTTCGGGGTTCATATGCTCCAGCGAGCGCTCAGCAAACGTTCGTTCAATACACTGGGGTCCAGCGGCCTGGGCCGACGGGCCATGGCGCTGAAAAACTGTTCCAGCGCCTCGTCCAGGCGCTGTTGCAGGGCCGGCGCCAATTGCGCCGGGGCGCTGCCTTCGCCATAAGCGACCTGGCTGTCTTCAGCAAAGATCCCGTGGAGCATTTCCTGGGCCTTGAGCGCCGACAAAACCGGCTTGAGGGCGTAATCCACCGCCAGCATGTGGGCGATGCTGCCGCCGGTTGCCATCGGCAACACCACTTTATGGGCCAGGGCGCGCTCAGGCAGCAGGTTCAGCACGGTTTTCAGCGCACCGGAAAAAGACGCCTTGTACACCGGCGTGGCGATCAACAGGCCATCGGCATTTTCGATCTGCTGGAGCAAGTCGATCACCTTCGGGCTGTCGAAGCGGGCATGGAGCAGATCTTCGGCCGGGAAGTCGCGCACCTGATAGCTCACCACTTCCACACCTTGCTGCTGCAACGAGCGTTGCGAGTTCTCCAGCAGCACCCCGGAGCGGGAGCGTTGGCTGGGACTGCCACCGAGCGAGACGACCAACATGCCTGCTATTCCTTAACTGTCACGTGCGATTCGCGGTGGGCGATCTCGCGGTATGTAGCCAACCATAACAGGGGGACACATATATCTTTAAATCATATTTATTCATTTATTTATGCAGTTAAGAGATATGCAACCCACTCTCTTTAAGCATTAAAAAAAGGCCGTCGAAACGGCCAAAACCCTTGGTGCACAGAAATCCCCTGTGGGAGCGAGCTTGCTCGCGATAGCGGTGTATCAGTCGACATCGACGTTGGCAGATCCGCCGCCATCGCGAGCAAGCTCCCACAGGTTCAGGTCGGGTGTGCGTCAGCGGTTGGGCTGCGGGGTCAGGCGCAGGTAAGGTTTCACGGCGCGATAGCCCTTGGGAAAGCGCTGCTTGAGTTCCTCTTCATCCTTGAGCGACGGCACGATCACCACTTCATCACCGTCCTGCCAATTGGCTGGTGTGGCGACTTTGTAGTTGTCGGTCAATTGGAGGGAGTCGATCACCCGCAGGATCTCATTGAAATTGCGCCCGGTGCTGGCCGGGTAGGTAATGGTCAGGCGGATCTTCTTGTTCGGGTCGATCACGAACAACGAACGCACGGTCAAGGTGTCGCTGGCGTTAGGGTGGATCAGGTCGTACAGGTCCGACACCTTGCGGTCGGCATCAGCCAGGATCGGGAAATTGACCACGGTGTTCTGGGTCTCGTTGATGTCCTCGATCCACTTGTGGTGCGAGTCCACCGGGTCGACCGAGAGGGCAATGGCCTTGACCCCGCGCTTTTCGAACTCGTCCTTGAGCTTGGCGGTCAGGCCCAACTCGGTGGTGCACACCGGGGTGAAATCCGCCGGATGGGAAAACAGCACACCCCAGCTGTCACCGAGCCACTCGTGGAAGCGGATCTTGCCGGCGCTGGAATCCTGTTCGAAGTCGGGGGCGATGTCGCCGAGTCTGAGGCTCATGGTGCGGCTCCTGGATGAGAGGGTTGTGAGCCCAAACTTTGCACCGCTTTCGATTGCTTTAAAAAGAATGAATATCCATTTATGTAGATCTTTAGTGAATATAAAAAACTGTTCACTGGCGCCATAACGCATACCGGCACAAGATCGTCAGCGAGGTTCGAGAAGGCCTCGAGTTGCTGTAAAGAGGAGAGGTTTCGAGAAGGGCTACAGGGGTGGGCCTGACTCGAAAACGCAAAGCCCCGCCCGGCGTGTTGCCGGGCGGGGCTTTTTTTTGTTTTGTACCCACACTACGGAAATTATTGAGGCGATTTCAGAACGAGCGGCTAGGATAGGCAGCATGAACACTCAAGCCTTGCTGACTCATCTGCAAAACCACCTCCCTGGCCTGCTCGCGGTCTACCTGTTCGGCAGCCATGCACAGGGCACCGCCGGGCCTGACAGTGATGTCGATTTGGCTGTGCTTTTGTCCGGCGAGATCGACCCTGTGTCGTTATGGCAGCTTTCAGGTGATCTGGCGGATATCGCGGGCAGTCCAGTGGATCTGATCGATCTACGCGGCGCAACGACCGTCATGCAGTATCAGATCCTGACCCGCGGTCGGAGGCTCTGGGCCAGAGACATCCAGGCGGGGTTGTTCGAGTGTTTTATTCTTAGCGAAAAAACCGCTCTCGACGAGGCTCGGGCCGGATTGCTCCAGGATATTCAGGAAGAAGGCAGCGTGTATGGCCGATGACATACTGATTAATAAAGCAGCGAGTATCGAGCGTTGCGTCGCCAGGGTGCGGGAGGAGTACGAGAAGGATCCCGCTACGTTTGCCACTGACTTCACTCGCCAGGATTCGGCAGTCCTGAATATCCAGCGTGCGTGCGAAGCGGCACTGGATATGGGACAGCATCTGATTCGACGTGAGCGACTGGGTGTCCCGCAAAGTGCCCGCGATACATTCGAGTTACTTTTTCAAGGTGGCTGGGTGGAAGAAGGTCTGGTGAAAAACCTGAAGAACATGGTGGGTTTCAGGAATATCGCCGTGCATGACTACCAAGCCCTGCAATTGCCGATCATGGTCGCGATCATTACCCAGCATCTGGGCGACTTCCTGGCTTTCAGCACGTTCATCCTGCGTAAGGACGCGGCGGAGTCCAAGGGATAAAGCGATATCCGGCTCGTTGAGACAAAAACGTAAAAGCCCCGCCCGGCGTGTTGCCGGGCGGGGCTTTTTTTACTTCGCTACGTCTTACATGAAGTTGTAAGTGTAGTTGAAGATCAGGCGGGTCTGATCCTGGCTGTCGCCCACGCCGCTGCTGCGGTATGTACCCTGACGCAGGGTAGTGCCGAAGCCTTTCAACGCGCCCTGCTGGATGACGTAATCCACACGCATGTCGCGTTCCCACTCGGAGTAATCGCTTGCGCCGTTGGTGGTTTTAACGTCGTCACCGCGCAGGTAGGAAACCGAGGCTTTCAGGCCTGGAACGCCCAAGGAAGCGAAGTCGTAGGAGTATTGGCCAAAGGTGGTGTTTTCACCGGCACGGACAAACCCGTTGATCATGCTGTCGGTGAACAGGTAGAAACTCGCGCCACCGGCACCTTCGGGACGACCGTTGCTGTCAACCACGTTGCCCTGGTTCAGGTATACGAAGCCACCGTCATCACCGACTTGCTGGTGACCCAGCAGGAAGGCGCTGCCGCCGAGGGTGTAAGTGAACATGGCGCTCCAGGTCTTGTTATCGACCTCGCCCGCATGTTTGGCATAACCGCTGTTGTTGTTGAACTCATAACCCGCGTCGCCGTTACGGCCATCCGAGCTGCTGTCGAAGTAACGCAGGTCAGTCTTGAACGACTGGCCTTCGCTGATCGGGAACACATGAACCGCACCCAGGAAGTGCTGCTTGTAGTAATCCTGCAGGTTGGCGTAGTAGTACTGCAGGGTCAGGTCCTTGGTGACCTTCCAGTCAGCACCGGCAAAGCGGAACTGGTTGCTTTCCTCGGTACCACCCGCCACTGCCAGGCCGGTGCTGTTGCTCGATGCACGACCTGTGGCGTGTTCCAACTGACCAGCGTTGAAAGTGACGTTGTCGATTTCCTTGGAGGTGATGGTGCCACCTTCAAAGGTCTGTGGTAGCAGACGGCTGTCGTTGGAAACCAGGATCGGCAGGTTTGGCGCCAGTGCGCCACCCACGTGAGCTTCGGTCTTGGAGAACAGCGCCTTGACGTTACCCGACAAGCGGCTCCACTCATGTACCGCCGAACCATCAGTATCGGCTGGCATATAGGAACCGTTGTTACGACCCCTTCCCCCATCGAGACGGATACCCACCAGCGCCTGAGCGTCGATACCGAAACCCACAACACCTTGCGTGAAGCCAGACTTGTAGTCGAACTTCAGGCCCGTGCCCGTTTCGCGCAGGTCTTCTTTGCCCGTTTCGTGGTTGTCATTATTGAAATACAACGTACGAGAACTGACAGACGCCTTGCTGTCTTCGATAAAACCAGCGGCGCCTGCCTGCTGCGCCAGAACCCCAACGGCCACAGCCAGTGCCAAGGTGGACTTGTTCATGCTTCGCTCCTCTCGTTTTCTAATTCTTGTGTGTCTTTGGTTCCGGATCGAACGCCCGGATCCCGCGGATGCGCGATTAGCGCCAGACCGTGACCGACAAGTCAATCGTAACCATTTATGACTACGACTATGGTCTAACCCCCGCTACACGGTCCGCAGGATAATGGATTCTTTATGACGGTAAGAAGAATTGTTTCAAAAGTTTTCAGATCGTTTCGATACATGATCGCATCACAGCACCATCAGGCCGTGACATGACTTATCGGCGAAGCAGGAAATTACTGAACGATGATTCGTCGGGGATTCATGAGGCCCGCGAATGCTTGGCGGCGAGATAGGTTTGCGCGCCTCCTGCGCCTTCGATTCCTGTTTACGACAGCTCGCGCATGCCGCGATCTTGACGCGATCCAGACTAGTTACTCATTGTCTGAAATCAAGAAGATCGCGGCAGTGCACGTTTTCCGAAGCCGCTTACAAGGATTTTTCGAAGATTTTCGAATTGCGCTGGTAGTTGTAGAGCGAAGCCCGCGCCGCTGGCAGGCGCTCGACACTGCTGGGTTCAAAGCCACGTTCACGGAACCAGTGGGCGGTCCGCGTCGTCAGCACGAACAGCGTCTTGAGCCCTTGGGCGCGGGCCCGGGTTTCGATCCGTTCCAGCAATTCGTCACCGCGCCCGCCGTGGCGGTACTCCGGGTTCACGGCCAGGCAAGCCAGCTCCCCGGCGTCCGAATCGGCGATCTGGTACAACGCCGCGCAGGCGATGATCATCCCTTCGCGCTCGACCACGCTGAACTGCTCGATCTCGCGCTCCAGCACTTCGCGGGAGCGACGCACCAGGATCCCCTGCTCTTCCAACGGGCTGATCAGGTCCAGCAGGCCGCCAACGTCCTCGATGGCCGCTTCGCGTACCACCTCGAATTGCTCCTGGGCCACCAGCGTACCGCTGCCATCGCGGGTGAACAGTTCGGCCAGCAGCGCACCGTCCTCGGCATAGCTGACGATATGGCTGCGGGCCACGCCGCCACGACAGGCCTGGGCTGCCGCATCCAGCAGTTCGGCCTGATAGTCGCTGCCCAGGCGCTGCATATGGCCCGGAACCTGTTGCGGGCGCAATTCGCGGACCAGCCGACCGTCTTCCCCGATAAGCCCCTGCTCGGCACCGAACAGCAGCAGCTTGTCGGCTGCCAGATCGATGGCCGCCCGGGTGGCAACGTCCTCACAGGCCAGGTTGAAGATCTCTCCGGTGGGCGAATAACCCAACGGCGACAGCAACACGATCGAGCGCTCGTCCAGCAGACGATTGATACCCTTGCGATCGACCCGGCGCACTTCACCGGTGTGGTGATAATCCACGCCTTCGAGCACGCCGATGGGACGTGCGGTGACCAGGTTGCCGCTGGCGACCCGCAGCCGCGAGCCCTGCATGGGCGAGGACGCCATGTCCATGGACAGCCGGGCCTCGATGGCGATGCGCAACTGGCCGACCGCGTCGATCACGCACTCCAGGGTCGCGGCATCGGTGATGCGCATGCCGTGGTGGTAGTGCGGCGTGAGGCCCCGTGCAGCGAGGCGGGTCTCGATCTGCGGGCGCGAACCATGGACCAGCACCAGGCGCACGCCGAGGCTGTGCAGCAGCACCAGGTCATGGACGATGTTGCCGAAATTAGGATGCTCCACCCCGTCGCCAGGCAGCATGACGACAAAGGTGCAATCGCGGTGGGCGTTGATGTAGGGCGAAGCGTGACGAAGCCAATTGACGTATTCGGGCATGAACCTGGACCTGTAATAAATAACAGCCAAAAAAAAGACGAAACAGAACGCACAACGGGCTGGTGGTTATCGTCGGAACAGGCTTGGCGACACGCGCGCTCTCCTCATGTGATGAATACGGCCCCGCAAGGGGGCAATTTAACCGACCGTGGCCGGTGTCAGGCAGTAATGACCGATCAATTGTTGCAACAGCTGTACGGTAGGTTGCAAACGTGACATTTCTAGGTACTCGCCCGGCTGGTGGGCGCAGGCGATATCGCCAGGGCCGAGCACCAGGGTTTCGCAGCCAAGGCGCTGAAGATAAGGCGCTTCGGTGCCAAACGCCACTGCTTCGGCACGATGGCCGGTGAGTCGCTCGGCCACCCGCACCAGCTCGCAGTCTTCGGCCTGCTCGAAGGGTGGCACTTCAGGGAACAGCGGTGCGTAGTCGATCTTGACTTTATGGCGTTCGGCGATGGGGTCGAGCTTCTGTTGGATCGCTGCCCGCAGCACTTGCGGATCCATGCCCGGCAAGGGCCGCAAGTCGAATTCCATGGAACACTGGCCGCAGATCCGGTTGGGGTTGTCGCCACCATGGATGCAGCCGAAGTTCAGGGTCGGTTGCGGCACGGTGAACTGCGGGTTACGGAACTCACGCTGCCATTGCAGGCGCAGCCCACGCAGTTCGCCCATGGCATCGTGCATGGCTTCCAGCGCGCTGTGGCCCAGGCTCGGGTCGGAGGAATGGCCGCTGCGCCCGAGAATGTCGATGCGCTCCATCATCACGCCTTTGTGCAGGCGAATCGGCTTGAGGCCGGTCGGCTCACCGATCACCGCCGCACGCCCCAGCGGTCGCCCGGCATCGGCCAGGGCCCGGGCGCCGGCCATGGAGCTTTCTTCGTCACAGGTCGCGAGGATCAGCAGCGGTTGCTTGAACGGTTGGTCCAGCAGCGGCTTGACCGCTTCGATGACCAAGGCGAAAAAACCCTTCATGTCACAACTGCCCAGGCCCACCCAACGGCCATCGACCTCGGTGAGCTTCAGCGGATCGGTCTGCCACAACGCGCCGTCGAACGGCACCGTGTCGCTGTGGCCAGCCAGCACCAGGCCGCCGGGGCCGCTGCCGAAACTGGCCAGCAGGTTGAATTTGCCGGGGCTGACCTGCTGGATATCACAGCAGAACCCAAGCTCAGTGAGCCAGCCTGCCAGCAGCTCGATCACGGCACTGTTGGACTGGTCCAGCCCAGGCTGGGTGCAACTGACCGAAGGCGTGGCGATCAGGGCAGCGAATTGATCTTTCATGGAAGGCAAAGGCATCGCTGACTCCGGGCTTACAGATTGATGTCCATCATAGAACCATCCGGCGCCAGGAATAAACCGTCGCAGCACCTAGGGCGGGTGAGTCCTGTACACTGCACGGCCTTGGCAGCCACACCTTCCCCCGGCTGCACACCCGATCCCTGGATTTTCCGGCCATGCAGAAAGAAACCGAAATCAAACTCCGCGTCAGCCGCGAGACCCTGGCAGCCTTGCGCGAGCATCCGCTGCTGAAAAAACGCAACAAGAGTGGCTGGGAACGCCACGAACTGATGAACCAGTATTTCGACACGCCGGAGCGTGACCTGGCACGGGCCAAGGTCGCCCTGCGCCTGCGTCGCGACGGCGAAGAGGTGATCCAGACCCTCAAGACCCGCGGCCAGAGCGTTGCCGGCCTGTCCGAGCGCAACGAGTACGATTGGCACCTGCCCAAGGCCAAGCTCGACCTGAAAAAACTCGACGGTGAATGCTGGCCCGAAGCCTTGACCGAACTGGACAAGAAAACCCTCAAGGCCATCTTCACCACCGATTTCGTTCGCGAACGCGCTGAAATCGCCTGGGGCCGTGGCAAAAGCAAGGTGGTCATCGAAGCCGCCCTGGACCTGGGCCATGTGGTGGTCGGCAAGCAGAAGGAAGAAATCTGCGAACTGGAGCTGGAACTGCGCGAAGGCGAACCCGCCGCCCTGCTGGAACTGGCCGCCGAGCTGGCCGCGACCCTGCCCTTGATGCCTTGCGACATCAGCAAGGCCGAGCGTGGCTATCGCCTGTATGACGCAGGCAGCTACGCCCTGAGCCTACCAGCGCCACAACTGACCGCCGAAACGCCGCTGGATGACGCCTTCGCCGCGCTGAGCTGGCATCTGCTCGGCAGCAGCCAGCGCTTGGCCGAGCAGTACCGTTTCAACGGTCACTGGCGCCTGCTGCAGGACTGGGTGGAAAACCTCGCCGAACTGCGTGCCCTGCTCAGCAGCCTCGGCCAGGCCGCGCCGCGCCAATCGACCCACGACTTGCGCCTGGCCCTGGACGCGTTGCTGGAAGACTGGCGCCCACTGGTCCAGGCCGGCCTGGATGACGAAGACGTGCGCAAGGCGGCGCCGGAACAGTTCCTTGAAGAGCTGCAAGACCCGCGCTGGGGCCTGTTTTCCCTCAACACTTCACGCTGGCTGCTGGCTCGCAGCTGGGCCGCCGAGCGCAACACCCGTGGCAATCGCCAGGGCGCGGCGCAACTGGGCAGCTGGCTGCCGCGCCTGCTGGGCGAAGAGTCCTCGTCCCTGCAACTGCAACGCTATCAGCAGCAACCGGAAGACCTGGCCGAGCAACTGCCGCGCATCGAACGCATCCAGGCCTGGCTGCACCACGCCCGCCATGTGCTGGAGATCCCGGAAATGGATCGCCTCTACGGCGAGCTGAACAAACTGGCGCAACTGGCCAACCAGCCGATCACCGACGAAACGCTGGATGCGCGCAAGCAGCAGGCAATTGCGGTTTACCAGAATCGGGCCTGGAAGACTTTGCTGCGCCTGTAATATCGCCATCGCGAGCAAGCTCGCTCCCACATTGGATCAGTGCTGTACACACATCTTGTGGCCACTGAAGATCAACTGTGGGAGCGAGCTTGCTCGCGAAGGGGCCGGCACATTCACCTCAGATCCAACTATCGCAGCACCGGCAAACTCGTCGTCGACTTGATCTCCGACAGCGCCACGATCGAGTTCACTTCCTGGATCCCCGGCACCATCGACAGCTTTTCGAAAAAGAATCGCTCATACGCCTCGATGTCCGCCGTGACGATGCGCAGCAGAAAATCCACCGACCCCATCAGCACGTAACATTCCAGCACTTCGGGGAAGCCGCGGATCGCCTCGGTGAACTCGGTAAAGTTCGAACGACCGTGGGCGTTGAGTTTGATCTCAGCGAATATCTGCGTGTTGAGGCCGATTTTCTTGCGATCCAGCAGGGTCACCTGGCCGCGGATGATGCCCTCCTCCTTCATCCGCTGGATCCGCCGCCAGCATGGCGATTGAGACAAGCCGACCTGTTCGGCGATCTGCGCACTGGACAGCGAGGCATCCTCCTGCAGCAGCGCCAGTATCCTGCGGTCGTAGCCATCCAATTCGCTGTGCATGAATAAACCCGAAATAATTGATTTAGAGAATCAGGCGATTCGAAACTTCGCCAGAGTTACTCATTTTAGATAAGAAATACCTCGGGTCGCATGTAAATATTTCTCCCGTCACCCAGGAGACCGAACATGCCCCCACTCGAAGCCGTTGCCATTGCCCCGACCCGCGCCGACGTCTGGCACGCCGCCCATACCCATTGTCGGGCGAGGTACCAGATACTGGCCGAAGCCGAACCGGATTTACTGTGCCGGGCGATGAACCTGTTTGCCTTGCAGGGCCTGACGCCGCAGCAGGTTCAGGTCGAGCGACTCGACGATGTGCTGTCGCTGGACATCGTCATGGATGGGTTGAGCTGGCACCGTGCCCAGGTCATCGCTGAAAAATTACGTAACTTGATCAGCGTCTGTTCGGTGGACTTGCAAGACGCTGATATTGCGCACGTTGGGCCGGCCCAGACCGCCTGTTGAATGCCCAAGGGCAAGAATTGGTAACTCATTGGTCGGGTAGTGGCCCAACGGTCCACGGGGTCGGGACTATTCTTTTGCAGACCGAGCGAGGACGCCGAAGCGTCTGTATCGCGGCTTTGCTGCAATTGTCCAATAGGAACCCGCATGTCCACCAAACACGCCACTCAGGACCGCTGGCTGGACCTCAACGATCTGCTGCGCCAACTGGTCACCCAGGGCCTCATCAGCCAGGATTCGGCTGAAACCGCGCTGAACGCCCGCCGACGCCATAGCGCCAATAGCCAGTTGCATCCGCTGGAGTTCATCGCCAACCAGCACTTGGACGATCTCAGCCGACCTGGCAAGCACCTGGACCTGGAGAACCTGACCCTGTGGTTGTCCCAACAGGCCGGCCAGCCGTACATGCGCATCGACCCGTTGAAAATCAACGTCGCGGCCGTGACGCCCTTGATGTCCTACGCCTTTGCCCAGCGCCACAAGATCCTCGCGGTGGCGGTCGATCGTGACACCGTCACCGTCGCCAGCGCACAGCCCTACGTCAACAGCTGGGAAGCCGACCTGACCCACGTGCTCAAGCTGCCGATCCAGCGGGTGGTCGCCAACCCGGTGGACATCCAGCGCTTGAGCGTGGAGTTCTATCGCCTGGCCAAATCGGTCAGCGGCGCCACCACGGTCGATCAGCAACCGAGCAACCTGAGCAACTTCGAACAATTGCTCAACCTGGGCGCCAGTGACCAGGAGCCGGACGCCAACGACGCCCACATCGTCAATATTGTCGACTGGCTGTTCCAGTACGCCTTCCAGCAGCGTGCCAGTGATATCCACATCGAACCGCGCCGCGAACAGGGCACCGTGCGGTTTCGCATCGACGGAGTGCTGCACACCGTCTACCAGTTCCCGCCGCAGGTCACGATGGCGATCGTCAGCCGCCTCAAGAGCCTGGGGCGGATGAACGTCGCAGAAAAACGCAAACCCCAGGACGGCCGGGTCAAGACCAAGACGCCGGACGGCGGCGAAGTGGAATTGCGCCTGTCGACCTTGCCCACCGCGTTCGGCGAAAAAATGGTCATGCGGATCTTCGACCCGGAAGTGCTGCTCAAGGATTTCGACCAACTCGGCTTCTCCGCCGACGACCTGCGGCGCTGGCAGGACATGACCCGCCAGCCCAACGGCATCATCCTGGTGACCGGGCCTACCGGTTCCGGCAAGACCACCACGCTCTACACCACCCTCAAGAAACTGGCGACGCCGCAAGTGAACCTCTGCACCATCGAGGACCCGATTGAAATGGTCGAGGCCTCCTTCAACCAGATGCAGGTCCAGCACAACATCGACCTCTCCTTCGCCGCCGGGGTGCGGGCCCTGATGCGACAAGACCCGGACATCATCATGATCGGTGAGATCCGCGACCTGGAGACCGCCGAAATGGCGATCCAGGCGGCGCTCACCGGGCACCTTGTCCTGTCGACGCTGCACACCAACGACGCGCCGAGCGCAATCAGTCGCCTGCTGGAGCTGGGTGTGCCCCATTACCTGATCAAGGCCACCGTGCTCGGGGTCATGGCCCAGCGACTGGTGCGCACCCTGTGCCCACATTGCAAGACGCCCCTGGCCCTGGACGAAGACGACTGGCAAACCCTGACGCGTCCCTGGCAGGCCCCGCTGCCCAGCAATGCGCAGCAGGCGGTCGGTTGTTCGGAATGCCGCGATACCGGCTATCGTGGGCGTGCTGGGGTATACGAAATCATGCAACTGACCGACAGCGTCAAGGCCTTGATCCACCCTGACACCGACCTGCTGGCAGTGCGCCGCCAGGCATTCAAGGAAGGCATGCGCAGCCTGCGACTGTCGGGGGCACAAAAGGTGGCGGCGGGTTTGACCACGGTCGAGGAAGTGCTGCGGGTGACGCCGCAGAGCGAGCAGAAGTAGCGACGGGAAGTTGATCTCCGCTGAGCCGTAGCAGCTGTGTAGGAGCTGTGTAGGAGCTGTGTAGGAGCTGTCGAGTGCAACGAGGCTGCGATCTTGTCCCAGACAATTGCGCCGGAAGTGAAAGATCAAGATCAAAAGATCGCAGCCTTCGGCAGCTTCTACAGGGCTCAACGTGTCACTAAATCTCCACGGCACAAGGACTATAGGGAAGATAATGGCCGCTTGCCTTACACTCAGGGCTCGCAGGTCCATCTCAATTCACACAAGGAACCGTCATGCAGATCGGCAGTGTACTTTTACTTTTCATCGGCCTCGTGGTCGCCATTCTATTCATGGGTTTCAAGGTCGTGCCCCAGGGCTACCAATGGACCGTCGAGCGGTTCGGCCGCTACACCAACACCCTCAAGCCCGGCCTGAACATCATCATTCCGGTGATGGATCGCATCGGTCGCAAGATCAACGTGATGGAAAGCGTGCTGGACATCCCGCCCCAGGAAGTCATTACCGCCGACAACGCCACGGTACAGATCGACGCCGTGTGTTTCTTCCAGGTGGTCAACACCGCCCAGGCCGCCTACGAGGTCAACAACCTCGAACACGCCATCCGCAACCTGCTGCAGACCAATATCCGTACCGTGCTGGGGTCCATGGAGCTGGACGCGATGCTGAGCCAGCGCGACGGTATCAACGAAAAACTGCTGCGCACCGTCGATGAAGCCACGGCGCCGTGGGGTATCAAGATCACCCGGATCGAGATCAAGGACATCAGCCCGCCGGCCGACCTGATGGCCGCCATGTCGGGGCAGATGAAAGCCGAACGTATCAAGCGTGCCCAGATCCTCGAAGCCGAGGGCCTGCGAGCGTCGGCGATTCTCACTGCCGAAGGCAAAAAGCAGGCGCAGATCCTCGAGGCCGAGGGCAGCCGTCAAGCCGCATTCCTGGAGTCCGAGGCCCGCGAACGCCAGGCACAAGCCGAAGCGCTGGCCACCCAGGTGGTGTCCCAGGCGATTGCCGACGGCAACGTCCAGGCCGTGAACTACTTCGTCGCGCAGAAATACATCGATGCGCTGGGCAAACTGGCTTCGGCCAACAACAGCAAAGTAATCCTGATGCCTCTGGAAGCCAGCCAGGTCATTGGTGCGGTCGGCGGCATTGGCGAGATCGTCAAAGCCACCTTCGACAGCAAGAAAGCCTGAGGCACGCATATGTGGGTGTTCCTGCAACACATGTCGTACTGGGACTGGCTGGCGCTGGGCGTGATCCTGCTGATCCTCGAAGTGTTCGGCGCCGGCGGCTACCTGCTGTGGATCGGCATGGCCGCCGCGGCTGTCGGCGTGCTCACGTTCCTTCTGCCGCAGATGGCGTGGGAGCTGCAGTTCCTGCTGTTCGGCCTGTTCGCCATCGCAACGGCGCTGTATTGGTGGCGACGCCAGCGCAGCGCTGTTCGCGAAAGCGATCAGCCGCACCTGAACCTGCGCGGGCAAGAGCTGATCGGCAAGGTCTTCCAGGTTCATGAAGCGATTGTCGATGGCCGCGGCAAGATCAAGGTGGCCGACAGTGTATGGCTGGCCAAGGGCCCCGAGTCGGCCGTGGGCACGCGGGTCAGGGTGGTGGCGCAGGAAGGCGCGGTGCTGCAGGTGGAGCGGGCTGACTGAGGAGTCATGGAACTGAACAGAGGCGCAGGTAATCCAACGTGATAGTTAACCCAGTGGAGTCACCTATCATGCGTCTCAAACTTGCTGTCGCTACCCTAGCCTTGCTGTCTCTTCCTGTTGGCTCGGCAATGGCTGACACGTTTTGGCGTAACGTCATCTCATCCGGTGCGACTACCGGTTCCACCTACCTGACTTTCAAGGATCACAAGCTGATCGTCGCCGCCCAGGACGACGCCGGCAGCTTCGTCGCCAGTGACGGCGGTATTCGGGGCCCCTACCTGGAAGCGGCGATGCAGAAAGTGCGTGCCGATAACCCAGGCCTGCAAGCCACCGACATGGAACTGGCCAACGCGATCCTGGCGAAAAACGCCGTCGCCCAGGATTGATTCAAGGCCAATAAAAAATGCCGCTCGATTGAGCGGCATTTTTTTGCCCGGTGAATGCCCCAAGGCTGTACTCACACATTAGATCCGGGTTATTCGCCGATAGCGGACCTGTAGCCTGCTGCATCGAGCAGCTTGTCCAGGTCGGCCTTATCGCTCGGCTTGAGCTTGAAGATCCAGGCGCCGTACGGATCGGAGTTCAACGACTCCGGCGAACCGCCCAAGTCTTCGTTGATCGCGATCACTTCGCCGGCAATCGGGGAGTAGATGTCGGAAGCGGCCTTGACCGACTCAACCACACCGGCCTGGTCACCTGCGGCAAAAGTCTTACCGACTTCAGTCAGCTCGACGAATACCACATCGCCCAAGGCTTCCTGCGCATGATCGCTGATGCCCACGGTGACGGTACCGTCAGCTTCCAGGCGTGCCCACTCATGGCTTTCGGCAAAACGCAGTTCGGCAGGGATATCACTCATATTCTGTGTCCTCAAGAGAAAGTGTCAGCGGCCAGCGGCCCACCGCAAAAGGTTAGATCAGGGTTCTGCCATGGCGGACAAAGGTCGGTTTGACCACCCGTACCGGGTACCACTTGCCGCGAATTTCCACCTCGGCACGGTCGGCGGTAGCCATCGGAACACGTGCCAGGGCAATCGACTTGCTAAGCGTAGGAGAAAAACTACCACTGGTGATCTCTCCATCGCCAACATTGGCGATGCGAACCACCTGATGGGCGCGCAAGACACCCCGCTCCTCCAGCACCAGCCCGACCAGTTTGTGCTGCACACCGCTGGCAAGCTCGGTTTCCAGCGCACTGCGCCCGATGAACTGACGGCTCGCCGGTTCCCAGGCGATACTCCAGGCCATGTTCGAGGCCAGCGGCGAAACGCCTTGGTGAATGTCCTGACCGTAGAGGTTCATGCCGGCCTCCAGGCGCAAGGTATCGCGGGCACCGAGGCCGATGGGCGAAATACCGGCACCGACCAGGTCGTTGAAGAAACTCGGGGCCTCCTGGGCGGGCAGGACGATTTCCAGGCCATCTTCGCCGGTGTATCCGGTCCGGGCGATGAACCATTCGCCGTCGGCGCGACCTTCGAAGGGCTTGAGCTGCAGGATGATTTGCCCACGCGGTTGTGTCACCAGTTCGGCAATCTTCTGCCGGGCCTGGGGGCCCTGGATCGCCAGCATCGCCAGTTCGGGGCGCTCATGCAACTGCACGTCGTAGCCACCGAGCTGTGCCTGCATCCACGCCAGGTCCTGATCGCGGGTCGAGGCGTTGAAGACCAGCCGATAGCCGTCCTCGACACGGTAGATGATCATGTCGTCGACGATGCCGCCGCGCTCATTGAGCATCGCGCTGTACAAGGCACTGCCTGTGTCCTGCAAACGATCGACGTCATTGGCCAGCAAACGCTGCAGCCAGACCTTGGCCTGGGGACCGGCGACATCGATCACGGTCATGTGGGATACATCGAACACTCCGCAGTCGCGACGCACCTGATGGTGTTCTTCGACTTGCGAGCCGTAATGCAAAGGCATATCCCAACCGCCAAAATCGACCATCTTCGCGCCGAGGGCGAGATGAAGGTCATACAGAGGCGTACGCTGTCCCATGGGTTTCTCCTTCCGGGCTTGGCGAAGGTGCGGACGGACACTGCGTAGCGCGAACGTCTGAAAAAAGGAGTTTTCTGACATTCTCAGTTGCCCGGTCCGACAGATGGACCGCACCGAATGCCGCGCATTGTAGCCGCATGAGGTAGGACTGACACCTAGCTGTTTCGATGGGCCGAACGTCGTATCAATCCGATGACCGGCAAGAGGCCCACAAGCACCAGCGTCAGCGCCGGCAAGGCAGCCCGGGCCCACTCCCCTTCGCTGGTCATCTCGAAGATCCGCACCGCCAGCGTGTCCCAGCCGAACGGGCGCATCAGCAGGGTCGCGGGCATTTCCTTGAGCACGTCGACGAATACCAGCAACGCCGCGCTCAAGGTGCCGGGCAGCAGCAGCGGCAGATACACTTTGAAAAACAGTCGCGGCCCACTGACCCCAAGGCTGCGTGCCGCTTCGGGCAAAGACGGACGAATTCGCGCCAGGCTGCTCTCCAACGGACCGTAGGCCACGGCCAGGAAGCGCACCAGATATGCCAGCAACAGCGCCGACAGGCTACCTAACAACAGCGGTTTGCCTGCACCGCCGAGCCAGGTCGACAGCGGGATGACCAGCTCACGGTCCAGGTAGCTGAATGCAAGCATGATCGATACCGCCAGCACCGAACCGGGCAAGGCATAGCCCAGGTTCGCCAGGCCGACGCCGACACGAATCGGGCGGGTTGGCGCCAGCCGGCGGGCGA
Source organism: Pseudomonas brassicacearum (assembly GCF_009601685.2). Lineage (NCBI taxonomy): Bacteria > Pseudomonadati > Pseudomonadota > Gammaproteobacteria > Pseudomonadales > Pseudomonadaceae > Pseudomonas > Pseudomonas brassicacearum. The sequence continues at coordinate 6,272,860 of NZ_CP045701.2, forward strand.
ACGCCAGCAGCAAGGCCACGCAGACGGTAACCAGCGCGGCCAGGCCGCCCAGATAGAGGGTGTGGACGATCAGCCCGGTATAACGTTCATCCAGGTCGAAACGACCGCGTTGCCAGAACCACACCAGCAACTGCAGTACCGGGATGACAAAGGCACAGGCGAACACCAGGAAGCACCAACTGCTGGCTGCCACGGCCTTGAAACCGCGCAACGTATACAAAGCCTTGGCCCGGGGACGCTCGTTACTGGCTCGGTGGGCACCGCGGGCCCGGCGTTCGCCGTAGAGCACCAGCATCACCGCCAGCAACAGCAGGCTGGCCAGTTGGGCAGCGCTGGAGAGGCTGAAGAAGCCGTACCAGGTCTTGTAGATCGCGGTGGTGAAGGTGTCGAAGTTGAACACTGACACTGCGCCGAAATCTGCCAGGGTTTCCATCAACGCCAACGCTACGCCCGCACCGATGGCCGGCCGGGCCATCGGCAGCGCTACGCGCCAGAACGCCTGCCACGGTGACTGCCCGAGCACGCGGGCGGCTTCCATCAACCCCTTGCCCTGGGCCAGGAAGGCACTGCGCGCCAGCAGATAGACGTAAGGGTAAAAGACCAGCACCAGCACCAGGATCACCCCGCCGGTGGAGCGGACCCGGGGCAGGCGCAAGCCGCTGCCGAACCATTCACGCATGAGCGTCTGTACGGGGCCGGCAAAATCCAGCAGGCCAACGAAGACAAACGCCAACACGTAAGCCGGAATCGCAAATGGCAGCATCAACGCCCAGTCGAGCCAGCGTCGCCCGGGGAACTCGCACAGACTGGTGAGCCAGGCCAGACTGACACCCAGCAAGGTCACCCCGACGCCCACGCCAAGGATCAACGTGAGGGTGTTGCCCAACAGGCGCGGCATCTGCGTCTCCCACAAGTGGGACCAGATCTGTTGATCGATGCTCTGCCAGGACAGCAGCAAGACGCTCAGGGGCAACAGGACCAGCGCGGCGATGGCGAAGACCAGGGGGTACCAGCGGCGTTGGGCGGGATGGGCCAAGGAATACTCTCGTTAAACAAACAGGACTTGCTACCGCTGGACTCTGTAGGAGCTGGCGAAGCCTGCGATCTTTTGATCTTTTGATCTTTTGATCTTTTGATCTTTCGCTTGAGATTCAAGTGTCTTTGGAAAGATCGCAGCCTCGTTGCACTCGACAGCTCCTACATAGCTCCTACACAGTTCCTACATAGCTCCTACAGGGCTCCTACAGGCCCGAGGGGAGGGAGCTCCCTCACCACAGGTTCAGTTCCAGCCAGCGCGATCCATCATGCGAATGGCTTCAGCCTGGCGCTTACCCGCGACTTCCACTGGCAGGGTATCGGCCTTGAACTTGCCCCAGGCCGCCACTTCCTTGGACGGCTCGACGTTCGGGTTGGCCGGGAACTCCTGGTTCACGTCGGCGAAGATGTTTTGTGCTTCTGGCGTGGTCATCCACTCCACCAGTTTCTTCGCCGCATCCGGATGCGGTGCATGCTTGGTCAGGCCAATGCCCGAGAGATTGATGTGCACGCCACGGTCGGCCTGGTTCGGCCAGAACAGCTTGACCTTCAAATCCGGCTTCTGTTGGTGCAGGCGGCCATAGTAGTAGGTATTGACGATGCCGACATCGCACTGCCCGGCATTGATCGCCTCGAGCAGCGCGGTGTCATCGGAGAACACGTCGGTGGACAGGTTCTTGACCCAGCCCTTGAGGATTTCCTCGGTTTTTTCCGCCCCGTGGGTTTCGATCAGCGTGGCGGTCAGGGACTGGTTGTAGACCTTCTTCGAGGTCCGCAGGCACAGGCGGCCTTCCCACTCTTTGCCAGCCAGCGCTTCATAGGTGGTCAATTCGCTAGGTTTAACCCGCTCAGTGGAGTAGACAATGGTCCGCGCCCGCAGGCTCAGGCCGGTCCAGGCGTGGGAAGAGGCGCGATATTGGGACGGGATATTCGCGTCGATCACCGGCGAGTTGAACGGCTGGAGAATGCCCATCTGCTCGGCTTGCCAGAGGTTGCCGGCGTCGACGGTGAGCAGCAGGTCGGCGGTGGCGTTCTCACCCTCGGCCTTGATCCGCTGCATCAACGGCGCTTCCTTGTCGGTGATGAACTTCACCGCCACGCCGGTTTTCTTGGTATAGGCATCGAAGACCGGCTTGATCAGCTCGTCGATACGCGAGGAGTAGACCACCACCTCATCGGCGGCCTGGGCGGCAGTAGAACCGATCAGGGTCAAGGCGAGGGCGGACAGCAGGCGTCTGGTTGCCAACATGGTAGCGGTCTCTGGATGGTGAGCGAAGCGCAAATGATAAGGACTCACATTTGGCATCTCAATCGAACAATAGTTGGACACATTTCCAAATGTTGCGACTTTGAGAAGATGTGCAGTGTTTGCGTCCGTCATCGCTTGTGGGAGCAAGGCTTGCCCGCGATAGGGCCATAAGCCCCAACCTACCTCTCAGGCCTTGGCCAAGTCCGGCAAATCCCCAATCAACCCCAGCGCCTCGCGCACGAACAGCGCCTTGGCTTCAGGCATGCGGTCCACCAGTTTCAATCCGGTATTACGCAACCAGCGCACCGGCAACGGATCGGCCTGGAACAAGCGCTCGAACCCTTCCATCGCCGCCATAAGCGCCAGGTTATGGGGCATGCGTCGCCGCTCGTAGCGGCTCAGCACCTTCACGTCTGCCAGTCGTTCGCCACGCCCGGCCGCCTGCAACAGCACTTCGGCCAGCACGGCGGCGTCGAGGAAGCCCAGGTTCACGCCCTGCCCGGCCAACGGATGAATGGTATGGGCCGCGTCGCCGATCAGCGCCAGCCCTTCGGCCACATAGCGCTTGGCATGTCGTTGGCGCAGCGGCACGCACAGGCGCGGGTCGGCGCTCAGTACCGTGCCGAGCTGGCCTTCGAAGGCCCGTTCCAGTTCGTTGCAGAACTCAGCGTCATCGAGCGCCATCAAGCGCTGCGCTTCACCGGGGGTGGTGGACCAGACGATCGAGCACCAGTCGTGCTGACCGTCACGCTCAAGCGGCAGGAACGCCAGCGGACCGTTGTCGGTGAAACGCTGCCAGGCCGTCATTCGATGCGGCCGGACGCTGCGCACGCTGGTGACGATGGCGTGGTGCAGGTAATCCCATTCGCGTGTGGCGACGCCAGTCAGGCGGCGTACCGCGGAATTCGCGCCGTCAGCCGCGATGACCAGGGGCGCGCGCAACGTGCGGCCATCGGCCAGGGTCAGCAGCCAGTCGTCACCGGAACGACGCATCTGTTCCAGCCGGGCATTGGCCAGCAGACCCAGGTCGCAGTCATGCAGTCGATCCAGCAAGGCGTCCTGCACAACACGGTTTTCAACGATGTGCCCAAGCGCCTCGGCGTGCAGGCTGGCGGCTGAAAAATGGATCTGCCCGGTGCCGCTGCCGTCCCAGACGTGCATGTCGGTGTAGGGGCTTGCGCGTCGGGCGATGATGCCGTCCCAGACGCCCAGGCGATCGAGGATCCGCTGGCTGGCCATCGACAAGGCACTGACCCGAGGCTCGAACGCGGCCTGGGGATCGAAGGGTTTGACGCTCATCGGGCTGCCGTCGAGCAACAGCACTTGCAGGCCACTGCCCTGCAACGCCAGCGCCAGGGCGCTGCCGACCATACCGGCGCCGACAATCAGCAGATCTGCACGCAATTCCATGCTCTAAGCCTGTTTTGCTGGCGACATCAGTCGCCCATGAAAAGAAATGACAGCCCCGGCCTCAAGCATCGGGACGCGTCCCCAACCCCATGGCCTGGCGGGCGAACCAGCGCTTGGCCGGCGGCAGCAAGTCGAGGCCCAACAGGCCGAGGTTACGGCCCAGGGACACCAGTGGCAGGCTGCTGGCGAACAGGCGCGTGACCTGGTCGGAGAAGCCCACGGTCAGGGCCTGATCCATTCGCTGGCGCTCGCGATAGGCTTGCAACACGGCAAAATCCCCAGGCTCGCTTTCGCTGTCGAGCAAGGCATCGGCCAAGGCCTGGGCGTCGCGCAGGGACAGGTTGAACCCCTGCCCGGCAATCGGATGCAGGCTGTGGGCGGCATTGCCCAGGATCGCCAGGTGCGGACGAACCTGCTCTTCGGCCTCCACCAGCGCCAGCGGGTAAAGATGGCGCACGCCTACCTGTTTCAGGGTGCCCAGGCGATAGCCGAACACGCCCTGCAATTCGCTGAGGAAACTGCGCTCGTCAAGGGCTGCGAGCCGTTGTGCGTCCATGCCCTGGCGGGTCCAGACCAGCGCGCAACGATTCTCCGGCAGCGGCAACAAGGCCATCGGGCCGTCATCGGTGAAACGTTCGAAGGCCATGCCGTTGTGGGATTCGCTGGGGGTGATGTTGGCGATCAAGGCGCTCTGGTCATAGGGTCGACTGCGCACGCCGATACCCAACTGCTCGCGCAGGCCGGAGCGGCCGCCATCGGCCAGTACGGCAAGGTCGCACTCCAAGGTGGTTTCGTCGTCGAGGGTCAAGCGATAACCGCCGACCAGCGGTTCCATGCGGGTGACCTGTGCCGGGCAGCGCCAACTGACGACCTCCGGGTCCAGGCCTTGCCACAGGCATTGGCCGAGCCAGGCGTTTTCCACCACGTAACCCAGCGCCGGCACGCCCTCTTCCATGGCCGACAGCCGCGCCGTGGAAAACCGCCCGCGGTCGGACACGTGAATCTGCTTGATCGGTTCGGCGCGGCGGGAAATTTCCTGCCAGACACCCAGGCGTTGATAAATCTGCCGGGCACCGTAGGACAATGCCGAGGACCGGGCATCGTAGCTTGGCTGCCAGGCGTCGCCGGGGGCGAAGGGCTCGATCAGCATGATCTTCCAGCCCCGGGCCTTGGCACCGGCCTGCAAGGCCAGGGCCAGACTCGCGCCGACCAGGCCGCCGCCGATGATCGCCAGGTTGACCCGGCTCATGCTGCTTGCGTCCGGGCGGCGGCCATCAGGGCCTCGATGTCGGCGACCGTCTTCGGTACGCCGTGGCTCAAGATTTCACAACCGGTTTTGGTCACTACCACGTCATCCTCGATGCGCACGCCAATGCCGCGCCATTTTTTCGCGACGCTGCGGTTGTTCGGGCTGATATAGATGCCCGGCTCCACCGTCAGCGTCATGCCCACCTCAAGTACCCGCCACTCGCCACCCACCCGGTATTCACCCACGTCGTGCACGTCCATGCCCAGCCAGTGGCCGGCGCGGTGCATGTAGAACGCCCTGTGGGCCTCGCTGGCAATCAAATCGTCCACCTCACCCTCCAGCAGCCCCAGGCGCACCAATCCTTCGGTAATGACCCGCACCGTCGCTTCATGGGCCTGGTTCCAGTGTTTGTCCGGCGCAATCTGGGCAAACGCGGCTTCCTGGGCGGCCAGCACCACTTCGTAGATCGCCTTCTGCTCGGGTGAAAACTTGCCACTGACCGGCCAGGTACGGGTGATGTCGCTGGCGTAGCAGTCGATTTCACAACCGGCGTCGATCAGCACCAGGTCGCCGTCCTTGAGCAACGCGTCGTTCTGCTGGTAGTGCAGGATGCAGCTGTTGCGCCCCGCCGCGACAATCGAGCCATAGGCCGGCATCTTCGCCCCGCCCTTGCGAAACTCATAATCGAGCTCGGCTTCCAGGCTGAACTCATGCAGCCCCGGGCGCGCCGCCTGCATCGCCCGGATGTGCGCCTGGGCGGAGATCCGCGCCGCTTCGCGCATCACTTTCACTTCTGCCGCCGTTTTATACAGGCGCATGTCATGCAGCAGATGATCCAGGGCAACGAATTCGTTCGGCGGCTGGGCGCCGAGGTGGGCCTTGGAGCGAATCACGTTGATCCATTCCATCAGGTGCCGATCGAATTCCGGGTTGCTGCCCATGGCCGAATACACCCGGTCGCGGCCTTCGATCAGGCCTGGCAGGATGTCGTCGATGTCGGTGATGGGAAACGCGTCGTCGGCACCGTAGTCACGGATCGCCCCTTCCTGGCCGGCGCGCAGGCCATCCCACAATTCACGTTCGGCGTTGCGCTCGCGGCAAAAAAGGATGTATTCGCCATGGGCGCGGCCAGGCATCAGAACGATCACCGCCTGCGGCTCGGGGAAGCCGCTGAGGTACTGGAAGTCACTGTCCTGGCGATAGACGTGCTCGACGTCGCGGTTGCGGATGGCAACGGCGGCGGCGGGCAGGATTGCGATGCTGTTGGGTTCCATCTGCGCCATCAGCGCCTTGCGGCGACGGCTGTATTCCGATTTCGGGATATGAATCATGGGCAGACGGGGTTCCCTCTAAAAATTAATGCAAGGATGGCTTGGGGGCCGCTGCATCGGTTTTCTTGGTCTCGGTGAACAGCAGCAATGGCGCGACCCGCAGGTACTCCATCACTTCCATGTAGTCGCTTTCGCCGTCATCGGACTCTTCCAGGGCATCCTGGACCTGGGAGATCGCGGCCAAGTCCTGCAACACTTCCTTGGCCTCTTCGCTCAAGGCGTATTCGCGGCGGGTCAGGCCGAAGCCGGCAAGGAAGCCCTGGCACCACTGGCCCAACGCAGCGGCGCGTTCGGCCAAGGGGGCGTCGTCGGTGGGCAGCAGCAGGACGACGGTCATGTCGTCGCTGGTCAGCTCGCCCTTGACCATTTCCTGCAGGCCGATAAGCGCGTTGCGGACGTTGTCAGCCGGTTCGCCTTCCAGCAGCTCGGCGGCGTCGGCCAACCAGCCGTCGGCTTCGAAACCGGCGCCGGCGCAGCTGCGACCGAGCAGCAGGCCATGCAGTTCGGCAGGCGAGACAGGATGACCGCTGGTGCTCAGCAGGGTGGCGAATGCTTGATACGGGGAATTCTGAATGGGCATGGGCAGCTAGGCGCCAGACGGCGCTATGTCTAGAATGGAGGCCTTGTATCCTACATCGACAGACTCGCCAAGACTATCAGAGGCTGTGCGACCCATACCCTCCATCAGACACAATCTTCAGTGGACACAATGGAAGACACCGACCTGCAAGCGCTGATGGCCAGACTCGAACTGCTAATTGACCGGGTCGAGCAACTTAAGAGCCAAAACGGACTCCTATTAGCTCAGGAAAAAACCTGGCGCGAGGAACGCGCGCACCTCATTGAAAAAAACGAAATCGCCCGACGTAAGGTCGAATCGATGATTTCGCGCCTCAAGGCCCTGGAGCAAGACTCATGAGTTCAAGCAATAGCGTTACCGTGCAGATCCTCGACAAAGAGTATTCGATCATCTGCCCCCAGGAAGAGCGCAGCAACCTGGTGAGCGCCGCCCGTTACCTGGACGGTAAGATGCGCGAGATCCGCAGCAGCGGCAAAGTCATCGGTGCCGATCGCATCGCGGTGATGGCCGCCTTGAACATCACCCACGACCTGCTGCATCGCCAGGATACGCCGGACGTACAGGTCAGCGGCTCGACCCGTGAACAGGTGCGCGACCTGCTCGATCGGGTAGATCTGGTGCTCGCCACCGATCCAGACGTCAGCAAAGGCTGATTCGCGAGGCTGCCTGGGGTATACTCGCTTCACTCCCTGGGGTGCTTGCCAGTTGGTGATGTCCCTGAGCCGATACGCACAACCACGGGGGTTGCACGTTGGGGCCGGTGTGCATGTCCGCTTGACGGAAAGCCTTAACGCCCCCTGCAACTTCCACCTTGAACTTTCGGGTTCAAGGGCTAAGCCGACAGCGGTTCATCCGGGGAGCCTGACTCCAGACAATGCCAGTCCATGTGGACTGGCATTGTCGTTTCTGGCGCAGGCATTTCTGAGCAGCCTGTTTTGCGGTTACGCTGTGGCATCGTCACCGCGTGAAGCTCTGATATGACCGAACCTGCGCTGCTGCCCCGCCCGCAACTTCGCCGCCTGCTGCGCCAGGCCCGTCGCGCCCTGACGCCCGCCCAGCAACGGCAAGCCGCCCGCGGGCTGTACAAACAACTGGCTCAGCATCCGCTGTTTCGCCGCGCCCGCCACATCGCCCTGTACCTGCCCAACGACGGCGAGATCGACCCGCGCCTGCTGCTGCGCGCCGCCCAACGCCGGGGCAAGGCCACTTACCTGCCAGTGCTCAGCCCATGGCCGCAGACCAAAATGGTGTTCCAGCGCATCCACCCCGGCGAAAAAATGCAGCCCAACCGGTTTCGTATTCCTGAGCCGCGCAAGAACATCGCCCGGCAACGCAAGGTCTGGACGCTGGACCTGGTGTTGTTGCCACTGGTGGGGTTCGACGATGCGGGAGGCCGGCTGGGCATGGGCGGCGGCTTCTATGACCGCAGCCTGGCGTACCTGGCACGGCGCAAGCAGTGGCGCAAGCCGACGCTATTGGGGCTGGCCCATGAATGCCAGAAAGTCGAACGATTGGCACAGGCGAGCTGGGACGTGCCGCTGCAGGGAACGGTCAGCGACAAGCATTGGTATATCGCGGGGTAGACGCCGCAATAATCAGCGGCGCCAGGAAAGCGGGTTCAGCGTTTGAGCGATGGCGCGGACTGGGTGATTTCCATCGGCGCATCGGTGGTCTTGTTGGCCCATAGGCTTTGGGCGTAACCCGTGGTCACGACACCTAGACCGAACAGAATGACTAAGATCCACAACAAATCCGGTTTGCGTTTCATCGATTGCCCCCCTCAAGGCAGATCACACACGATGACAGCAGCGGTTTTCTTATTGGCCGTGCAGCAGCGTCAAGCTTGGAAGGCCGGCATTTTGCGGCAACCGGCCCCGACACGCAAACTCTGGCGTCAACCGACTGTCGGTTTGTCATAAAATCGCTGAACTATTTTTTTCAACACCGCCAAGGAGCAGCAATCATGGCCTATTGGCTGATGAAGTCCGAGCCCGACGAATTATCCATCCAAGGTTTGGAAAAACTCGGCCAGGCACGCTGGGACGGGGTTCGCAACTACCAGGCGCGCAATTTCCTACGGGCCATGGCGGTGGGGGACGCGTTCTTTTTCTATCACTCCAGTTGCCCCGAGCCAGGCATTGCCGGGATCGGCCGGATCGTCCGCGCAGCCTATCCCGACCCAACAGCGCTGGAACCTGACAGCCATTACTTCGACCCCAAGGCCGGCCCGGACAAAAACCCCTGGACCGCGATCGACGTGGCCCACGTCGAAACGTTTGCCCACGTGCTGAAGCTCGACTACCTCAAGCAACAGACCGCCCTGGCTGAAATGCCGCTGGTGCAGAAAGGCTCGCGACTGTCGGTGATGCCTGTCACGCCTGAACAATGGGCCGCGGTGATTGCCCTGCGCTGATCGCCGATGAGTTGATGGATATCAAGCTGGATCGGTCGTTGATCCCGCAGACTTCGATGCTATAGCCGCAGGATGCTGGATATGTCGACGAACCATCGTACCTCTCGCTTTTTTGCCCTCGCCTTGATGACTGTATTGCTGGCCGCTGGTGGTTTCGGCTATTGGAAATCACGCCACGATCGCCTTCCGGAAGGCCTGAGCATGGGCAACGGGCGCCTGGAGGCCACCGAAGTCCAGATTGCCAGCAAGACACCCGGGCGCCTGGCCGAAGTGCATGTCGACGAAGGCGACAACGTCATCAAAGACCAAGTGCTGGCGCGCATGGACACCCGCACCCTGGAGGCCCAGCGCAACCAGGCAGAGGCCGAAGTCGTGCGTGCCCGGCAGAACCTTGCCGCCGCCGAAGCCAACGTGCAGTTGCGCCAGAGCGAACAATTGCTCGCCCATCAGGAACTCAAGCGAACCCAGGAACTGTTCAAGCGCGGTTACGCCAGCGCCCAGGTCATCGACCAGCAACAGGCCCGAGTCGACACCGCCAACGCTGCGGTCAACGCTGCCCGGGCCCAGGTATCGGCAGCGACGGCCGCCATCGGCGCGACCCTGGCTCAAGTGGCCCAACTCACCAGCGAAATAGACGACAGCACGTTGCGGGCACCACTCGACGGCGTGATCCAGTTGCGCTTGGCCGAGCCAGGTGAAGTGCTGGGTGCCGGTGGCCGAGTACTGCTGATGATCGATCCGAACGACCAATACATGAACCTCTACCTGCCGGCGTCGGTGGCCGGGAAACTGACGGTGGGCGATGAAGCGCGACTGCTGCTCGACGCCCTGCCCGAGCGGCCGCTGCCGGCCAAGGTCAGCTTTGTCGCAGCCAAATCCCAGTTCACCCCCAAAGAAGTCGAGACCCGTGATGAGCGGCAGAAACTGGTGTTCCGCGTCAAAGTACGCCTGACCCAACCCGGCGAGATGCCCCAGGCCAAACCCGGCATGCCCGGCGCCGGCTATGTACGCACCGCCCCCATCGGTTGGCCGGCCAACCTGCAATGACCATCGCCCTCGGTGAGGCACTGCACGCTTCGGGCATCGAGCATCGCTACGGCCAGCAGGTGGCGTTGAGCGATATCACCTTCAGCCTGCCGGTCGGCACTCGCTGTGGCCTGATCGGCCCGGACGGCGCCGGCAAGTCGAGCCTGCTGGGGCTGATTGCCGGAGTGAAGAAACTCCAGCACGGCCAATTGGACGTGCTCGGTGCCTCGATCGACGACCGACGCCATCGCAACACCCTCTACCGACGCATTGCCTTCATGCCCCAGGGGCTGGGGGGTAACCTTTACCCGGACCTGTCGATACGCGAGAACATCCGGTTCTTCGGCACGTTGTTCGGGTTATCGCGGGCAGACTGCGAACAACGCATGGGCACCTTGTTGTTGGCCACTGATCTGCAGCGTTTTGCCGATCGCCCGGCGGGCAAACTGTCCGGCGGCATGAAACAGAAGCTCGGCCTGTGTTGCGCACTGATCCATGAACCGGACCTGCTGATTCTCGACGAACCCACCACCGGCGTGGACCCGCTGTCCCGGCGACGCTTCTGGGAACTGATAGAAGACGTGCGCCGACAACGCCCGCAACTGACCCTGCTGGTCGCCACCGCGTACATGGAAGAGGCTGAACAATTCGAGCATTGCCTGATGCTCGATAACGGTCGCTTGATCGCCAAGGGCTTGAGTACCGAGCTGGCGAAGGTCACCCCGGACGGCAAGCTCGATTCGGCCTTCACCCATTTCCAAGGCGACAGCGGTCGCAACGCCGAACCGCTGGTGATTCCCCCCAGGAGCGCCAACACCACCGACATTGCCATCCAAGCCCACGACCTCACCTTGCGCTTCGGTGATTTCACGGCCGTCGACAACGTCAGCTTCGCGATTGGTCGCGGCGAGATCTTTGGGTTCCTGGGTTCCAACGGTTGCGGCAAGACCACCACCATGAAGGTGCTGACCGGACTGATCCCCGCCAGCGAAGGCAGCGCCCGGCTGCTGGGCAACCCGGTCAACGCCAAGGACCTCGCCACCCGCAAGCGGGTGGGTTTCATGTCCCAGAGCTTTTCGCTGTACGGCGAACTGAGCGTGCGCCAAAACCTGGAACTGCACGCCAAACTCTTCGACCTGCCCACAACGCAGAGCCGCCAACGCATCGACGAACTGATCCAGCGCTTCAATCTCCAGGCTCTGGCGGACCAGCCTTCCGGCGCGCTGCCGTTGGGCCTGCGTCAGCGTTTGTCCCTGGCGGTGGCGGTGTTGCATCGCCCGGAAGTGTTGATCCTCGATGAACCGACTTCAGGTGTCGACCCGGCTGCACGGGATGATTTCTGGCGACTGCTGATCGAGTTGTCTCGCGAACAGGGCGTGACGATTTTCCTTTCCACGCACTTCATGAACGAGGCCCAGCGCTGCGATCGCATTTCGCTGATGCACGCTGGCAAGGTCCTGGCCTGTGATACACCGGCGGCCTTGCAGGCGCAGTTCAACGGCCAGACGCTGGAAGCCGCGTTCGTCACCTGCCTGGAAAAAGCCCAGGGCCAGACGCAACAAGACGCCGCCCCCGTGACCCTCGACAGTGCCGACGCCCCCCGTGACCGGCGCGGCCTGAGCCTCGGTCGCCTGTGGGCCGTCGCCAGCCGGGAGGGCAAGGAACTGTTGCGCGACAAAGTGCGGATGGCATTCGCCCTGCTGGGGGCCTTGTTCATGATGGTGGTCTTTGGCTTCGGTATTTCCCTGGATGTGGAGAAACTGGCCTTCGCCGTGTATGACCAGGATCAGAGCCCGCAAAGCCGTGCCTACCTGGAAGCGTTTCGCAGTTCGCGCTACTTCGAGGAGCAGCCGATCATTCTCGACGCGAAGGAGCTGCACCGCCGTTTGCAGCGCTCGGAGATCAAGCTGGCCCTGGAAATACCCCCCGGTTTCGGTCGTGACCTTTATGCCGGCCGCCAGCCGACAGTGGGTGCCTGGCTGGACGGCGGCATACCGTTCCGGGCCGAGACCAGTCGCAACTACGTCCAGGCCGTGCACCAGGCCAACCTTGAGCAACTGGCTGAATTCAGCAGCCGCGCGCCGACCCGGCAACCCGGTGCGACACTGGAGACGCGCTTTCGTTATAACCAGGACGTGGTCAGCGTCAACGCCATCGGCCCGGGGGTGATGGCGCTGATCCTGGCGTTCATTCCGGCCATGCTGACGGCGCTGGGCATCGTGCGGGAGAAGGAACTGGGCTCGATCACCAATTTCTACGCCACGCCGCTGACCCGCCTGGAGTTCCTGCTGGGCAAACAAGTGCCCTACCTTGTGGTCAGCCTGATCAACCTCGCCCTGCTGACAGCGATGAACCGCTGGCTGTTCGGCGTGCCGTTCAAGGGCAGCGGCCTGACGCTGGCGGTGGGCGGCCTGCTCTATGTACTGGCGACCACCAGCATGGGGCTGCTGATCTCGGCGTTCACCCGCACCCAGATCGCGGCGATCCTCGGCACCATGATCATCACCAGCCTGCCGACCATCCAGTTCTCGGGGCTGATCGTGCCGCGTTCATCCCTGGACGGTGCGGCCTCGGTGATGGGCCAGTTGTTTCCCGCCGGTTACTTCCTGGATATCGCCGTCGGCACCTTCACCAAGGCCCTGGATTTGCGCCAGCTATGGCCGCAATGCCTGGCGCTGGGCGGGTTTTTCCTGGCCTTCACCGGGCTCAGCCTGATCATGCTGAAAAAGCAGGAGGCCTGATGCACACGCTTTCACATATCTGGCGCCTGGGGCTCAAGGAGCTGACCAGCCTGCGCTACGACTCCGTCCTGCTGCTGTTTTTAGGCTACGCCTTCACGGTGGCGATCTACATGCCAGCCGCCGGTTCGGTAATCGGTGTCCACAACGCCAGTGTCGCAATAGTGGACGAAGACCAGAGCCACCTTTCGCGTCAATTGGCCCAGGTCCTGCAACCGCCGGAGTTCCAGAACCCGGTGGCCTTGCCCTATGCCGAACTGGACAAGGTCATGGACAGTGGCCGCTACACCTTTGTCATTAACGTGCCCGCCAACTTCCAAGCCGACCTGCTCGCAGGACGCGAACCGACACTGCAACTCAATGTCGATGCCACGGCCATGAGCCAGGCGTTCATGGGCGCCGGCTACATCGGGCGGATTTTCCAGCAGGAACTGACGACCTACGCCGGCCAGGCACAAACGAGCGAAGCAACGCCCGTGAGGCTGACCACGCGTTCGCTGTTCAATACCAACCTGGAAGGTGGCTGGTTCCTGGCGGTGATCCAGATCGTCAACAACATCACGATCCTGGCCATCATCCTGACGGGGACCGCGTTGCTGCGCGAGCGCGAACACGGCACCCTCGACCACTTGCTGGTGCTGCCGCTGACGGCAGTGGAAATCATGCTGGCGAAAATCTGGAGCAACCTGCTGGTAGTGGTGCTGTGCACCTGGGCGTCGCTGGAAATCATCGTCAAGTTCGCCCTGGGGGTTCCACTTGCCGGCTCCATGGTGCTCTTTCTGCTGGTGACTGCACTCTACCTGTTCGCCAGCACCTCACTGGGTATCTTCCTCGCCACCCTCGCCCGTTCGACTCCGCAATTCGGCTTGCTGGCGATCCCGGTCATCATTCCGATGCTACTGCTGTCGGGCGGCAGTACACCGCTGGACAGCATGCCGCAATGGTTGCAATGGGTGATGCAAGGCTCGCCCTCGACGCATTTCGTCAGCCTTAGCGCGGCGATCCTGTTCCGAGATGCCGGCCCTGGTGTGATCTGGCCGGACCTGCTGGCGCTGGCGGCCATCGGGCTATTGTTCTTTGTCATCGCCCTGGCCCGGTTTCGGAAAAGCCTGGCGTCTTGACGAAAAAAAGCAGCCTTGGGCAGCGCCAGGAGATCCGGCACTGCCAAAGGCTGCGATCGAGCCGGTTTACTGAATGATCAGGTTGTTGAACAACAGGTCATCAACCATCGGCTTGCCGGTTTCGTCGCTCATCACCTGTTGGGTCTGCTTCAGCGCTTCCTGGCGCAGCTTTTCCTTGGCTTCCAGGTTATTCATGGCCTCGGTGGTCTGCTGGGCAAACAGCGCTACCAACTGGTTGCGAATCAACGGCTCATTGGCCTTGACCGCTGCTGCAGCGGCATCTCCTGTCACGCGCAGGGCTACATCGGCCTTGTAGACCCTCAGCTTCGCCGAACCGTCGAGCCCATAGTTGCCAACAAAGGGTGGGCTGAGGGTGATGTAACTGACCTTCGGCGCCTCGCCTTCCTTCGCTTCCTTGCCCTCTTCGGCCATCGCTGCCACAGGCAACGACAGGGCCAGCATCAACATGATCCACGCTTTCACAATTGATTCCTCATCCGGTTTGCGGCCCAGCATACCGCCCCGCCGTTCAAGCACAAGCTTATAGCCGGCTATCAGGGCAGGGCATGCTCGTTGACCCGTTGTCTCTCACACCTACACTTATCGGCCATCACTCCCAAAGGAATAGCCCTGATGAAAGCCGTGCTGTGCAAAGAATTCGGCCCCGCCGAATCGCTGGTGCTGGAAGACGTCGCCAGCCCCGTCGCCAAGAAGAACGAAGTGCTGCTGGACGTGCATGCCGCCGGGGTGAACTTCCCTGACACGCTGATCATCGAGGGCAAATACCAATTCAAGCCACCCTTCCCGTTTTCCCCCGGCGGCGAAGCCGCTGGCGTGGTCAGCGCGGTGGGCGAGAAGGTCAATCATCTCAAGGTCGGTGACCGGGTCATGGCGTTGACCGGCTGGGGCAGCTTTGCCGAACAGGTGGCGGTACCTGGCTACAACGTGTTGCCGATCCCCGCATCCATGGACTTCAACACCGCCGCCGCCTTCAGCATGACGTATGGCACCTCGATGCACGCCCTCAAGCAACGGGCCAACCTGCAACCCGGCGAAACCCTGCTGGTGCTTGGCGCCTCGGGCGGCGTTGGCCTGGCGGCGGTGGAGATCGGCAAAGCCATGGGCGCCAGGGTGATCGCCGCTGCCAGCAGCGCAGAGAAACTCGCCGTGGCCAAGGCCGCCGGCGCCGACGAATTGATCAACTACACCGAAACCAACCTGAAGGATGAAATCAAGCGCCTCACCGACGGCCAGGGCGCCGACGTGATCTACGACCCGGTGGGTGGCGACCTGTTCGACCAGGCCATCCGCGCCATCGCCTGGAACGGCCGGTTGCTGGTGGTGGGCTTTGCCAGCGGACGCATCCCCGAACTGCCGGTGAACCTGGCCCTGCTCAAGGGCGCCGCCGTGGTGGGCGTGTTCTGGGGCTCCTTCGCCCAACGCCAGCCCCAGGACAACGCCGCCAACTTCCAGCAATTGTTCGGCTGGTTTGCCGAAGGCAAGCTCAAGCCACTGGTGTCACAGGTGTATCCGCTGAGCAATGCGGCACAAGCCATCAATGATCTTGGCCAACGCAAGGCGGTCGGAAAGGTGGTGGTGCAGGTTCGCTGATTGCTTACCTAAAACTGTTTATACCGGGCCGCAACCCTACGACCCGGTTTCGCCATTCCCATACCGCCCTTCATTTATACCTGAGCGACATGTTCATAAAAGAACACTGTATCTCCAAAATTCCCGCTTTTTTGTTGATGCGAACCGATGCTATTTTCGGTAACGAAACTGTAACATTCGCATCCGCAGTCAAAACAAGAAATTTGGAGCTCTTGAATGTTTGCTTTCTTTCGCCCTGCCGCACATCAGGCTCCATTGCCTGAAGAAAAAATAGACAGCACCTATCGACGCCTTCGCTGGCAGATCTTCGCCGGGATTTTCATTGGGTATGCGGGTTACTACCTGCTGCGCAAGAACTTCACCCTGGCGTTTCCGGATCTGATCGCCCAAGGCTATACAAAAGGCCAGCTGGGGGTGGCGGTGTCGGCGATCGCAATCGCCTACGGCCTTTCCAAGTTTTTGATGGGCATCGTGTCCGACCGCTCCAATCCTCGTTACTTCCTGCCCTTTGGCCTGATCGTGTCCGCCGGTGTCATGTTTGTTTTCGGTTTCGCACCGTGGGCAACCTCCAGCGTGACCATGATGTTCATCCTGTTGTTCATCAACGGCTGGGCCCAAGGCATGGGGTGGCCACCTAGCGGGCGCACCATGGTGCACTGGTGGTCGCAGAAAGAACGCGGTGGTGTGGTTTCGGTATGGAACACCGCCCACAACGTCGGCGGCGGCCTGATCGGTCCACTGGCAATACTTGGCATGGGCTGGTTCAACGACTGGCACAGCAAATTCTACGTACCGGCAGCGGTGGCGCTGCTGGTCGCTGTATTTGCCTTCATTGCCATGCGCGACACGCCGCAATCGACCGGCTTGCCACCCATCGAGAAGTACAAGAACGATTACCCGGAAGGCTACGATGCCAGCCACGAAGAAGAATTCAGCGCCAAGGACATCTTCGTCAAATACGTGCTGCGCAACAAAATGCTCTGGTTCATCGCGCTGGCCAACGTCTTCGTCTACTTGTTGCGTTACGGCATCCTGGATTGGGCGCCGACCTACCTTAAAGAGGTCAAGCACTTCAACTTCGACAAGACGTCCTGGGCTTACTTCCTGTACGAGTGGGCCGGCATTCCCGGCACGCTTCTGTGCGGGTGGATGTCGGACAAGATCTTCCGGGGCAACCGTGGCCTGACGGGCATGGTGTTCATGGCATTGGTGACCGTTGCGACGATCGTTTACTGGCTGAATCCGCCGGGCAACCCGATGGTCGATATGATCTCGCTGTTCGCGATCGGCTTTCTGATCTACGGTCCGGTCATGCTGGTGGGTCTGCAGGCACTGGAACTGGTGCCCAAGAAAGCGGCGGGCACGGCTGCCGGCTTCACCGGTCTGTTTGGTTATCTCGGTGGTTCGGTCGCGGCCAGTGCCATGATGGGCTACACGGTGGACTATTACGGCTGGGATGGCGGTTTCATCCTACTGGTTAGCGCTTGCCTGCTGGCGATGGCCTTCCTCGCGCCAACCCTGTGGCACAAGCAAATCGCCAGTCAGAGCCGCGAAGCGGTCGCCTGATCCAGCGCTGATTTGCAGCGCTTGAGCCGCGCCTCCAGATTCCGGTCTGGCATGGCGTGGCTGCGCAGGGCGTGGATGGTCTGCTCGACGTAATCGCGAGTGGTGCCGTAACGCCCACAGGCGCTTTCGAACACTTGGCTCAGCACATGGTCCGGCAGGTTGCCGGCATAGCTGGGCAGGTGTCGCTCCAGCACGAACCCCAAGGCTTGCACCCGGCTGCCATCCTCGAGACGGCAAGTGAGCCAGTGCGGACGATAGGACGGGACCGGCATCTCGCGCTGCCACAGGGCAAACAGCGAGTCCTCGAGATTCTCCTGCGGCAATCGGTAGGCGAAACCGCTGCACGAACCGCCGCGATCCAGCCCGAACACCAGCCCCGGCAACTCCGGTGTACCGCGATGCTCGTGGGACCACAGGTACAAACCGCGATGATAACCATGGACCCGGCCGCGCATCCGCTCCACCGCCGTGCATTCGGGCCGCCAGATCAATGAACCGTACGCGAAGAGCCAGACCGGACCGCCCTGGTGGAGGCTCATGGTCAATTGCATCGAGGCGAGCAGTTGCTCACGGGTCAGCTGCGGCCCCAGTTCCAGTCGTGGTGGATACAGGGCACAGGTAATGGCGGATTCGATAGCGGTCATGGCCGGTAGCGTTTGGCTCCTCGCGGGTCGGAAGGTGAAGGGACGCCCGTCATGCAGTTGACGTTTATCGGGATCAAGGCAAGTTAAATGCCATCCCGCACTCTATATACGTTATCGGTATCTAGCCTAGAGACTAAATATCGAAACGAAATATATGAAGTTATATCGACGGAAAGGTAGCACCCACTCCTGTGGCGAGGGGATTTATCCCCGCTGGGCTGCGCAGCAGCCCTAATGCAGTGAACTCAATCTTCCTGGCACACTGAGTTGCCTGGTTTGGGGCTGCTTCGCAGCCCAGCGGGGATAAATCCCCTCGCCACAAAAAGCTCACTAAGCCTGGGTAGATGAATGCGATTCAAGCCCGCGGCGCATACGCAAACACGTCGGCGCGCATTTGGTGGGCGTCCATTCCAGCTTCCACCAGCGCATCGAGCGTGGCGTAGATCATGGCCGGCGAGCCGCTGGCGTAGACGTGCACGCCGCAAAGATCGCGGATGTCCTCGCACACGGCCTCATGGAGCATGCCGCAGCGCCCTTCCCAGCCGCACAAGTCGCTGACGACTTTGTGCAGGAACAGGTTCGGCAGTTTTTTCCATTCGTCCCAATGCTCGATTTCATAGAAATCTTCCGGCCGGCGCACCCCCCAATACAGGTGCACCGGGTGCTTGAAACCCGCCGCCCGGCAATGCTCGATCAGGCTGTGCATCTGCGCCATGCCGGTTCCGGCGGCGATCAACACCAACGGTCCGTCCGGCAGTTCGGACAAATGCGTGTCGCCAAAAGGCATCTCGATACGCACGCTGGGGTTGCGTCGCAGTTGCTCCAGCAAGGCTTGTGCACTGCTTTCGCGCACCAATACGTGCAATTGCAGCTCGCGCCCCGAATGCGGTGCCGAGGCCAGGGAGAAGGCCGATTTTTCGCCGTTCTCCCGTTCGATCATCAGGTACTGCCCGGCGTGATAGCGTGGCGGCTTGCCGGCCGGCGCACGCAGGCGCACCCGCCAGACATCGCCCCCCACGTCGGCGCACTCGACCACCTGGCACGCCAGGTTGCGTACCGGCAGCTCACCCGGCGACAGCACGCCATCCCACAACACCACGCAGTCCTCCAGCGGCTCGGCGATGCAGGTGAAGATCTCACCGTGATCGCGCACCTCGCCCGCCTGTTCCACACGGCCTTCCACCAACAACGCGCCACAGACGTGGCAGTTGCCGTTGCGGCAGCTTTGCGGGCATTCATAGCCCAGGCGCCGCGCACCATCGAGAATCCGCTCGGCGGGCCGAATCTCCAGCACCGCCCCGGAAGGCTGCAAGGTTACACGCATCAATCTATTCCTAACTGATTCCAGATGGCATCGATCCGTTGGGTAACGGCTTCATCCTTGACGATAACCCGGCCCCACTCACGGGTGGTTTCACCGGGCCACTTATGCGTGGCATCGAGCCCCATCTTCGACCCCAGGCCAGACACCGGCGAGGCGAAGTCGAGGTAGTCGATCGGCGTATTCTCGATCATCACCGTGTCGCGCTTGGGGTCCATGCGCGTGGTGATGGCCCAGATCACGTCGTTCCAGTCCCGTGCGTTGATATCGTCGTCGGTGACGATAACGAACTTGGTATACATGAACTGTCGCAAAAACGACCAGACCCCCAGCATCACCCGCTTGGCGTGTCCCGGATACGACTTCTTCATGGTCACCACGGCCATGCGATACGAACAGCCTTCCGGCGGCAAATAGAAATCGGTGATTTCCGGAAACTGCTTCTGCAGGATAGGCACGAACACTTCGTTCAGCGCCACGCCAAGAATGGCCGGCTCATCGGGCGGACGACCGGTATAGGTGCTGTGGTAAATCGGCTTGATCCGATGGGTGATGCGCTCGACGGTGAACACCGGGAAGCTGTCGACTTCGTTGTAGTAGCCGGTGTGGTCGCCATACGGGCCTTCATCGGCCATCTCGCCAGGATGGATCACCCCTTCGAGGATGATCTCGGCGGTGGCCGGCACTTGCAGGTCATTGCCGCGGCATTTCACCAGCTCGGTACGGTTGCCGCGCAACAGGCCGGCGAACGCATATTCGGAGAGGCTGTCGGGCACAGGCGTGACGGCGCCGAGGATGGTCGCCGGGTCCGCGCCCAGGGCCACCGACACCGGGAAGGGCTGGCCGGGGTGTTTTTCACACCACTCACGGTAGTCCAGTGCACCGCCGCGATGACTCAACCAGCGCATGATGACTTTGTTGCGGCCAATCACCTGCTGACGATAGATACCCAGGTTCTGGCGGTCCTTGTTCGGGCCTTTGGTAACGGTCAGGCCCCAGGTGATCAGCGGGCCCACGTCGCCCGGCCAGCAGGTCTGCACCGGGAGCATGGCCAGGTCGACATCGTCGCCCTCGATCACCACTTCCTGGCAGATCGCGTCCTTGACGACTTTCGGCGCCATGGCAATGATCTTGCGGAAAATCGGCAGCTTGGACCAGGCGTCCTTCAAGCCTTTGGGCGGCTCGGGCTCCTTGAGGAACGCCAGCAGCTTGCCGATTTCACGCAGCTCGCTGACGGCTTCGGCGCCCATGCCCAGGGCCACGCGCTCCGGCGTGCCGAAGAGGTTGCCCAGCACCGGAATGTCATACCCCGTCGGGTTTTCGAACAATAACGCTGGGCCTTTGGCGCGCAGGGTGCGGTCGCAGACCTCGGTCATTTCCAGGACGGGGGACACCGGCACCTGGATGCGCTTGAGTTCGCCGCGCTGTTCCAGCCCGCTGATAAAGTCGCGCAAGTCGCGATACTGCATGCAAAAGCCTCATGATGGCCGTGGCGTTCGGGGGCCCGAGTTTAACGCCGCCCGTCCAGAATAGTGAATGCACAGATAGCAAAAAGCCGGGTTTCCCCGGCTCTTGCTGGCCTGTCTTGGCGATTTACTTGCGTTTCATCGACAGGAAGAACTCATCGTTGGTCTTGGTCGCCTTCAGCTTGTCGACCAGGAACTCGATGGCAGCGACTTCATCCATCGGATGCAGCAACTTGCGCAGGATCCACATGCGCTGCAACTCGTCGTCGGCAGTCAGCAACTCTTCGCGGCGCGTGCCGGAGCGGTTGATGTTGATGGCCGGGAACACACGCTTCTCGGCGATACGACGATCCAGAGGCAGCTCCATGTTGCCGGTGCCCTTGAATTCCTCGTAGATCACTTCGTCCATCTTCGAACCGGTTTCAACCAGCGCGGTGGCGATGATGGTCAGCGAACCGCCTTCCTCGATGTTCCGTGCGGCACCGAAGAAACGCTTCGGTTTTTCCAGCGCGTGGGCATCGACACCACCGGTCAACACCTTGCCGGAGCTTGGGATCACGGTGTTGTAGGCACGGGCCAGACGGGTGATGGAGTCCAGCAGGATCACCACGTCTTTCTTGTGCTCGACCAGACGCTTGGCCTTCTCGATCACCATTTCGGCAACCTGCACGTGGCGGGTCGGCGGCTCGTCGAACGTCGAGGCGACCACTTCGCCGCGCACGGTGCGCTGCATCTCGGTCACTTCTTCCGGACGCTCGTCGATCAGCAGCACGATCAGGTGAACTTCAGGGTTGTTACGGGCGATGTTGGCCGCGATGTTCTGCAGCATGATCGTCTTGCCCGCTTTCGGCGGTGCCACGATCAGGCCACGCTGGCCTTTGCCGATGGGTGCGCACAGGTCGATGACACGACCGGTGAGGTCTTCGGTGGAACCGTTGCCGGCTTCCATCTTCATGCGCACGGTCGGGAACAGCGGCGTCAGGTTCTCGAAGAGAATCTTGTTCTTCGCGTTTTCCGGACGATCGAAGTTGATCGTGTCGACCTTGAGCAGCGCGAAGTAACGCTCGCCTTCCTTCGGAGGGCGGATCTTGCCAACGATGGTGTCACCGGTGCGCAAGTTGAAGCGACGGATCTGGCTCGGCGAGACGTAGATATCGTCTGGGCCGGCGAGATAGGAAGCGTCTGCAGAGCGGAGAAAGCCGAAGCCGTCCTGGAGAATCTCCAGCACGCCATCACCGGAGATTTCCTCGCCGCTTTTCGCGTGCTTTTTGAGCAGGGAGAAAATCACGTCCTGCTTGCGCGAACGGGCCATATTTTCTATGCCCATCTGTTCGGCCAATTCGAGCAGTTCGGTAATCGGCTTTTGCTTGAGTTCAGTCAGATTCATATAGGAATGACGTAATCATTTATGGAGGGGGGAAATTAAGCTTTTGGCTTAATGAGGCCGCGCCGCGGAGAAGGCGACAGGATCGCGTACTTATTCGAAAGGAGAGCGTCGGCGACGGCTTGCAGGGGGCAATGGAGAAACCAGTGCGGGGCCGAATGTACCACCTGGATTTGCAAGCGTCTAGCCCCGAATAACGAAAAAGCCCCGCGATTTGCGGGGCTTTTCCAGTGGCATTCGGCGCTTAGATGTTGGCGTCGAGGAAAGCAGCCAGCTGCGACTTCGACAGCGCACCCACTTTGGTGGCTTCGACGTTGCCGTTCTTGAACAGCATCAGGGTCGGGATACCACGCACGCCGTGCTTGGCCGGAGTCTCCTGGTTTTCGTCGATGTTCAGCTTGGCAACGGTCAGCTTGCCTTTGTAGGTCTCGGCAATCTCGTCCAGGACCGGAGCGATCATTTTGCAAGGACCGCACCACTCGGCCCAATAGTCGACCAGTACTGCGCCTTCGGCCTTGAGTACGTCAGCCTCGAAGCTAGCGTCGCTAACGTGTTTGATCAGATCGCTGCTCATGGAAATCTCCGGGGTTGTCAGCAAAAAAACGTGGCCCATCATAGCGGCCCTTCCCGGGTTCAGGAAGCCGCAGTTGATTGAGTCTCGCTATGGCGGTCGATGGCTTTGGGTATGGCCGACGTCACGAAGCCGCGGGGGCGACGAAGGAAATCCCGGTACGCAGTGCAGCGTTACGTACATGTTCCTGCATGGCTTTTTGCGCAGCGCCTGAAGCCCGACGGGCCAGGGCGCGAAGGATCTTGCGATGCTCCTGCCAGGTTTCCATCGCCCGCTCCGCCCTGATGAACGGTAGTTTCTGGCTCTCCAGGAAGATGTCGGCGCTGGCGGTGAGGATGCTCAGCATCGCCTGGTTGCCGCTGGCCAAGAGGATGCGCCGATGGAACTCGAAATCCAGCCGCGCGGCGGCGTCGAAATCGCCGATCTTCAATTCCCGGCGCATGGCTTCGACATTGTCTTGCAGCCTGTCCAGCTCGTCGGCGCTGAGGGTCACCGCCGCCAACCCCGCCGCGAAACCCTCCAGGGCGTAGCGCAGCTGGAAGATATCCACTGGCGAGGCCTGGGCCGCGAACGGCCAACCCGACGCCGAGTCGCTGGGTGGAGCCTCCACCGGGGTCTGCACAAACACGCCCTTGCCCGGCTGCACGCTGATCATGCCCAGGGCACTGAGGGATGACAGCGCTTCGCGCAACGACGCCCGGCTCACCCCCAATTGCAGCGCCAGATCCCGTTGCGACGGCAGCGCATCCCCGGGACCAAAGCCTTCATCGGCGATCAGTTTGCGGATGGCTTGCAGGGCCACTTCAGGAACGGCGCGAGCGATGGAATTCATGATTTTTTAGACGAACCGGGCCAGTGAGCGGCTAGTTGTAAAGCTATTCGCCGCGCCCGGCAAGTCGTGCCCCAGCAGGGTTCGGCGATAAATAGCGATGCCCGATAACGGTGCGAAAAACGCCGCAACTGTTCAGACCAGTAAGACCGCTCCCCACCAGCAAAACCGTGGCTTGGGCCGATGAAAAGTCGCCTTGGCATGGCCTGTGCTCTGTCCGAACGCAGAAATCACATCACCGATTGCGGAGATTCGCCATGATTCAGCGTTGCAGCGCCCTGCTCACAGCCCTGTTTGCCAGCCTGATGCTCTGTCAGCTACCCGCCCACGCCGACGGCCTGGAAGACGTGGTCAAGCGTGGCACCCTCAAGGTCGCCGTGCCCCAGGACTTCCCGCCATTCGGTTCGGTAGGCCCGGACATGAAACCCCGCGGCCTGGACATCGACACCGCAAAACTGCTGGCCGACCAGCTCAAGGTCAAGCTTGAACTGACGCCAGTCAACAGCACCAACCGCATCCCCTTCCTGACCACCGGCAAGGTCGACCTGGTGATTTCCAGCCTGGGCAAGAACCCGGAACGGGAGAAGGTCATCGACTTCTCCAGCGCCTACGCGCCGTTCTACCTGGCCGTGTTCGGCCCGCCTGACGCCGCCATCAACACCCTGGACGACCTCAAGGGCAAGACCATCAGCGTCACCCGTGGCGCCATCGAAGACATCGAGCTGAGCAAGGTCGCCCCCGAAGGCACCACCATCAAGCGCTTCGAAGACAACAACTCGACCATCGCCGCCTACCTGGCCGGCCAGGTCGACTTGATCGCCAGCGGCAACGTGGTGATGGTCGCCATCAGCGAACGCAACCCCAAGCGTGTTCCAGCGCTGAAGGTGAAACTCAAGGACTCGCCGGTGTACGTGGGCGTGAACAAGAACGAGCCGGCGCTGTTGGACAAGGTCAACCAGATCCTCGCCACCGCCAAGACCGATGGCAGCCTGGAGAAAAACGCCCAGACCTGGCTCAAGCAGCCACTGCCGGCCGATCTCTGACCGTCGCTTGAGAGGCTGAGCATGGCTTATCAGTTCGATTTTCTACCGGTGGTGCAAAACACCGAGCTGCTGTTGCGCGGTGCGCTGTTCACCCTGGAACTGACGGCCATCGGCACGTTGCTCGGGGTCAGCCTGGGCATCGTCGGGGCTGTGGTGCGGGCGTGGAACATTCGTCCGTTCGCGGCGATCTTCGGCGTGTACGTGGAGTTGATCCGCAACACGCCGTTCCTGGTGCAACTGTTTTTCATCTTCTTTGGCTTGCCGTCCCTGGGCCTGCAGATTTCCGAATGGCAGGCGGCGGTACTGGCGATGGTGATCAACCTCGGCGCCTACTCCACCGAGATCATCCGTGCCGGCATCCAGGCGATTCCGCGGGGGCAACTGGAAGCCGCCGCGGCCCTGGCGATGAGCCGCTTCGAGGCCTTCCGCCATGTGGTGCTGCTGCCGGCGCTGGGCAAGGTCTGGCCAGCCCTGAGCAGCCAGATCATCATCGTGATGCTTGGCTCGGCGGTCTGTTCGCAGATCGCCACCGAAGAGTTGAGCTTTGCCGCCAACTTCATCCAGTCGCGCAACTTCCGCGCATTCGAAACCTACGCGCTGACCACGCTCATTTACTTGTGCATGGCGCTGTTGATCCGCCAGTTCCTCAACTGGGTGGGCCGCCGCTGCCTGTACAAGAGCGGCAACGGGAGCGGCCGATGAGCGATTTCACTTTCTGGGACGTGGTGCGCAACCTGCTCACCGGCCTGCAATGGACCCTGGCGCTGTCGCTGGTGGCGTTTATCGGTGGCGGCGTGATCGGTTTGCTGATCATGGTGTTGCGCATCTCCAAGAGCGCCCTGCCCCGCAACATCGCCCGTACCTACATTGAGCTGTTCCAAGGCACACCGCTGTTGATGCAGCTGTTCCTGGTGTTCTTCGGCGTGGCCCTGGCCGGGGTGGAGATTTCCCCCTGGATGGCGGCGGCGATTGCCTTGACGCTGTTTACCAGCGCCTACCTGGCGGAGATCTGGCGCGGTTGTGTCGACTCGATTTCCCACGGCCAGTGGGAAGCCTCGGCGAGCCTGGCCCTCAACCCGCTGGAGCAGTTGCGCTACGTGATCCTGCCCCAGGCCCTGCGCATCGCCGTGGCGCCGACCGTGGGCTTTTCGGTGCAAGTGGTCAAGGGCACGGCCGTGACCTCGATCATCGGCTTTACCGAACTGACCAAGACCGGCGGCATGCTCGCCAACGCCACGTTCGAGCCGTTCATGGTCTATGGCCTGGTCGCCCTCGGTTACTTCCTGCTCTGCTACCCCTTGTCCCTCAGTGCGCGCTACCTGGAAAGGAGACTGCATGCCTCTGCTTAGAATTACCGCCCTGCATAAATACTACGGCGATCATCACGTGCTCAAAGGCATCGACCTGAGTGTCGAGGAAGGCCAGGTGGTGGCGATCATCGGCCGCAGCGGCTCGGGCAAATCCACCTTGTTGCGCACCCTCAATGGCCTGGAATCGATCAACGACGGCGTAATCGAAGTCGACGGCGAATACCTCGATGCGGCCCGCGCCGACCTGCGCAGCCTGCGGCAGAAAGTCGGGATGGTGTTCCAGCAGTTCAACCTGTTCCCACACCTGACGGTCGGCGAGAACGTCATGCTGGCGCCGCAAGTTGTCCAGAAAGTGCCCAAGGCCAAGGCGGCCGAGCTGGCGCGACAGATGCTGGAACGGGTCGGGCTCGGCGAGAAATTCGATGCCTTCCCGGACCGTTTGTCCGGCGGCCAGCAGCAACGGGTCGCGATTGCCCGGGCCCTGGCGATGTCGCCGAAAGTGCTGCTGTGCGACGAAATCACTTCGGCCCTGGACCCGGAGCTGGTCAATGAAGTGCTCAGCGTGGTGCGGCAACTGGCCAAGGAAGGCATGACCCTGATCATGGTCACCCATGAAATGCGTTTCGCCCGGGAAGTCGGCGACAAACTGGTGTTCATGCACCAGGGCAAGGTCCATGAGGTGGGCGATCCCAAGGTGTTGTTCGCCGAGCCGCGGACGGCCGAACTGGCGAATTTTATCGGGACGGTCGAGCCGGCCTGATCTTTGCTGCCAAGGGAGTCCTCTGTGGCGAGGGCGCTTGCTCTCGCTCGACCCTGTAGGAGCTGACGAGCGAAGCGAGGCTGCGATCTTTTCAAGGCCAATGGAGTCTGGAGCGAAAGATCAAGAGATCGCAGGCTTCGCCAGCTCCTACAGGGTCGAGCGAGAGCGAGCTCCCTCGCCACAGGGAAGCCAAGCCAACACTGCTCTGGCTCAAGGGTTTGGTTCAGGTGCGTTGGCGTAAGCGGTTGATCGTGGCAGGATGGCGAGGTTATCGACCGAGACTTTTTGACCATGCCGCTATCCCAAGCCAAGAATCTGTCCCTGATCGCTGCTATCGACCTAGGCTCCAACAGCTTCCATATGGTCGTCGCCAAGGCCCAGAACGGTGAAATCCGGATTTTGGAGCGGCTCGGCGAGAAGGTTCAGTTGGCCGCCGGTATCGATGACGAGCGCAAGCTCAGCGAAGAATCGATGCAGCGCGGGCTCGATTGCCTGAAACGCTTTGCCCAACTGATCAATGGCATGCCCCTGGGGGCCGTGCGAATAGTGGGAACCAACGCCTTGCGCGAGGCCCGCAACCGCACCGAATTCATCCACCGCGCCGAGGAAATCCTCGGGCATCCGGTGGAGGTAATTTCCGGCCGTGAAGAAGCCCGCCTGATCTATCTGGGCGTCTCCCACACCCTGGCCGACACCCCGGGCAAGCGTCTGGTGGCGGACATTGGCGGCGGCAGTACCGAATTCATCATCGGCCAGCGCTTCGAACCGCTGCTGCGCGAAAGTCTGCAGATGGGTTGCGTCAGCTACACCCAGCGTTATTTCCGCGACGGCAAGATCACCCCGGCCCGCTACGCCCAGGCCTACACGGCGGCGCGCCTGGAAATCATGAGTATCGAACACGCCCTGCACCGCCTGACCTGGGACGAAGCCATCGGCTCCTCGGGAACCATTCGGGCCATCGGCCTGGCCCTCAAGGCCGGCGGCCACGGCACTGGCGAGGTCAACGCCGAAGGGCTGGCCTGGCTCAAGCGCAGGATGTTCAAGCTCGGCGATGTGGACAAGATCGATTTCGAAGGCATCAAGCCCGATCGCCGGGCGATTTTCCCCGCGGGCCTGGCGATCCTCGAGGCGATTTTCGACGCCCTCGAGCTGCAACGCATGGACCACTGCGAAGGCGCCCTGCGCGAAGGCGTGCTCTACGACCTGCTGGGGCGTCATCACCACGAAGACGTGCGCGAGCGCACCCTGGGCTCGCTGATGGAGCGCTATCACGTCGACCTGGAACAAGCCGTACGGGTCGAGCGCAAGGCGCTGCACGCCTTCGACCAGGTCGCCGATGACTGGGACTTGAACGACGGGGTCTGGCGCGAGTTGCTGGGCTGGGCCGCCAAGGTCCATGAAGTGGGCCTGGACATTGCCCACTATCACTACCACAAGCATGGCGCCTACCTGATCGAGCATTCGGACCTGGCGGGCTTCTCCCGGGAAGACCAGCAAATGCTCGCGCTATTGGTGCGCGGCCATCGGCGCAACATTCCCAAGGATAAATTTGCCGAGTTCGGCGATGACGGCATCAAGCTGATTCGCCTGTGCGTGCTGCTGCGCTTTGCGATCCTGTTCCATCACATCCGTGGCACCCAGGAAATGCCCCAGGTGGCCCTGCACGCCAATGGCGATCAGTTGGATGTGTTGTTCCCAGAAGGTTGGCTGGAAGAGAATCAGCTGACCCAGGCCGACTTCGCCCAGGAAGCCGACTGGCTGACCCGGGTCGCGATTGTGTTGAACATTCACTGATTGCTTGCCGGTGGCTCTGCAATCCCGCCTGCCCCCGCCGGGCCTGTAGGAGCTGCCGAGCG
The DNA here is from genome assembly GCF_009601685.2 of Pseudomonas brassicacearum. Classification (NCBI taxonomy): domain Bacteria; kingdom Pseudomonadati; phylum Pseudomonadota; class Gammaproteobacteria; order Pseudomonadales; family Pseudomonadaceae; genus Pseudomonas; species Pseudomonas brassicacearum. Next base: position 6,301,373 of record NZ_CP045701.2, read on the forward strand.
AAGCGAGGCTGCGATCTTTCCCCCTGACGCTTGAGTCTCAAGCGAAAGATCAAAAGATCAAAAGATCGCAGCCTTCGGCAGCTCCTACAGTACAGCTCCGCGGGAGCAATCGCCCCCGCCGCTGAACTTAACGAACCGCCAACACCGGGCTGCTCAAGCGCTCGAGCAAGGTCGCCTGGGCGCTGCGCGGGTTCTGGTTGCCGGTCGGCGTGTTGCGGATGTAACGGCCATCCGACTGCAAGCTCCAGCTGTGGGTGTTGTCGGTAAGGTAGCTTTCCAGCTCCTTCTTGACCCGCAGGATCAGCTTCTTGCCTTCCACCGGGAAGCAGGTCTCGACCCGCTTGTCGAGGTTGCGCTCCATCCAGTCGGCGCTGGACAGGAACATCTGCTCCTCACCGCCATTGAGGAAATAGAACACCCGCGTATGTTCCAGGAAGCGCCCGATGATCGAGCGTACGTGGATGTTATGGGACACCCCGGCAATGCCCGGCCGCAGGCAGCACATGCCACGCACCACCAGGTCGATGCGCACGCCCGACTGGCTGGCCTTGTACAACGCACGAATGATCTTCGGGTCGGTCAGCGAGTTGAACTTGGCAATAATGTGGGCCGGCTTGCCATCCAGGGCGAACTGCGTCTCCCGGGCGATCATGTCGAGCATGCCCTTTTTCAGCGTGAACGGCGCATGCAGCAGTTTCTTCATGCGCAAGGTCTTGCCCATGCCGATCAACTGGCTGAACAGCTTGCCGACGTCTTCGCACAAGGCATCGTCAGAGGTCAGCAGGCTGTAGTCGGTGTACAGGCGCGCGTTGGCGGCGTGGTAGTTACCGGTGCCCAAGTGGGCGTAACGCACGATCTCACCGGCTTCACGGCGCAGGATAAGCATCATCTTGGCGTGGGTCTTGAAGCCGACCACGCCATAGATCACCACCGCGCCGGCCGCTTGCAGGCGGCTGGCCAGTTGCAGGTTGGATTCCTCGTCGAAGCGCGCGCGCAATTCGATCACTGCCGTGACTTCCTTGCCGTTTCGCGCCGCGTCCACCAGGGCGTCGACGATTTCCGAGTTGGCGCCGCTGCGGTACAGGGTCTGGCGCACTGCAAGGACGTGGGGGTCCTTGGCGGCCTGGCGCAGCAAATCGACCACCGGCGTGAACGACTCGAACGGGTGCAACAGCAAGATGTCCTGCTTGCTGACCACACTGAAAATGTTCTCGCTGTTTTGCAGCAGTTTCGGGATCTGCGGCGTGAACGGCAGGTATTGCAGTTCCGGATGGCTGTCCAGGCCGGTGATGCTGAACAGGCGGGTCAGGTTGACCGGGCCGTTGACCTGATACAGCTCGGTCTCATGCAGGTTGAACTGCTTGAGCAGGTAGTCGGACAGGTGTTTCGGGCAGGTATCGGCCACTTCCAGGCGCACCGCATCGCCGTAGCGACGGGAGAACAGCTCGCCGCGCAGGGCGCGGGCCAGGTCTTCGACGTCCTCGGTGTCCACCGACAGGTCGGCGTTACGCGTCAGGCGGAACTGGTAGCACCCCTTCACCTTCATGCCCTGGAACAGGTCATCGGCGTGGGCGTGGATCATCGACGACAGGAACACATAATTGTCGCCGGGGCCACCGACGTCTTCCGGCACGCGGATGATGCGCGGCAGCAGGCGTGGCGCCGGAATGATCGCCAGGCCGGAATCGCGACCGAAGGCATCGACGCCTTCCAGCTCGACGATGAAGTTCAGGCTCTTGTTGACCAGCAGCGGGAACGGGTGCGTCGGATCGAGGCCGATCGGGGTGATGATCGGCGCGATCTCGTCGCGGAAATAACGGCGCACCCAGGTCTTGATCTTGGTGTTCCAGTTGCGGCGACGAATGAAACGCACCTGGTGCTTTTCCAGCTCCGGCAACAGGATGTCGTTGAGGATCGCGTACTGCCGGTCAACGTGACCGTGGACCAGCTCGCTGATGCGCGCCAGGGCCTGGTGCGGTTGCAAGCCGTCGGCGCCGGCCTGTTCACGGGCGAAGGTGATCTGCTTCTTCAGCCCGGCGACGCGGATTTCGAAAAACTCATCCAGGTTGCTGGAAAAGATCAGCAGGAACTTCAGCCGTTCCAGCAGCGGGTAGGACTCGTCCAGCGCCTGCTCCAGCACGCGGATGTTGAACTGCAGTTGCGACAGCTCGCGATGGATGTACAGGCTGCTGTCATCCAGGTTGGGAATCACAATCGCCGGGGCCGGTGCAGGCTCGACGGCAGCTGGGGCAGCGGGCTCCAATGCCGGCGGTGTCTCGGCAACCTGCTCGACCACGGGTTGAGCGTCTTTTACGGCAACTTCGGAGAGTCCTTCGGTATTCATCGCAAGTTCCTGGGAGGCTATTTCTGCTCTCGTAACAATTGGGCGGCGCGCACAGCAAAGTAAGTCAGGATGCCATCAGCGCCTGCACGCTTGAAAGCGGTCAAGGACTCCAGGATCACCCCTTCGCCCAACCAGCCGTTCTGGATCGCGGCCATGTGCATCGCGTACTCGCCGCTGACCTGATAAACAAAGGTCGGCACTTTGAATTCGTCTTTGACCCGGCAAAGAATGTCGAGGTAAGGCATGCCAGGCTTGACCATGACCATGTCTGCCCCTTCTGACAAGTCAGCCGCCACTTCGTGCAAGGCTTCCTGACTGTTGGCCGGGTCCATCTGATAAGAGGCCTTGTTGGCCTTGCCCAGGTTCAGGGCCGAGCCGACCGCGTCGCGGAACGGGCCGTAATAGGCGCTGGCGTACTTGGCCGAGTAGGCCATGATCCGCACGTTGACGTGACCGGCCACCTCGAGGGCTTCGCGGATCGCCTGGATGCGCCCGTCCATCATGTCCGACGGCGCCACCACCTGGGCTCCGGCCTCGGCGTGGGACAACGCCTGCCTGACCAGTGCATCGACCGTAATGTCGTTCTGCACGTAGCCCTCTTCATCGAGGATACCGTCCTGCCCGTGGGTGGTGAACGGGTCCAGCGCCACGTCAGTGATCACCCCCAGCTCCGGGAAGCGCGCGCGCAGGGCGCGGGTCGCGCGCTGGGCGATGCCCTCCGGGTTCCAGGCTTGCGCGGCGTCCAGGGACTTGAGTGTCGGTGGCGTGACCGGGAACAGCGCCAGCGCCGGAATGCCCAGCTCGACCCAGTGAGCGGCTTCTTCGAGCAGCAGGTCGATGGTCAGGCGTTCCACCCCGGGCATCGACGCCACCGCTTCGCGACGGTTCTCACCGTCCAGCACGAACACCGGCAGGATCAGGTCATTGGTGGTCAGCACGTTTTCACGCACCAGCCGACGAGAGAACTCATCACGGCGGTTGCGACGCAGGCGAGTAGCAGGGAACAGACGATTGGCGGGGGTAAAGCTCACGGCAGACTCCTGAGCCCGTGCTGACGGGCGAGCGTGACAGTTATAAGCGCCCATTATGACGAAGACATTACAGTTATGTGCACCTGCGTCCTGTCGTCGCAGTTATTGTCATTGCAGGAATTGTTCACGTCGAGACACATTTCGATACTTTCCTGAATGTGCCTGAAGGGTTAGGCTGCGCGTTCATTTCGCCAGCACCCAGACAATGCTCCAACAATTTCTGCATGACTTCGGCTACTTGGCCTTGTTTATCGGCACGTTCTTCGAAGGCGAAACTATCCTCGTGCTCGCAGGTTTCCTGGCGTTCCGTGGCTACATGGACATCAATCTGGTGGTGGTCGTGGCGTTCTGCGGCAGCTACGCGGGCGATCAGCTGTGGTATTTCCTGGGACGCAAGCACGGGCGCAAGCTCCTGGCCCGCAAGCCGCGCTGGCAATTGATGGGGGATCGGGCGCTGGAGCACATTCGCCGGCATCCGGACATCTGGGTCCTGAGCTTCCGTTTCGTCTATGGCCTGCGCACGGTGATGCCGGTGGCGATCGGCCTGTCAGGCTATCCGCCAGGCCGATACCTGTTGCTCAACGGCATCGGTGCGGCAGTCTGGGCCACGGCGTTGGCCGCTGCCGCGTACCACTTTGGCGCAGTGCTCGAAGGCATGCTGGGCAGCATCAAGAAGTATGAGTTGTGGGTACTCGGCGCGCTGCTGGTGCTGGGCCTGGTCTTGTGGCTGCGCCGACGCATCAAGAATGCGCGGCTGGCCAGGAAAGTCCTCGAAGCCGAGCGCCTGGAGCGAGCCCGGTCCAGCGAACCTACGACGCCAACCGAGTAAACCGGCTGCGACAACAATACAGCCCGATGCCGCTGAGCAGGCTGTAGCTGAGCAGCCCGGCCCAGGCCCCATGGCTCATCACAGCGCTGGCCGGCCACAATCCGGCCAATGGCGCCAGCCATACCAGCGGCAGGTTCGAGGCCAACCGCAACAGCTCCAGCCTCAGCGCCCACGGGCGATTCTCCAGGGCCACGCCCAACACGAACAGCCCCAATGCCACGGCGCCCCAACCCAGCACCAGGGCGGCGACCGGCAGGCGGCTTTCAAGGTTCATCAAATAACTGCCCAGGGCAATGTAGACGCAGAACTGCAGCCCCACGTACCACTGCTGGCGCGCATCCAACGGCACTTCGAATTTGCGGAACTGGCTCAGGTCCGGCTTGTTCAGCGGGTACTTGGCCGCGACGTCCGCCGGTCGCCAACCGGTGGGCATGAACCAGATCCGCAGCTTGTCCCTCCAGCGTTCGGCCCGCCGCGCATCGGCCCACAGCTGTGCATAGAACTGCAGGTTGGCCCACAACGGATTCCAGCTGGCCAGTGGCGTGGTCACGCCGAAAATCACCGGTTCGTTGGCGTCTTCTTCCTGGAAAGTGCCAAACAGACGGTCCCAAATAATGAACACCCCGCCGTAGTTGCGATCCATGTAGAGAGGGTTCTGTGCATGGTGGGCACGATGATTGGACGGCGTAACGAAGCACCACTCCAGCCAGCCGAGCTTGGGAATGTGCTGGGTGTGGACCCAGAATTGATACAGCAGATTCAACGCCGCGACGCTGACGAAGACCACCAGCGGCACGCCCAGCACGGCGAGCGGGAGGTAGAAGATCCAGCTCAGCAGGAAGCCGGTGCTGGTCTGGCGCAACGCAGTGGAAAGGTTGTAGTCCTCGCTCTGGTGGTGCACCGAATGGGCGGCCCAGAGGATGTTGCGTTCATGGCCCATGCGGTGCAGCCAGTAATAGCAGAAGTCGTAGAGCACAAAGGCAAACACCCAGGTCCAGGCGCGGTCGGCAGGCAGCTCGATGACAGCCAGGTGTTTCAACGCAAAGGCGTAGGTCACCAACCCCACGCCTTTGGTCAACAGGCCCGTGGTGGTCGACAGCACACCAGTGCTCAAGCTGTTGATCGCGTCTGCCACACGGTAGTGGCTCACGCCCCGCCAGCGATCGGCCAGCAACTCGACGGCGATCAGCACGAAGAAAAACGGCACGGCATACAGGATGAAATTCATGACGCAACCCGGGCATGCAAGGCAGGGAGATAGTCGGCAGATTAGGTGTAGCTGCCCGATCCCCCTATGGCAACGAGTGACAAATTAGTAGACATTTAACGCCATGAATCTGGAGAAAAGCCCATGAGCAAAAAAATTGCAGTGATCCTTTCCGGCTGTGGCGTGTATGACGGCGCCGAGATCCACGAAAGCGTGATCACCTTGCTGCGTCTCGATCAGCGTGGGGCTCACGTCCAGTGCTTTGCCCCCAATATTGCCCAGTTGCATGTGATCAATCACCTGACCGGCGAGGAAATGCCCGAGAGCCGCAACGTGCTGGTGGAATCGGCACGGATCGCCAGGGGTAACGTAAAGGACTTGCGTGAAGCCAGGGTCGAGGACTTCGACGCCCTGATCATCCCCGGTGGTTTTGGCTCGGCGAAAAACCTGTCCAACTTTGCCGTCGAAGGCGCCGGCTGCACGGTCCAGCCAGAGGTCCTGGCACTGACCGAGGCCTTTGCCGAAGCCGGCAAACCGGTCGGGCTGATCTGCATTTCCCCGGCCCTGGCGGCGAAAATCTATGGCCCGGGCGTGGTCTGCACCATTGGCAACGACGCCGACACTGCCGCCGCCGTGATCAAAATGGGAGGCACTCACGAAGAGTGCACCGTCACCGATATCGTCGAAGACCGCGCGCGCAAACTGGTCAGCACCCCGGCCTACATGCTGGCGCAAAACATCAGCGAAGCGGCTTCTGGCATCAACAAGCTGGTGGATCGGGTGTTGGAGCTGACGCACGAGAACGACGCCTGACCCAACACCGCCCCCACAAGGGAATTGAGGCAAGACTCAGGAGATCCGGCTCAGGCGCGTCAGGATCCGGTCCAGCGCATTGGCAAACCCTTGCTTGTCCCGCTCGCTGTACGCCGCCGGGCCGCCGCCCATGTGGCCCTGTTCACGTAAATCGGTGAACAGGTTGCGCACCGCCAGGCGATCGCCCATGTTCTGGGCATCGAACTCTTTGCCGCGTGGATCCAGGGCGGCGACGCCCTTCTTCACCAACCGGTCGGCCAAGGGCACGTCGCTGCAGATCACCAGTTCACCCGGCTCGGCGTGCTCCACCAGGTAATCGTCCGCCGCGTCAGGGCCACTGGGCACCACGATCAGCTTCACACAAGCCAGGGCCGGCTTGATCTGCGGCTGGCCGGCCACCAGCACCACCTCGAACCTGCGCTTCAAGGCGAACTTGACCACCAGTTCCTTCGCGGCCTTGGGACAGGCATCGGCGTCGATCCATACACGCATTGAGTGATTTCCTCTGGATTAAAAGCATCGCGGGCAAGCCTTGCTCCCACAAGCCTTGCTTCCATAGCCTGTGGGAAAAAAGCTTGTGTGGGAGCAAAGCTTGCTCGCGATCATGAGCGCAGCGAATGCCGCTGTTCAGGAAACCTGAACCCGACGCTTCTCCACCACCCAACTGCGCCCATACAGCACCACGATCGCCAGGATCGCCACCACTTGAGCGGCCAGCGAATAGGCATCGGCATGAATGCCCAGCCAGTCGAAGTCAAAGAACGCCACCGGACGGGTGCCGAAGATCCCGGCCTCCTGCAACGCCTTCACGCCGTGACCGGCGAATACCACCGACAGCGCGCACAGCAACCCGGCATTGATGCTGAAGAACAATGCCAGCGGCAGTTTCGCCGAGCCGCGCAGGATCACCCAGGCCAACCCGACCAGCAATACCAACGCCGTCGCGCCGCCGGCCAGCACTGCGTCATGCCCGGCGGGGCCCGCCTGCAGCCACAGGGTTTCGTAGAACAGGATCACTTCGAACAGTTCACGATAGACCGAGAAGAACGCCAGGATCGCAAAACCAAAACGACCACCGCCGCCCACCAGGCTGCTCTTGATGTAGTCCTGCCAGGCCGCAGCGTGGCGACGGTCGTGCATCCACACCCCCAGCCACAGCACCATCACACTGGCGAACAACGCCGTCGCGCCTTCGAGCAGTTCACGCTGGGCACCGCTGACGTCGATCACATATGCCGCCAGCCCCCAGGTCGCCAGGCCGGCCAACAGCGCCAACCCCCACCCAACGTTGACGCTGCGCACGGCCGACTGCTGGCCGGTGTTGCGCAGGAACGCCAGGATCGCCGCCAGCACCAGGATCGCTTCCAGCCCTTCGCGCAGCAGAATCAACAACCCTGAGATATAGCTCAGCGACCAGCTCAAGCCATCGCCGCCCAGCAGGCCGGCGGACTCCTTCAACTTGGCCTTGGCCGCGTCCAGGCGCTGGACCGCCTGCTCGACCGGCAAACCGTCCTGCAAAGACTGACGGTAGGCCATCAGGGACTTTTCAGTGTCCTTGCGTACGTTGGCGTCGACGTTATCCAGCGAGCTTTCCACCAGCTCGAAACCTTCCAGGTAAGCGGCCACCGACAGGTCGTAGGCCTGGTCGTGGTCACCGGCACGGTACGCCGCAATGCTTTTATCCAGGGTGGCCGCCGTGTAGTCGAGCAACTGCCCCGGGCCTCGTTGCACCTGCGGCGGCTGGGCACGCTGGGCACGGAACGTCGCCGCCGCTGCTGGGCCTTGCACGGCGAGGACTTCGGCCGGGGTCTGGCGCGCCAGGTCAGCGAGGTTGAAGACCTGTTCACCTTTGGCAGCGGCCGGGTCGGCGCTGAGACTGGCGATGTAGGTCGCCAGGTCCCAACGCTGACGGTCGTCGAGTTGATCAGCGAAGGCCGGCATGTCGGTGCCCTCGATGCCCATGCCGACGGTGTTGTAGATCGCATAAAGACTCAGGCGATCCAGGCGCTGGGCGTCCCGCAAGTTGGCGGGCGGCGGTTCCAGGCCGACACCGGCAGGACCGTCGCCAGCACCGTTGGCCCCATGGCACACCGAGCAATTCTGGGCATACAGCGGCGCACCGCGGGAAGGATCGGGAGTGATGACCGGCGCCTGGCTGACTTCATACGCCACCGCCAACCTGGCCCCCAGTTGCCGCGTCAGGCGGGCGACATCCTCGCCGCCCTGGCGCTGGGTAATCGCACGGCGCAAGGTATCGATGCCTTGGACCAGCTCAGTCTTTTCCGGCTTGGCCGGCAGCCCGGCGATCAAGCCTGCCAGCACCTGGGTGAATTCCAGCTGCTCGCGGTATTCCCCCTCCTCGATGACCTTGCCTGCCTCCACCGTCGCAGGGTAGTCCGCGCCGATGTAATCCAGCAAATGCAGCGCCTGGGGGGCGCCCTCGACGGTGTCGGCCAGCAGCGGAGTGCTGCACAGCACAAGCAATGGCAGTGCAAGCCAGGCCAGGAAACGGAACGGCGCAGTCATGAATGACTCTCGGTTGGTAATAAGAAGTAACACATTGTTCACTTCCAATGACTTTGGCTCAAGAGCCGATGTGCTTTGGCGGCACATTTTCATCGGATTTCCTGCTTTGGAGGTGATGTCAAAAAAAAGGCACTTCGAGATTGAAAAGCCATTACATAGCCAAGCGCCATGTTTATAATCGCGCCGCTTTCTTATTGTTAGATGGCATAAAAGCTCCTCTTTTTATGAGGAACCGACAGCGTCCCGACGCTTGTCCGTGGGATCGCCCCAGCCCGACCCGCAAACCCCCGGCTGTTTCTCAGGGAAGAAATGTTCATGGCATCCCGTGCCGTTTTTTCGGTCGCCCTTGGCGCGATCACCTTGTTGTCCGGCTGTTCGGCCTTTCGCAACTACGACAGCGAATTGGCCCAGACCAACCAGCAGCTGGCTTCCGGCAATATCGACGCCGCATTGACGCTGCTGGAAAAGAACAACGCCAGCCAGGACAAGGACCTGCTGTACTACTTCGAGAAAGGTGAGCTGCTGCGCGCCAAGGGCGATTTGTCTGGCAGCCAGACGGCCTGGACCAGCGCCGATCAACAGGTTGGCCAATGGGAAGACGCGGTCAAACTCGACACGGCCAAGTACCTGGCCCAGTTCGGCAGCTTCCTGGTCAACGATAAGGTCCGCCGCTACGAAGGCTACGATTACGAAAAGGTCATGCTGACCACGCAGATGGCGCTGAACCTGCTGGCTGTGAATGACTTCGACGGGGCGCGGACCCAGATCAAGAAGACCCACGAACGCGAAGCGGTGATCGCCGACCTGCGGGACAAGGAATACCTCAAGCGCGAGGAAGACGCCGAGAAGCAAGGGGTCAAGACCGAATACAAAGACCTCAAGGGTTACCCGGTGGCCAGCCTCGACGCCCCGGAAGTGGTCAGCCTGAAAAACAGTTACCAGAGCGCGTTCAGCCATTACCTGGCCGGCTTCGTCTATGAAGCCCTGGGTGAAAGGGACCTGGCCGCACCGGGTTACCGCCAGGCAGCTGAACTGCGCCCCAACACCCCGCTGCTGGAGCAGGCCCTGCTCAACCTCGACAAGCCTGCCGCCAAGAACGACGACAGCGACATCCTGATCGTGGTGCAGAGCGGCCTGGCACCGTCCCGGGACTCGATCCGCATTCCCCTGCCCTTGCCGATCAGCGGCAACCTGGTCATCACGCCGTTGTCGTTCCCGCTGATCAAGCCTGACACCTCCACGGCCACCTTCAGCCAGATCGGTGTCGACGGCCGTCAGTTGGACCTGACCCAACTCAACAGCACCACCGCCATGTCCCGCCGCGCCCTGCGCGACGACATGCCGGGCATCATCCTGCGCACGACCGTGCGCGCCATCACCCGTGGCGTGGCGCAAAAGCAGATCAACGATACCAACCCACTGGCCGGCCTGGCCGTCGGCCTCACCTCGGCCGTACTCGAAGGTGCCGACACCCGGACCTGGCGCACCCTGCCCGACTACACCCAGGTGGTGCGCCTGCGCCTGAAGAAGGGCGAGCACCAAGTCACCTTGCCAAGCTCGGTGGGCGGCTCGGTGGTCAAGGTCACCGTCGACCAGCGCTACCAGGTCATCAGCCTGCGGGCGGTGGGTAACCAGGTGTTCGCCGGTGGCCTGTCGGCCCAGGTGATGCCAAACGCCAACCCGACTGCCATTGCCCTCAAGCAACCTTAAGAACGGAGTCTTGTTCACATGCGTTTAAAACTGATCGCCGTCGGCGCCCTGGCCTTGCTGGCCGGTTGCGCCACCCCGCCGCCACCGGAGCCGGGCAGCGCCGCCAGCAAGGTCGTGGCGATGGGCAAGACCAAAAACATCGTGGTCGGCGCCATGCGCGTGGCCCGGGAAAACGACTACATGACCGTCAATGTCCAGTTGAGCAACACCAGCTACAACAACAAGACGATGTATTACCGCTTTGCCTGGCTGGGGCCGGAAGGCTTTCCGATCGCCGAGGAAGAAACCTGGAAAAGCCTGACGCTGTACGGCGAACAGACCCGTTTCCTGCCGGCCATCGCACCGACACCCAAGGCGGTGGATTTCCGTTTGGAAATCAATACGCCTTGAGCCTGGGCCATAGGAGCTGATGTAGGCACTGTGTAGGAGCTGACGAGTGCAACGAGGCTGCGATCTTTCCCCAGACACTTGAGTCGCAAGCGAAAGATCAAAAGATCGTCCGAACGCGGCCCGAGCCTTCGGCAGCTCCTACAGTGCGCAGCCAGCGGGGATAAATCCCATCGCCACAAAACCTTTTATACAGTTATTGAGAGCACCCACATGTTCGTACGCATTTCCTCCCTCGCCCTCGCCGCCCTGCTGGTCAGCGGCTGTGCCAACAACTCGCCGGTCCTGGGCAACAAGAACATCAGCTACGGTGACACCAAGGCCGTGGAAACCGTGACCAACGAGTTCGGCTCCACCGACCTGCAAATGATCGCCGAATCCATGACCCGCTCCCTGGCCCAGTCCGGCGTTTTGCAGGGTCGGCCAGTGGTCCAGGTCTATGACGTGAAGAACAAGACCAGCGAATACATCGATACCCGTGAAATCACCACCAGCATCAAGACCCAACTGATGAAGACCGGCGCTGCCCGTTTCGCCAGCGACAACACCGCTATGGACAGCCAGGTCGACCAGCTCAAGCTGCAGAACCAGAGCGGCCTGTACAAGAAAAGCACCGTGGCCAAGACCGGCAACATGATCGCTGCCAAGTACCGCCTCGAAGGCTCCATCAGCTCGATCGTCAAGCGCAGCAGCGACTACAAGGACGTCTTCTACAAATTCAGCCTGCAGTTGATCGACGTCGAAAGCGGTCTGGCCGAGTGGATGGACGAGAAAGAAATCCGCAAGACCACGGAGCGTTAAACCATGCGCACATGGATAGGTATCATGGCCCTGGCCTGCGCATTTGGCGCGCAGGCGGCCCCAAAAGTCGCGGTGACCGACCTTGCGTACCAGGAGCGGGTGGAAGAATACATCCACACCGTTTCAGCGCAGAGCAACTTCCAGGCGAACCCTTACAGCGCCAGCGCTTCCTCGAGCTACGACGAGATGGAAGCCACCAGCAGCTACATCGAGCAGGGCGAACTGCGCAAGTTCACCGGCGACATCAAGGGCGAGATCCTGCGCAGCGGGATGTTCCAGCTGACCCAGGGCACGCCTTACACGGCGGCGTCCCAGGGCGACGTCTATGACGTGATCAAGCGCATCAAGGCCGGGAACTTCAAGGGTGCCGACTACGTGCTGTTCGGCACGGTGTCGGATATCGACTTCACCCGCGACATCAACGAGCTGGCCAATACCGACAGCTACTCGGCCGTGCTGGCGCTGACCCTGGTGGCGGACTTCAGCCTTATCAACACCAAGACCTACGAAATCACCTCGGCCTTTACGGCCATGGGCGAAGGCCAGGACACCAAGCTGTTGAACCATCGGGACGTTCACATCAGCCTCAATCGTCCACGGGTGGTGCGCGAAGTGTCCAAGGCCCTGGGTGAAGACGTGGCGCGGCAACTGAGCGAACAGCTCGGCGGTCCAAGCTACCAGCAACCGGGTGAGCAGGTGCAGCGCAACAACCTGCCTCGGGACACAGCGCCGGTGATCCTGCGCTGACCTCGTAGGAGCTGCCGAGCGAAGCGAGGCTGCGATCTTTTTTTCTTTCGCTTGAGATTCAAGTGCCTGGGAAAAGATCGCAGCCTCGCTTCGCTCGACAGCTCCTACAGCTCCACTCCCGCTCGGTTTTACACCGCAGCCTTGCGAATCGTCGCCAGCAAACCCGCCGCGCCAATGAACATACCCGCGAAGGTACGGTTCATCCGCCGTTGCTGTTTCGGGGAGCGCAACAGTCGCAGGACTTTGGACGCCAGCCCGGTGTACCCGGCCATGACGATGAGGTCGACGACGACCATGGTGACGCCCAGGATCAGGTATTGCTGGATCAAGGGTGCATGGGGATTGATGAACTGCGGCAACACCGCCAGCATGAACACCAGCGCCTTGGGGTTGCTGATGTTGACCAGGAAACCGCGAAACACCAGCGCCAAGGGCTTGCCGATGGGCCGCGGGGACGCATCGTCAGTCATGTCACCGGGAATGGCCCGCCACTGTTTGACACCCAGGTAGACCAGGTAGACCACGCCGAACCACTTGATCGCATAGAACGCAGTGGCCGACGTCGTGAGGATCGCGCCAACGCCAGCGGCGACGATCACGATTTGCAACGCCAAGCCCAATTGCAGGCCCAAGGCGTTCCAGTAGCCACGCCAGAAGCCGTATCGCAGACCGCTGGACATCGAGGCAATAGCGCCGGCACCCGGCGAAAGACTGATCACCCAGCATGCGGCAAAAAACGCCAACCATGTTTCCAGCACCATCGCACACCTCGGCTCAGATTCGTCTAACCGCCTAAGCTAATGCGCCTTCGGGCGGTTGACCACCGCTTTTTGCAACGTCAGTCGATCGGCCAGCACCGGCTCATTCGACGAAACCACCCACCGGAAACGCTTCGCTGCCGCGCCAGCGTCGTACCGAACGCTGGAAGAACAGGCTATTGGGTACTTGCACCATGGCGCTGCCGGTGCCGAGTTCCTCGGGTTCGATCAGCGTGGTGTACAGCAGGTTGATCGCCACCACGCGCCCCTTGATGCCAGGCTTGTCGGTGGTGTCCACCAACTCGACCACATCGCCCAGGCGAAACGGTCCGACGGTGTAGATCAAAACGGCACAGAGCAGGTTCGACAGCACGCTCCAGATGGCAAAGAACGCCACCGCTGCCACCGCAACGAATCCCGACAGTGCCGTCCACAGCACCGTAGCCGAGACGCCCAGGCGTTCGAGCACCACCAGCACTGCGCTGCCCATGATCAGCCAGCGCAGTATGCCCCGCAGGATAATGACCAGTTGGGGTGGGAACGGGTAACGCTCGCCCAGGCCTGTCAGGGTCCGCGCCACGACACGCTGCGCGACATAACCGGCCAGCAGGATCAGCAGGATTTGCACACCCAGCCAGATCGGCTCGATCCACATGACCGGAATAGGCAACGCCAGCGCTTCCATCAGGACAATGCCTCCAGCTCCGCTTGCAGGGTTTCCAGCAGTTCCAGCGCTTGCATCCACGCCTCCTCGAGCTCCGCTTCCCGAACCTTCAGTTTGGCCTGCTCGGCCAGCAGGTCACGCAACTCATCCTTGCGCGCCGCCTCGTAGAGACCACTGTCGCCAAGGCTGGTTTCGATCTTTTGCAGTTTTTCATGCAACTTGCCCAGCTCGGCTTCGAGCTTGTCGGCCTCGCGCTTGTGCGGCGCCAGTTGCTGGCGCAATGCGGCGGCGGCCTGGCGCTGGGCTTTCTTGTCGGTCTTGTCCGGGTTGACCGGCGTGCTGCTGACCGGTGCGTTGCGCTGGCGGTATTCCACCAACCAACGGGCGTAGTCTTCCAGGTCGCCGTCGAACTCCTCGACCTTGCCGTCGGCCACCAGGAAGAAATTATCCGTGGTGCTCTTGAGCAAATGCCGATCGTGGGACACCACCAGCACTGCGCCATTGAATTCTTGCAACGCCATGGTCAGGGCCAGGCGCATCTCCAGGTCCAGGTGGTTGGTCGGCTCGTCGAGCAGCAACAGGTTCGGCCGGCCCCAGGCAATCAACGCCAGCGCCAGGCGCGCCTTTTCGCCACCGGAGAAATTCAGCACCGGCTCGTCGATGCGCGCCCCGCGAAAATCGAAACCGCCGAGAAAATCGCGCAGGGTCTGCTCACGCTCGGTCGGCGCCAACCGTTGCAGGTGCAGCAGCGGGCTGGCCTTGGAATCCAGGGAATCGAGCTGATGCTGGGCGAAGTAGCCGACCACCGTGTTCTCGCCCCGGGTCAGGCGCCCGGCCAGAGGCTGGAGTTCGCCGGAAAGGTTCTTGATCAGGGTCGATTTACCGGCACCGTTGGGCCCCAGCAGACCGATCCGCGCACCCGGGGTCAGTTGCAGCTTGACCTTCTCCAGCACCGTCTTGTCGCCGTAGCCCAGGCGCGCGTCGGACAGGTCGATCAGCGGGCTGGAAATCTTGGTCGATTCGCGGAAGACGAAATCAAACGGCGAATCGACGTGGGCCGCCGACAGCTCTTCCATCCGCTCCAGCGCCTTGATCCGGCTCTGGGCCTGGCGGGCCTTGGTGGCCTGGGCCTTGAAGCGGGCGATGTAGCTTTCCATGTGCGCACGTTGCGCCTGTTGCTTCTCGTAGGCCTGCTGTTGCTGGGCCAGGCGTTCGGCACGCGCGCGCTCGAAAGCACTGTAGCCGCCGCGGTAAAGGGTGAGCTTGCGCTGATCGACATGGGCCACGTGGTCCACCACCGCGTCGAGGAAATCACGGTCGTGGGAAATCAGCAGCAGGGTGCCGGGGTAACTCTTGAGCCAGTCTTCGAGCCAGATGATAGCGTCGAGGTCCAAGTGGTTGGTCGGCTCATCGAGCAACAGCAGATCCGAAGGGCACATCAAGGCCTGGGCCAAGTTCAGGCGCATCCGCCAGCCACCGGAGAAGTCCCCGACCTGGCGATCCATCTGCTCGTTGGTAAAGCCCAGGCCGGCGAGCAATTTGCGCGCGCGGGCATCGGCGGTGTAGCCATCGGCAGTGTCGAGTTCCGCGTGCAGGCGGGCCTGTGCGGCACCGTCGTGGGCCGCTTCGGCCTGCGCCAGGTCGCGCTGCACCTGGCGCAGGCGCAGGTCGCCATCGAGCACGTAGTCCACCGCCAGGCGCTCGAGGGTGTCGACCTCCTGGCGCATGTGGGCGATGCGCCAATCGGCCGGCAACAGGCAATCACCCGAGTCGGGGTGCAACTCGCCTCGCAGCAAGGCGAACAGGCTCGATTTGCCGGCGCCGTTGGCACCGATGAGGCCGGCTTTGTGGCCGGCGTGCAGGGTCAGCTCGGCGTCTTCTAGCAGACGTTGCGGGCCACGCTGTAAAGTCAGGTTCTGAAGTCGGATCATAATGGCGGCGGAGTCTACCAGCTTCGCTCGCAACTGGCGCGAGTAGCACGATGTCCCCTGACCTGTGGAGTTTTTCCCTCGACCTCTATGCCAAGCCCGGCGTAGAGCCTGCCTGCCTGGCATCACAAGACGCCGGCGCCAACGTCTGCCTGCTGCTTTGTGGCTTGTGGCTGGCGCAGCGCGGGGTGGCCTGCAATGAACACAGGCTTCAGCAGCTTCGACAAGTGGCCGAGCCATGGGATACCGAGGTAGTGCGGCCGCTGCGCACGCTTCGTAGCCAATGGAAAACCAGCGCCCTCCAGGACACGGCACTCAATAGCCTGCGCGAGCAGGTCAAGCAACTGGAGTTGGCAGCCGAACGGCAATTGCTGGCGCGATTGCAAGCGTTGGCCAAGGATTGGCCCGGGGCACAACAGAACGATTCAGCGCAATGGCTGCAAGGGCTGGCGGCGAATGCCGGGCCAGCGATCCGCGACGCGCTGCATCAGCTGCGCGTCGCGGTGTCCGGCACTTAGGAAGCGCTGGTTGGGGTGCTGCTGGTGCTCGGCGCAACGGCGGTGGACGGGCTGGCCGCCGGAGTGCTGGCGGTTGGAGCCGGTGCCGCGGTCGGAGCCGGCGTCGCTGGCTTGGCTGCTGGCGCAGTCGAAGGCTTTGCAGCGACTGGCTTTTTCACGGCAGGTTTGGCTGCTGGCTTGGCGGCAGGTTTTGCGGCGGCCGGCTTCGCGGCAGCTGGCTTGGCAGCAGGTTTTGCCGCAGCCGGTTTGGCAGCGGGTTTAGCTGCTACTTTGGCCGGTGCTTTGGCAGCGACGGGCTTGGCAGCCGTTTTCGCAGCAGGCTTGGCCGCAGCCGTCTTGGTTGCCGCAGGTTTGGCAGCTGGCTTGGCGGCGGCAGGTTTGGCAGTGGATTTTACCGCCGCTTTGGCAACAGGTTTAGCAGCAGCGGTTTTCGTCGCAGCGGGTTTTGCGGCGGCGGTTTTAGCGGCAGGTTTGGCTGCAGCTTTTGCAGCGGGCCTGGCGGCAGCAGGTTTAGCGGCCGCCGTTTTTGCGACGGGCTTGGCAGCCGCCTTGACGACTGGTTTTTTTGCCGCAGGTTTTGCAGCACTGGCCGCGACGGGTTTGGCAGCAGGCTTGCTGGCAGCTTTGGCCGGCGCTTTCGCCGCAGGCTTGGCAGCGACTTTGGCCGGTGCTTTTGCCGCGACGGGTTTAGCCACCGACTTCTTGGCCGATACAGCGGCAGGCTTGGCGGCACGAAGTGTCAGCGCCTTGCCTGCGGCTTCCTGCACGCGACCGACACCCTGGGCCAGTTTCAGGCTTTCCTGGGCATCACGCTTGAGTTGCAGAATGTAGGCGCGGGTCTCGGACTGACGAGCCTTCAAGGCATCGAGCAGGTCTTCGAGTTCTTTCACGACTTCTTTGGCCTTGGCTTGCGCCTTGGCCTTGCCAGCGGTGGCTGCGTCTTGCAGTTTGGTGCGCGACTTGTGCAGTTTTTCCTGCGCTTTACCGCGTTGTTTTTCCAGTTTGGCGAGCAGTTTTTCAGCATCAGCCAGGGCTTGGGAGCAGGCGTTTTCCAAATGTTCGAGCAAGCTGCCCGAAAGTTGTTGGAGCAAGTGCAACGGAGTGTTTACAGGCTTCTTGGTGGCCGACATGGTTTACCTCCTGACTGACGTAAGTGCGGCTCATACTAGACCTCTGCTACAACCGCCGCTAGGGCATGTTGACACTACATAAGGCGTTGCGTTGCAAGAGACAAAAAATCTTCTGCGTCAGCGCCCAGGCAACACACCTTTATAGATATCGGCACTGGCATAATTTCTCGATTCGAAGCCGGAGAGCACACATGTCGCGTCACCTGTTTTTGTTCCTGTGCATGGCTTGCTCCACGGTCCAGGCCGTTGAAAAAACCAACGCAAACGATGCCCACGATCTGGCTTACAGCCTGGGCGCCAGCCTCGGCGAACGCCTGCGCCAGGACGTGCCGGACCTGCAGATCAAAGCCTTGGTCGAAGGCTTGCAACAGGCCTACCTGGGCAAGCCGCTGGCCCTCAAGGATGAGCGCATCGAACAGATCCTGGCCGAGCACCAGGCACAACTGAATTCGCAATCGACATCGCCGCAGATCGAAGCCGCGTTGAAAACGGAGCAGACATTTCTCAACGAAGAAAAGAACCGGCCCGGCGTCCAGCAACTTGCAGACGGCATCCTGCTGACCGAAATCAAGCCAGGCCACGGCGCGAAGGCCGGCCCGCACGGCAAGGTCCAGGTGCTGTATACCGGTCGACTGCCGGACGGCACCGTATTCGACTCAAACCGCCAGGCGCAGTGGTTCAACCTCGACAGCGTGATTGACGGCTGGCGCAGTGCATTGCCGCAAATGCCGGTAGGCGCAAAATGGCGCCTGGTGATTCCGTCGACCCTGGCCTATGGCGCCGAAGGGGCGGGAGATGTGATCCCGCCGTTCACGCCATTGGTGTTTGAAATCGAATTGCTGGGCGCGACGACCTGATGCCGGCCCAATAAAAAACGGTGCGCAATGCGCACCGTTTTTTCATGACTGCGAAACCCTCAGGCCTGGACCGCGTCTTCTGCCTTGTGAGCGGTGTGCAGCACTTCGATCAGGCAGTCTTCCAGTTCGAAACGTTCGTGCAGCAAGCCGCCCAGCTCCTTGAATTTTTCCGCTACGCACTTGCCTTCATCGCACAGGTCGTTGAACGCCAGCAGCTTTTCGGTAATGACGTCGATGCGCGGGTAGATCTGCTCGGCGAGCTCCAGGCCGCGCTTATCGTTGAAGGCCTTGGCCTCGCCCGTCAGTTGTTCGTAGATCTCGAAATGCCCGGCAGACACATAGTCGACCAGCACACCGCAGAACTCCTGCAAGGGTTTGCGGCTTTCGCCCAGCGCTTCAGGCCTGTCGCCGAGGGCATCATAGGCTCGAACCAGTTCGTGACGCTCCTGCAGCCAGCGATCGATCAGCAGATGCACCCCACCCCAGCGTTCCTGAGCATTCTGACAACTTTCGAGCATGGTGATTTCTTCCCTTGTGAGTCATGCCACTCGCAGCCTGTGCACGCCTGATGATCAGGGACAAGCCAGACATAACATGAGCGAGCGGCACAATTCCAATAACACGTGCGGGCCAGATTATGCCCGCACGACAATGGCTTCAAGGTACGCAGGAGATAAAGTTCATACAAGTGTTTAATCCAGGGCCCGGACCACCTGCGGCGTATCGCCGCTGAGCGGTCGTACCAGAGCACTCCAGGCAAGGCGCAGCAGCAGATAGGTCATCGCGCTGGACACCGCGAGAAAAAACAACAGGCTCCATTCGGGGACGCTCAGGTCGAACAGCGTCCAGGTGACATTCGCGCAGTCCACCGCTCCGTCCAGGACGCGATGCACGGCCCCCCACCAGGAATCTGCCCTCTGCAACTGCGCAATACAATCAGGTACCGGTTCGAAGGAAGCGCTCTGCACCAGAACCTGACGCCATGCCAGGACCATTCCCACCGACGCAAAAACCAACCCCATCGCCCCGTAGCAAATGCTGCCTCTTTGACCTGGGCCATGTACGCAGGCCACGAGGCCAGTCACCAGGAACAGCATCAGACACAACCGCTGCAACACGCACAGGCTGCAAGGTGTCAGACCGACTGCATATTCCAGGTAGCTGGCTATGCCCAAAGCCAGGGCTGCGGCGATGGAAGCCATGAGAAACAAGAAGCGTGAGCTGGCCAAAGACATGGCGGTTCCGTAACAAAAGAGACAAGCAGTTACGGTAGAGGAAAGCCCTTGGGCCTTTCAAGGCAGGCCCGCGCAGACACTTCACCAGGGATGTAGGGAAATCCCGACAAGCCAAAGAGGATTCAGCGCGATGGGCTGTAGGACTTTACTAATGGCGTGACCAAAGCCCCTAAAACGGACCGGTGCTCGTCCCCTCTCTTTCGAGGTTTACACACACCTGTGGCAAGCAAGCTTGCTCCCGCCGGGCTGCATGCAGGACCTGTGTAGCTGTGTAGCTGTGTAGCTGTGTAGCTGTGTAGGAGCTGTCGAGTGCAACGAGGCTGCGATCTTTCCAAAGACACTTGAATCTCAAGCGAAAGATCAAAAGATCAAAAGATCAAAAGATCGCAGCCTTCGGCAGCTCCTACAGGGTATCAGCCGAGCGAGAGCAAGCGCCCTCTCCACAATTATGCCCTCTCAGGTGGACAACACCTGGGCCGGAACCGGCAACGGCGCGGCCAGCAGGCGCTCGTCCAGCAGCCCCAACCCCTCCTGGAACAACTGGTTGCTGCGCTCGGCATCCCCCAGTTGCGCCAGCAATCGCGCCAGTTCAGCACAGGCTTCGGGATTGCGTTGGACGCGCAAGCTGCTTTCCAGGTAATCCCGCGCCTTGCCCCACAAGCTGTTCTGCAGGCATAGACGCCCCAGGGTCAGCAGCAGGCTTGGATCGGCCGGGTGATCCTTGAGCCAGCCTTCGGCCATTTGCAGTTGGCGGATCGGATCATTGCCACGAACCAAGCCGTACAGGCGCGCCAGATGGCTGTCGTAGTGACGCTTGAGCGCTCCTCGCAGCACCTCTTCGGCCTCGACCTGGGCGCCCAACTGGCGCAACTGCTCGGCATAGGCCAGCACCAACGCCGACTCCTGGCGCTGCGCGGAGGTCAATTGTTGCCAGGCGCGATTGAGCGACTGCAAACCGACGCTGCCGTCCTCCTCACGATGGGCTGCCAGGGTGAGGTTTTCGCCCCAGGCGCGACGCTCCAATTCAGCCAGTTCAGCCGGCGGCAGGACCTTGTCCTTGCGCAGCTCCGGCAACAGCCGGATCACCGCCGACCAGTCGCCGCGTTGCTGATGCAGTCGTTGCAGTTGGCGCAAGACCTGGGCGTTATGGGGATGGCGCTCATGCATGGCCTGCAGCGTGCTCAACGCACCGTCCGTGTCGCCTCGGTCCGTCTGCAATTGCGCATGCGTCAGGGCAATGGCCAGTTCCGCCTGGGGCTGACGCTCCAGGGCGCGCTCCAGCAAACTGTCGCTCTGTTCGTAAAGACCTTGTTCGTTGGCCGCACGGGCGGCACCGAGGTAATACAGCAGCGGCTGGCGCTCGGCTTCGGCGGCACGATGCAGGTGCCGCTGGGCACTGGCCCAGCGTCCTTCGGCCAGGTCCAACTGGCCGTGCTCGATCGCCACTTGCACCCGACGGCTGCGGTTGCGCCGCGACCACGGGTTGACCACGCCACTGGACGTGGTCACCAGCCCGATCAGTGCCCTCAGGCCTCGCCACACCAGCCAGAGCACCGCCACCAGCGCCAGGGTGACCCACAGGCCGGCTTCATAACGGAAGTTCTTGTACGCCACCAACACGTAACCCGAATGCTCGGCAATCGCCACGCCCAGCAAACCGGCGGCAGCGATGACCACGAACAGAATCACGTAGAGACGCTTCATGGCGTGGCCTCCTGCGCGCCGGGCGCGGGCAGCGGCTTGACCGACTCCTGGGCATTGAGGTTGCGGCGCTCAAGGTAAGCCTGGACGCTGCTCAGCGTGCCCGTCAGGTCCGGGGTGACCACCGTCACCGGCTGCTTGGACAGCTCGACCACGCGCTCAAGCATGATCTTGCTTTGCGGGTTGTCCTGGTTGAAGTTGTTCTTCAATACGTCCCGAGCCTCGGTCAGCGCCTGGGTGTAGACCGATGCCTGACCATTGAGGGCGGCCCATTGCGCCTGCTCCAGCGCCAGGCTCAAGGCCAGGCGCACTTGCACAAGGCTTTGCCCGGCCAGTAGCGGACGGACGTTCTCATCGGCGTTGAAGTCGATACGGATATAGCGCGAGATCTGCTCCCACCACTGCGCCCAACGACTGGCGCCATCGCCGTCGGCGGTCAGGCCCAGCAGGGATTCACCGCGGTCCTTGTACTCGGGCGCCAGCTCGGTCAGTTCCAGGACCTGGTCACGCAAGGCACCCAGTTGCAGGAACAGCCCGGTACGATCCGGTTGCTCGGTGCTGCGCAACGCGGCGAGGGTCTTGGCCAGTTGCTCGCGGGCGGCGAACGAGCCGGGGTCGTTCTGCTCGCGCAGGATTTCGTCAGCCCCCTGGACCAGCGCCTGGGCACTGTTGATGTCCTGCAGGGCGGAAAGACGCAGGCTGGCCAGGCGCAACAAGTGCTCGGCCTCGGCCAGGCGCCAATCCTTGCGACTGGCACCGAGCACGGTTTCCAGGCGCTGGTTCAGGTGCTGCTGGTCACTTTGCAACTGGGCCACCAGGCGCCGCCGCTCCTCCAGCTCTTCGGCCGGGGGCAATTGCGCCAGGCGTTCACTCAGGCGTTGCTCGTTGAGCTTGAGGGTCTGGGCCTGGTCATTCAGCGCCTGGACCTGGGCGGACTGCTGCTGGTTATTGGTTTGCAGGTGACGCACCTGCCACACACCCCAACCGCCCACGGCCACGCCGGCGGCCCCGAGCAGCAATGCAACAATGGCCAACCCGTTGCCGCGACGCGGCGCCATCGGGGGCGGAGTTTCAACCGGCGCATCGATCGCTGGCTGGTCTAGATCTTCTTTTGGCAAGGCTGTTTCGCTCACGTATCCATCCTTTGCATTAGAAAACGGCACGCAGTGGTCCCGTAATGCCGCCAGCAAAGCCGCGGCATTGGCGCCACGACAATCCACAACAGTTCGGGCCCCGGCGGCACGCGCCATCTCGGCAACCCTTGGGCTTGGAACAAACAACGGTAACCGCGCCAAGGCCGGCCACGCATCGCCGGCCAGCCGCTGCAGATGCTCGAAGCCCTGCCCACTGCTGACCACCAGGGCATTCAAGCGTTCCGCTTCGACTTTCGCCAGTAACGCCCCTTCGCCGTAATGGGGCAAGTGGCGGCGGTACAATTCCAGATAATCGACACTAGCACCTTGCTCGCGCAAACGCTCTGCCAGCAAGCCACGCCCACCTTCGCCCCGCACGATCAAAACCTTGGGGTCGGGCCGCGCGACTGCCTGGCGCAAGACCAAGTGCTCCAGCAAGGCTTCGCTGTCATCGCCGTTATCGGGATAAAACACTGTGAGGCCGGCATCGACGAGGATCTGTCCGGTGGCCGCGCCCACGCTGAACCATGGTTGGTCTGGAGGCTGGGGCCAGTATTGGCGCAGCAGCTCGACACACAGACGTGCGGCAGGTTTGCTGACCACGATCACGGCAGAGTATTGGTCCAGCGCCTGGAGTATCGCCCGCCCGGCATCGGACAGCGGGACCGGCTCGATATCCAGCAAGGGCAGGCTGCTGCTATAGACCCCCGCTTCGGCCAGGACCGCCGCCAGCGCAGACGACTCGTCTGCCGGCCGGGTGAGCAACAGCCGCCAGCCCGTCACGTGTGGCCGGCCTCGCCATAGACCGCCTTGAGAATATCGGCGGCGCCCTGGCTCAACAGGTCTTCGGCCACACGCACGCCCAACGCCTCGGCATCCTGGCGCGGCGCCCGGGCGTCGGCGCTGAGCAGCCGGCCACCGTTGGGATCCCCCACCAGACCCCGCAACCAGACCTGTTCGCCTTCGAGCACGGCGTAACAGGCGATCGGCACCTGGCAACCGCCATTGAGGTGTTTGTTGAGGGCGCGTTCGGCGAACACCCGCGTGGCGGTATCTTCATGGTGCAACGGCGCCAGCAAGGCGTGGATTTCGCTGTCGGCGCTGCGGCACTCGATACCCACCGCCCCTTGCCCACCAGCCGGCAGGCTGTCGTCGACGCCGATGGCCGAGGTGATGCGATCTTCAAAGCCCAGGCGAATCAGGCCGGCGGCGGCGAGGATGATCGCGTCGTACTCACCAGCATCGAGCTTGGCCAGGCGTGTATTGACGTTACCGCGCAGGAAACGGATTTGCAGATCCGGACGGCGCGTCAGCAACTGTGCCTGGCGGCGCAGGCTGGAAGTGCCGACCACACTGCCGGCAGGCAATGCTTCAAGACTGGAAAACGTGTTGGAAACGAACGCATCGCGTGGGTCTTCCCGCTCGCAGATGCAAAAAAGGCCCAGGCCTTCGGGGAAGTCCATGGGCACATCTTTCATCGAATGCACGGCGATGTCGGCTTCGTTGTCCAGCAACGCGGTCTCCAGTTCCTTGACGAACAGGCCCTTGCCGCCGATCTTCGACAGCGGCGAGTCCAGCAGCTTGTCACCGCGACTGACCATGGGCACCAGGGTCACGATCAGGCCGGGATGGGCGGCTTCCAGGCGGGCTTTGACGTATTCGGCCTGCCAGAGGGCCAAGGCACTTTTACGGGTGGCGATGCGGATCTCGCGAGGGGACATGGATCAATCCGTACTTAAAAGATACGGCAGATAATAACAGCTCAGCCAAAACCGCTTTGATTTGAATCACGACCCCAAGGCCTCCCTGGCCGTCAAATCCTCGAAATCAAACACATCGAACGCCTTGGACCGCCGTATCAAAGCTGCTGCATCATCTTGCGCACGCCGGCCACGTGTCGCCGGCTGACAATCAGCGCATCGCCATTGAGCCCCTTGAGGAACAGTTGGAAATGTCCAAGGGGGGTGCGTTGCAAACGCTCGATACGCTCGCGGGCCACGAGGGCGTTGCGGTGGATGCGTACGAAACGTTCGCCGAACTCGTCCTCGAGGGCCTTGAGGGGCTCATCCAGCAACACCTCGCCACTCTCATGGCGCAAGGTCACGTATTTGTGGTCGGCAATGAAGTAGACCACTTGGTTCAACGGGATCAGCTCGATGCCTTTGCGGGTACGCGCACTGATGTGACTACGCGGGCCGCTGCCGCTTTCGGCGGCCGGACGGGTCAGTGCCGCCAGTTGTACCCGGTTGGGCCGCTCGGCCTTGCGCAAGGCGTCGAGCAACGCCTCGGCCGTCACCGGCTTGACCAGGTAGCCCACGGCACCGGCCTGCAACACCTCGGGAGGGAAGTCGTCCCGGGTGGTACAGAACACCACGGCGGGCGGCGACTCTCGTTCGCACAACCTCGCCGCGACCTGCAGACCGTCCAGGCCAGGCATGCGAATGTCGAGCAGCACGATATCCGGCTTGTGGCTGTCAATAAGGGCCAATGCCTCTTCGCCATTGGTGGCGCTCGGCTCCAGGACACTGTAACCCTCGAGCTCGCCAACCATTCGGCTCAGGCGCTCGCGGGCCAGTGGTTCGTCATCAACGATCAGGACATTCATATTGCGCTGGATTCCTGCGTGAGTCTCGCACAAGGATAGCGTAGACAGGGGAAGTGACATCCGTCACCGCGATCCACGCTAAGACTCGTCCGAGGGCCAAAAAGTGCCGCGAGACGGTTGCCTATCTTTACCAGCGCTTGCCGAGCGATGCCCGAGGCCCGTTGTCGCACGGCGTCGCCGTAGGGATTGTTAACTGTCGATCTGACCAATATGAGCACCCCCTTCTTATCTATATCCGCTGCGCCATGGATGGAAAAAGCAAAAGTCCTACCGTCCACTGTAGACGGTTGCCGCGACGATATTGCTCAATCGAAAAATATCGTTGTGGGAAAACCCGGTTGGATCCCAGGCTTGCATCGGAAAAACCTGCCGACCAGTGCCAGCGCCAGTCCCGGCAACCCTGCTATCATCCGCCGCAGCCTTTAACCGCTACTTTTTCTTCAGCCGATCACGAGCGAATTCATGAGCACTGACAAGACCAATCAGTCCTGGGGCGGCCGCTTCAGTGAACCCGTCGACGCCTTCGTCGCCCGCTTCACCGCCTCCGTCAACTTTGACCAGCGCCTGTATCGCCACGACATCATGGGCTCGATCGCCCACGCCACCATGCTGGCCAAGGTCGGCGTGCTGACCGATGCCGAGCGCGACAGCATCATCGACGGCCTGAAAACCATCCAGGCTGAAATCGAGGCCGGCCAGTTCGATTGGCGCATCGACCTTGAAGACGTGCACATGAACATCGAAGCGCGCCTGACCGACCGCATCGGCGTGACCGGCAAGAAACTGCACACCGGCCGCAGCCGCAACGACCAGGTCGCCACCGACATCCGCCTTTGGCTGCGCGACGAGATCGACCTGATCCTGGCCGAAATCACTCGCCTGCAAAAAGGCCTGCTGGAGCAAGCCGAGCGCGAGGCCGAGAGCATCATGCCGGGCTTCACGCACCTGCAAACCGCCCAACCTGTAACGTTTGGGCATCACATGCTGGCCTGGTTCGAGATGCTCAGCCGCGACTACGAGCGCCTGGTGGACTGCCGCAAGCGCACCAACCGCATGCCCCTGGGCAGCGCCGCGCTGGCGGGCACCACGTACCCGATCGATCGTGAATACACCGCGCAGTTGCTGGGCTTCGACGCCGTGGGTGGCAACTCGCTGGATAACGTCTCGGACCGCGATTTCGCCATCGAATTCTGCGCTGCCGCGAGCATCGCGATGATGCACCTGTCGCGCTTCTCCGAAGAGCTGGTGCTGTGGACCAGCGCGCAATTCCAGTTCATTGACCTGCCGGACCGCTTCTGCACCGGCAGCTCGATCATGCCGCAAAAGAAAAACCCCGACGTGCCGGAACTGGTGCGGGGCAAGAGTGGCCGGGTATTCGGCGCACTGATGGGCCTGCTGACCCTGATGAAGGGCCAGCCGCTGGCCTACAACAAGGACAACCAGGAAGACAAGGAGCCGCTGTTCGACGCCGCCGACACCTTGCGCGACTCGCTGCGGGCCTTTGCCGACATGATCCCGGCCATCAAGCCCAAGCACGCGGTGATGCGCGAAGCGGCCCTGCGCGGCTTCTCCACCGCCACGGACCTGGCCGACTACCTGGTACGCCGTGGCCTGCCGTTCCGCGACTGCCATGAGATCGTCGGCCATGCCGTGAAATACGGCGTGGACAACGGCAAGGACCTGGCGGAAATGAGCCTGGACGAACTGCGCCAGTTCAGCGACCAGATCGAGCAGGACGTGTTTGCCGTGCTGACCCTCGAAGGCTCGGTCAATGCCCGTGACCACATCGGCGGCACCGCGCCGGCACAGGTCAAGGCAGCGGTGGTCCGTGGCCAGGCGCTGATCGCCAGCCGCTAAAAGCTGAAAAGCTTCGCGAGCCAGCCCGCTCCCACAATGGATCTTCAGTGAACTCAGAATCTTGTGAGCATGGAGATCTAATGTGGGAGCGAGCTTGCTCGCGATAGCTCACTTCAAAACACCACAAAACTCACTTCTTGGCAGCGATCATCGCCAAAAATTCCGGCATCGCCGCGTCCCTGTCCGCCGCGATCCGCTGCACATGCGGACTCTGCTCCAAGCGCTCCATCAGCGCCTTGGCCGCCGGCATGCCTGCCAGCAGGTCAATATCGAACAGTTTCCTGCCCACCTGGAGGGCCAGCGAAACGCTGTAGAAGAAATACAGGTCGGCAATACTCAAGCTATCGCCTGCTACATAAGGCGAAAATTTGCCGTGCCTGGCCAGTGACGCGAACCCCAGCAGCAATTCGGCCTTGGTCTTTTCCTTGATGGCCTCGGGCACCGACATGCCGAAAAACGCCTCGGCGTAGCAGGCTCGCCCCGGCAACTCGATGTACAACTCGATCTCCCGGCACAAGGCCAATACCTGGGCCCGCTCGAACGGGTCACTGGGCAGCAGGGCCTTGCCTGGCTGGGTTTGCTCGATGTACTCAAGGATGACGCTGGTTTCGTTGACGAACCCCTGTTCGGTTTTCAACACCGGCACCTTCCCGCGCGGGCTGATGGCCCACGCTTCAGGGGTCTGGTTGGGGTAGAAGTGCACTTCTTCGAAGGGCAGGCCCTTCTCCAACAGCGCCAGCTTGACCATGTTGTAATAGTTACTGACAGAGAAACCATAAAGCTTGAGCATTACAAAGCCTCCAGGCCGTGTGGGGTTGGCAGCCTTGCGTTATAGACCGTCGGGGCGCTTCTTGCCAGGCGCATCACGCCGCTGAATGCAGGTAAACTGGCGACCTTTCTCACAGGAGCCTGCCATGAGCGAGCCAACCGATATCGACAACGACGAAGAAGAATTCGTCGAGAACACGCTGATCCAGGCCATCGAAAACCAGATCGAAAGCGACAACCCGCCTGCGGCCAAGGCCACTTTCAACAAGTTGACCCTGGTCGGTTATGAGCGCGAAGAAATCCTCAACCTGATGGCCCATGTGCTGGCAGTGGAGATCGATGCGATCCTGGAAGAAGATCGCCCGTTCGATACCCAGTGGTACGAAGCCGCATTGCGCACCTTGCCTGAGTTGCCGCCGGAAAAAAACTGAACCGCTCTTGTCCCCCGCTCGGCTGCGCCCTGTAGGAGCTGTGTAGGAGCTGTGTAGGAGCTGTCGAGTGCAACGAGGCTGCGATCTTTCCCCTGACAATTGAGTCTGGAGTGAAAGATCAAAAGATCACAGCCTTCAGCAGCTCCCACACAGCTCCTACACAGCTCCTACACAGCTCGGACCAAAGAGAATCGCTTTAAATAAAAAAAGCATGACACTGAGACTGGACAGCTCGGCCGAGTGCGCTCACCTTAGTGACGCTGTCGACCAAATTCCTAGAAAGTCTGGAGTCCTTATGTCGCTTACCCCTGAGCTGGTTGCCGAACTGGAAATCCTTGCACTCTTCAACCTGGACAGTTCCCAGGAAGGCCTGAAAATTCATCAGACCGCTGCCCCCAAAGCGATTGCCGCTGCCCAACGCCTGTTCGAAAAAGAACTGATCACCCAGCCCGACGGTGGTTACCTGACAAGCCTGGGCCGAGATGCCGCCCAAAACGTACAAACCGTCCTGACGATACTCAGCGTGCAAGAAGCCGCCTGATTCCCCCTGTCGCCCACGGGAATCTCCTTTACGGGATTTCCGCAGGCGCACGGGTGCCCTGCGTAAAAAACTGGCATCCAAATCCTGCTTCCAGCTTAAGAATTCTCAAGATCGGGCGCTAACCTGCCATCACCCCCACGTTCGACGCCGCGAGCTGGTTTGAGCTGACATGACCCGCAATCACGAAATACGCCCCGATCTGGACGAGGGAATCGACCGCAAGGTCTTGAGCCAGTTGCGCGCACGTTTTCTCAAGCTCAACACCGTGCGGATGGAGCGCGCCCTCGAAGGCCTGTCGCCGCGCCAGCAAGGCGTGCTGACGTTGCTGCCGCTGTTCTTCCACGTCAACCATCCGCTGCTGCCCGGCTACGTTTCCGGCAGCACGCCTGCCGGGCTGTCGAACTACGAGCCTGACGCCAATATCCTTGCCGAAGCCCAGCGGCTGACCCGTTCGTTTTCCTACAAGCCCCGGCACGGCAGCAACCCGCCACGACCGATCCTTGGCCTGTTCCTGATGGGCAGCCTCGGCACCCTGGCCCAAGCCGACCAGAGCGACATGGACGTGTGGGTTTGCCACAGGCCGGACCTGAGCGACGATGAACTGGCCGAGTTGCGCAAGAAATGCCAGTTGTTGGAGATCTGGGCCGCGACCCAGGGTGCCGAAGCCCATTTCTTCCTGATCGACCCGGCGCGTTTCGTACGGGGCGAGCGGGACAACCAGCTCAGTTCCGACGACTGCGGCACCACCCAGCATTACCTGCTGCTGGACGAATTCTACCGCACCGCGATCTGGCTGGCCGGGCGCACACCGATCTGGTGGCTGGTGCCGGTCTATGAAGAAGAGAACTATGAGCAGTACACCCATACGCTGATATCCAAGCGCTTCATTCGCGCGGATGAAACGCTGGACCTGGGGCACCTGGCCTACATTCCGCCGGGCGAATTCGTCGGTGCCGGGCTCTGGCAGCTGTTCAAAGGTATCGAGTCGCCCTACAAGTCCGTGCTCAAGCTGCTGCTGACCGAGGTCTATGCCAGCGAACACCCGACTGTCCGCTGCCTGAGCCTGCGCTTCAAGCAGGCCGTGTTTGCCAATCGCCTGGACCTCGAAGAGCTGGACCCGTACATGCTGGTCTACCGCCGCATCGAGGAATACCTCAACGCCCGCGGCGAATCCGAACGCCTGGAGTTGATCCGCCGCGCGCTGTACCTGAAGGTCAATCGCAAGCTCACCGGCCAGGCGCGTAGCAACGGCTGGCAACGGGTACTGCTCGAACGACTGGCCCGGGAATGGGGCTGGGACCAGCGTCAACTGGCGCTGCTGGACAGCCGCAGCCAATGGAAAGTCCGCCAGGTCAGCCACGAGCGGCGAGCACTGGTCAGCGAACTCACCCACAGCTACCGCTTCCTGACCCAGTTCGCCCGCACCGAGAAAACCGTCAGCCTGATCAACAAGCGCGATCTCAACGTGCTTGGCCGGCGGTTGTATGCAGCCTTCGAGCGCAAGGCCGACAAGGTCGAATTCATCAACCCCGGCATCGCACCGGATTTGGCCGAAGACACCCTGACGCTGGTCCAGTCGCCCAACAAGAAAGAACCGGGACAGAACCAGTGGGCGCTGTACAACGGCAGCCTCAACGCCCTGGAGTGGGAGAACTTCGCACCGATCAAGCGCTGCCGCGAGTTGCTGGAACTGCTGACCTGGTGCCATCGCAACGGCGTGATCGACAGCAGCACGCGCCTGGCGCTGCACCCAGGCAGCAGCGACCTGAGCGAGTTCGAACTGTTCAACCTGCTGGGCAGCCTGCAACAGTCCATCGCCCTGCCCTTGACCACGGTGGATGAAGCACAGTTGCTGCGCGCCAGCGTGCCCAGCGAAGTGCTGATCCTGGTGAATGTCGGCGTCGACCCGCTCAAGCACCACCGCGACCTGAATATCCTGATGACCACCGAGCGCACCGACTCCCTGAGCTATGCCGGGGTCCGGGAGAACCTGGTGCTGACCCTCGACCAGGTCACGCTCAACAGTTGGAATGAGGTACTGGTCAACCGTTTTGACGGCGAACACGCCCTGCTCGACTGCCTGCGCGATTACCTCAACGACCTGCCCGTCACCCAGCGCCAACCACGCTTGCAGGTGCGCTGCTTCTGCCACAACCGCGCCCAATTCATTGCGCGGCGCGTCGAAGACGTCATCGAAACGGCGCAGACCCTGCTGTTGAGCAGGCTCAATCACCGCTATCTGCTTCAGGTCCAGCAGCACTATCATGTGTTGGAGCTGGTGCCCGGCCAGGTCAATCACGTGGCACTGGGCAGCCTGTCGGCGCTGGTGGATTACCTGGGCGAGGATCTGACGGCCTACAGCCCCTTGCACCTGGACCCGATGGCCCTGGAAGACCACGACCTGGCGCTGATCCTGCCCATGGGCCAGCCCGAGTGCATCCAGGTGTTCTACCGCGTCGACGAAGACGAAGCCGATCTGTACGTGCTCGATGAATTCAACGCGCTGTGGCAACAACACGTGCCTTATCACGACGAACAAAGCCTGCTGGTGCCGCTGCAACGCTTTCTGCAATCGGTGCTGTACCGTCGCGACGCCCTGCTGCCGCTGGATGCCGCCCAGCCGCTGACCCTGGAAACCCTGTACTACCAGTTATTGCCCTCCGGCAGCGGCCGGGCGCGACGGGTCGAAGCGCGGCAAGCCCCGCAGATGCTGGTCAACAAGCCGTTCTATGACGTTCAGGCGATCATCGGCAAAGCGGCGCACGGGCAGGTGCACGTCACCCTGTACTGCGATCAGCAGGAGTTTTCCGAACTGGAGCATGGCGACCAACTGTTTCGCGTAGTCGCCAGGGAGATCGTCCAACAGCGCCGCGAAGCCCAGCGCTATCGCTGCTACATCACCGACCTGGACCTCTCGGGCCTGGT
Source organism: Pseudomonas brassicacearum (assembly GCF_009601685.2). Taxonomy (NCBI): domain Bacteria; kingdom Pseudomonadati; phylum Pseudomonadota; class Gammaproteobacteria; order Pseudomonadales; family Pseudomonadaceae; genus Pseudomonas; species Pseudomonas brassicacearum. The sequence goes on from NZ_CP045701.2 coordinate 6,332,819, forward strand.
GGGCGACGGGGCCTGTTCAAGCAATTTGTACCTGCGCTACAAGGCCGACCTGGAACGAGCCCTGAACGAGGCGCTGGCGTTGGTCTGAAGCCCCCAGGCACTCAGAGGTGGAAATCACCGCCTGCTTCAGGCTGGTATTCGACAGCCAGCAACGTCAGCTTCAACGTCTTGCCACCCGGGGCCGGCCAGTCGATGTGCTGGCCGACCTTCAGGCCCAGCAACGCACTGCCCACGGGTGCCAGGATCGAGATACGGCCTTCGTCGGCGTTCGCGTCCTGTGGATAAACCAATGTCAGGTGATAGTCCTTGCCGCTGCTTTCTTCGCGACAGTGCACGCGCGAGTTCATGGTCACGACGTCGACAGGCACTTCTTCGTGACCCACCACGTTCTCGGCGCGATCCAGTTCGGTTTGCAGCGCAATCACGCCCGGCAGCGTTTCATCAAGGCTGTCGATCAGGCGTTCCAGACGCTGTACGTCCAGACGGGTAAGGGTGATGGAAGGTGCGGTCATGGTCCTGGCAGACTCCTTTCTTCTGCACAAAAAAAGCAAAACCCCGCCACAAAAAGGCGGGGTTTTCACGGGCCTCGATAGGTTGAGGCGTAACCGGACACTATCAGTAGGAGCTGACGAGTGCAACGAGGCTGCGATCTTGCCCCGGGCTGTAGGAGCTGACGAGCGCAGCGAGGCTGCGATCTTGACTCGGGCAATTGGGTCTTAAGCGAAAGCCCCAAGATCAAGATCAAAAGATCGCAGTCTTCGGCAGCTCCTACAAGGATCTGCGCTTGAGCGCCTCGGCACAGATGACCCGCCGCCGCTCGTCGTCGGCCGAGCGCCATTGGCGGATATCTTCCACGTGGCGCGAACAACCGAGGCAGACTTTCTGTTCATCCAGCTTGCACACGCCGGTACACGGCGACGGCACGGCCGGGCTGACGTTGCTGTAGAGCGGCTTGGGTGGCCGTTGCGCGGCGGTCTGGCTCACGCGCTCACAAGCCTTCGAAATCGAGTTCCACGTCAGCCTGCTGCTTGACGATGCGCTCGAGCATCTCGCCCAATTGTTCTTCGCTCTTGTCGCACATCCAGCGTTCGCTTTCCTCGTCGTAGTCGAAGTGAAAGCCACCGGAGACCGCCGCCAGCCACAACTGCCGCAACGGCTCCTGGCGACTGAAAATCAACTGGCTGCCGTTCTCGAACTTGACGGTGAGTACACCGGCGGAGCTTTCCAGGTCGATGTCCAGCTCACTCTCGTCGAACACATCCTCCAGCGTTTGCTGGGTCGCATCGACCAGATCGTGGAAACGGGCTTCAGTCAAACTCATTGCGGCAACCTCGAAAATGTCTGCTCATGCTCAAGCGCCGCAAGATACGGACGCTTCCCGGCGATTGCAAAGGATAACCCACTGACGACAACCAGCGCCGCCGGACGGGCGCCCCGTTGCATAGGCAAGCTGACGGGTGGCCGGTATACTCCGGCGCAATTAAAGCATTTTCAAGGATTTCGCCATGAAGCGCCTGATCTCTTCCCTTGCTGCGCTCGTCGCGGTTGCCTGCCTCGTGACAGCCTGTGGTCAAAAAGGTCCGCTGTATCTGCCTGATGACAGCAAGTCCCCTGAAGAACAGGCCAAGTCGTCGCAAGCCAAATCCCACTCGCACGACACCCACACCACCACCTACTAAGGGAACGCCATGGACGCTTTTAACTACCGTGGCGGGGAGCTGTTCGCGGAAGGGGTTGCCCTGTCCGCGATCGCCGAACGTTTCGGCACGCCGACCTATGTCTATTCCCGCGCCCACATCGAAGCCCAGTACCGGACGTTCGCCGATGCCCTCGAGGGCATGCCGCACCTGGTGTGTTTCGCTGTAAAAGCCAACTCCAACCTGGGTGTGCTCAATGTCCTGGCGCGCCTGGGCGCCGGTTTCGACATCGTCTCCGGCGGCGAACTCGAACGCGTATTGGCTGCTGGCGGCAGCGCCGACAAGATCGTGTTCTCCGGCGTCGGCAAGACCCGTGAAGACATGCGCCGCGCCCTGGAAGTTGGCGTGCACTGCTTCAACATCGAATCCACCGACGAGCTGGAGCGCCTGCAAATCGTCGCCGCCGAGCTGGGTGTCCGCGCGCCGATCTCCCTGCGCGTGAACCCGGACGTCGACGCTGGCACCCACCCGTACATTTCCACCGGCCTGAAGGAAAACAAGTTCGGCATCGCCATTGCCGACGCCGAAGACGTGTACGTGCGCGCCGCCCAACTGCCGAACCTGGAAGTGCTGGGCGTCGATTGCCACATCGGCTCGCAACTGACCACCCTGGAGCCGTTCATCGATGCCCTCGACCGCTTGCTGGCGCTGGTCGATCGCCTCGGCGACTGTGGCATCTACCTGAGCCACATCGATCTCGGTGGCGGTGTCGGCGTGCGCTATCGCGATGAAGAGCCACCGCTGGTGGCCGACTACATCAAGGCCGTGCGCGAGCGCCTCGAAGGCCGTGAACTGGCGCTGATGTTCGAGCCGGGCCGCTACATCGTCGCCAATGCCGGCGTACTGCTGACCCAGGTCGAGTACCTCAAGCACACCGAGCACAAGGATTTCGCCATCGTCGATGCAGCAATGAACGACCTGATCCGCCCGGCGCTGTACCAGGCCTGGATGGACGTCACCGCCGTGCGCCCTCGCGATACCGCTGCGCGCAGCTACGACATCGTCGGGCCGATCTGCGAAACCGGTGACTTCCTGGCCAAGGGTCGGGAGCTGGCACTGGAAGAAGGCGATCTGCTGGCCGTGCATTCGGCCGGTGCCTACGGGTTTGTCATGAGTTCCAACTACAACACTCGCGGCCGTTGCGCCGAGGTGCTGGTGGACGGTGATCAGGCATTCGAAGTGCGTCGCCGCGAGACGGTAGCCGAGTTGTTTGCCGGCGAAAGCCTGCTGCCGGAGTAAAACCATGCTGCTGCGTTTTACCAAGATGCACGGCCTGGGCAATGACTTCATGGTCCTCGACCTGGTCAGCCAGCACGCGCATATCCTGCCCAAGCACGCCAAGCAATGGGGGGATCGGCACACCGGTGTCGGTTTTGACCAATTGTTGATCGTCGAGGCGCCCAATAACCCCGATGTGGATTTCCGTTACCGGATCTTCAACGCCGACGGCTCGGAAGTGGAGCAATGCGGCAATGGCGCGCGCTGCTTCGCCCGTTTCGTGCTGGACAAGCGCCTGACCGCCAAGCGGCAGATCCGCGTCGAGACCAAGAGCGGCATCATCGAACTGGATGTGCGCAGCGACGGCCAGATCGGCGTCAACATGGGCGCTCCGCGCCTGGTTCCGGCAGAAATTCCGTTCCAAGCGCCGGCCCAGGCCTTGAGCTATCCGTTGGAAGTCGATGGCAACACGATGGAGCTGGCGGCGGTATCCATGGGCAACCCCCACGCGGTGCTGCGAGTGGCCGATATCAACAGTGCCCCGGTGCATGAGCTGGGGCCGAAAATCGAGCATCATCCGCGCTTCCCCGCGCGAGTGAACGTCGGTTTCCTGCAAGTCATCGACCGCCACCGCGCACAATTGCGCGTCTGGGAACGCGGCGCCGGGGAAACCCAGGCCTGCGGTACCGGCGCCTGTGCCGCCGCAGTCGCTGCGATCAGCCAGGGGTGGATGGATTCGCCGTTGTTGATCGATCTGCCCGGCGGGCGCCTGTCCATCGAATGGGCAGGCCCTGGTCAACCGGTGATGATGACCGGCCCGGCAGTACGCGTATACGAAGGACAAGTTCGTCTTTGAGTGAGCCAAACCCATGACCGACCAGCCACAGGTTCCAGCCCCACAGCCCGACGAATCCCCCAGCCTGCCAGAAGCCGCCGCCGTGGCGGCTTACCTGGAAGCTTATCCGGACTTCTTCGTCGAGCATGAAGAACTGCTTGCGACGATGCGCATCCCCCACCGGCGCGGCGATACCGTGTCGCTGGTGGAGCACCAGATGAAAATCCTGCGTGAGCGCAACATCGAAATGCGCCATCGTCTTTCGCACCTGATGGACGTGGCCCGGGACAACGACCGGCTGTTCGACAAGACCCGTCGGCTGATCCTGGCCCTGATGGACGCCAGCACCCTCGAAGACCTGGTCATGAGCGTCGAAGACAGCCTGCGCCAGGATTTCCAGGTGCCCTTTGTCAGCCTGATCCTGTTCGGCGACAACACCATGCCGGTGGGCCGCTGGGTGACCCACGCCGAAGCGCAGACGGCCATCGGCGGCCTGCTCACGGAAGACAAAAGCGTCAGCGGCAGCCTGCGCGAGCATGAGTTGGACTTCCTGTTCGGCGAAGAGCAGCGCAAGCAGATCGGCTCCACCGCCGTCGTCGCCATTGCCCATCAGGGCGTGCACGGCGTACTGGCTATCGCCAGTCGCGATCCGCAGCACTACAAGAGCTCGGTGGGCACGCTGTTTTTGAGCTACATCGCCGAAGTCACCGGCCGGGTGCTGCCACGGGTCGCCGGTTCGCTGCGCTCGGTACGCTGATGGAACGGCAACTGGACGCCTACTGCGAACACCTGCGCAGTGAGCGCCAGGTGTCGCCCCACACGTTGTCGGCCTATCGCCGCGACCTGGAAAAAGTGCTGGGCTGGTGCCAGAAGCAGAACATCGGCAGCTGGTCGGCCCTGGACATCCAACGCTTGCGCAGCCTCATTGCCCGCCTGCATCAACAGGGGCAATCCTCCCGCAGCCTGGCACGACTGTTGTCAGCGGTGCGCGGCCTGTATCACTACCTCAATCGCGAAGGCTTGTGCGATCACGATCCGGCCACCGGCCTGGCACCGCCCAAGGGCGAACGCCGATTGCCAAAGACCCTCGACACCGACCGCGCCCTGCAATTGCTTGAAGGTGCCGTCGAGGATGACTTCCTGGCACGGCGCGACCAGGCGATTCTCGAGCTGTTCTATTCTTCCGGCCTGCGGCTTTCAGAGCTGACAGGGCTGAACCTGGATCAACTGGACCTGGCCGATGGCATGGTCCAGGTGCTCGGCAAGGGCAGCAAGACCCGCCTGCTGCCCGTCGGCCGCAAGGCCCGTGAAGCCCTGGAGCAGTGGCTGCCGCTGCGGGCGCTGACCAACCCCGCCGACGACGCGGTCTTCGTCAGCCAACAGGGGCGGCGCCTCGGCCCGCGAGCGATCCAGTTGCGGGTCAAGGCCGCCGGCGAACGGGAGCTGGGACAGAACCTGCACCCACACATGCTCCGGCACTCCTTCGCCAGCCATCTGCTGGAATCCTCCCAGGACCTGCGCGCCGTTCAAGAGCTGCTGGGGCATTCGGACATCAAGACCACCCAGATCTACACCCACCTGGATTTCCAGCACCTGGCGACGGTCTATGACAGTGCCCATCCCAGGGCCAAACGCATCAAGGGCGACGAATCATGACCATCGAGTTGATCACTTTCGACCTGGACGACACCCTGTGGGACACCGCACCGGTGATCGCCAGCGCCGAAGCCGTACTCCGCCAATGGCTGACCGACAACGCACCGAACCTGGGCGGTCTGCCGGTGGAGCACCTTTTTTCGATTCGCGAACAAGTGCTGCGCGAGGAGCCTGGACTCAAGCACCGCATCAGCGCGCTGCGCCGGCGGGTGCTGTTTCGTGCCTTGCAGGACGCCGGCTACGACCAGTGGCAAGCCTCCGGGCTGGCAGACCAGGCCTTCGAGACGTTCCTGCATGCCCGTCATCAACTGGAGATCTTTCCCGAGGTGCAGCCCACCCTGGAGATCCTGGCCAATCATTTCGCCCTCGGTGTAGTCACCAATGGCAACGCCGACGTGCGACGCCTGGGGTTGGCGGACTATTTCAAGTTCGCCTTGTGCGCCGAAGACATCGGCATCGCCAAGCCTGACGCCCGGCTGTTCCACGAAGCCCTGCAACGCGGCGGCGCCACGGCGCAGACCGCCGTACACATTGGCGATCATCCGGGCGACGATATCGCCGGCGCCCAACAGGCCGGCCTGCGCGCGGTATGGTTCAACCCGACAGGCAAGCCCTGGGATGCCGACCACGCGCCGGATGCGGAGATTCGCAGCCTGACCGAACTGCCGGGGTTATTGGCAGGGTGGCATGGCCAGCGCTGATCCCTACCCTGTAGCCACTACATCCCTCTGTGGGAGCGAGCTTGCTCGCGAAGACGGTCTCATACTCGACAAATGAGCTGACTGATAGACCGCTTTCGCGAGCAAGCCCGCTCCCACAGGGACTGCGCCGGGCCTGAAAATGGAATCGCGCCCATGAAAAAAGCCCGCAGCGACGGCGGGCTTTTTCAGCAAGCAATGAAGCCGGTACTCAGATTGGGCGGCTGCCGTACTTGTTGTCAGGCTTCTTGGGCGGATCAGCGACCACATTGGCCTCCACTTCCTGCACCTTACCGCCCCTGGCCAGGAATTCCTCCATGGCCTTGGCGAGCGCATCACGCTCCTTGTTCTTGGCCTCTACGCTCGGCAACTCGTCGACCGACACGGCCGCCTTGGCCTTGCCTTTGGCGGTAGGAACCGGAACATCGGCCCCATCGTCATCGGCAACGTCTTCCGCCGCCGCTTCAAGGCCTTCTTCGGCCTCGTCTTCGTCGCCTACTTCGAGGTCGTCGTTTTCCAGATCATCGTCGCTCATGTTCTACCTCATGACTTGCGAAAAGCAGATTAGTTATAGCCCAGCTTCGCCATCTGTTCGAAGGCTGCCAGAAAAAATTCAACATCCGCCGGCAACCAGCGGTTATGCCCCTTCACCGTACAAGGTGGCGAGGACTTTACGAGCACCGCCGTGATCACGGTGCTCGCCCAGATAAACACCTTGCCAGGTTCCCAATGCCAACCGTCCTGCCGTGACCGGCAGGCTGAGCTGGCAACCGAGCACGCTGGCCTTGAAGTGCGCCGGGAGGTCGTCCAGGCCTTCGTCGTTGTGCTCATAATCGGCGGTTCCTTGTGGGATCAGCCGATTGAAAAATCGTTCGAAGTCTCGACGTACCGCCGGATCGGCGTTCTCGTTGATGGTCAACGAGGCCGAGGTATGCTGCAGCCACAGATGCAACAGACCGACACGACACGCCTGGAGTTCAGGCAGGCCGGCAAGCAACTCGTCCGTCACCAGATGAAAGCCCCGAGGCCTTGCCCGCAGGGTTATCAGCGTCTGTTGCCACATACAGATCTCCGCACGTTCGGCGCGCATTCTAGCGCGCTCTGGGAAAAAACAAAGGGCCTAATATTCTTGCTTCGGTGTAAGCCTTTGGCGGTATAAAAACCTGTGTCGCATCCACAACAAAAGGCGTCGGAAAAACCGCTGCACCTTGTGAGCAATGACAAATTCCAGACAAAAAAATGCCCGGCGAACCGGGCATTTTTTATTGCGTGTGCTTACAGGTTGTAACCACGCTCGTTGTGCTGGGCCAGGTCCAGGCCCACGGCTTCTTCTTCCTCGGAGACACGCAGACCCATGACGGCGTCCAGGACCTTGAGGATGATGAAGGTGACGATCGCGGTATAGATCACCGTGAAACCCACGCCCTTGAATTGAATCCACACCTGCGCACCGATATCGGTCACGGTGCCGAAGCCACCCAGGGCTGGTGCTGCGAACACACCGGTCAGGATCGCGCCGAGGATACCGCCGATGCCGTGCACGCCGAAGGCGTCCAGGGAGTCGTCGTAGCCGAGTTTGCGCTTGAGGGTGGTGGCGCAGAAGAAGCACACCACGCCCGCTGCCAGGCCAATGACCAGGGCGCCCATTGGGCCCACGGTGCCGGCAGCCGGGGTGATGGCAACCAGGCCGGCCACCACGCCCGAGGCGATGCCCAGTGCGCTTGGCTTGCCATGGGTGATCCACTCGGCAAACATCCAGCCCAGCGCCGCCGCAGCGGTCGCGATCTGGGTCACCAGCATCGCCATGCCGGCGGTGCCGTTGGCCGCGATGGCGGAGCCGGCGTTGAAGCCGAACCAGCCGACCCACAGCATGGCCGCGCCCATCAGGGTGTAACCCAGGTTATGCGGCGCCATCGGAGTAGTCGGGAAGCCCTTGCGCTTGCCCAGTACCAGGCACGCCACCAGGCCAGCAATACCAGCGTTGATGTGCACCACGGTGCCGCCGGCGAAGTCCAGCACGCCCCAGTCCCACATCAGGCCGCCGTTGCCGGACCAGACCATGTGGGCAATCGGTGCATACACCAGGGTGAACCACACGGCCATGAAGATCAGCATGGCGGAGAACTTCATCCGCTCGGCAAACGCGCCGACGATCAGGGCCGGGGTGATGATGGCGAACGTCATCTGGAAGGTGATGAACACCGCTTCAGGGAACAGGCCAGTCAGGCTATCGGGCGTGAGGCCCGCCAGGAATGCCTTGTTCAGACCCCCGACGAACGAATTGAAGTTGACGACGCCCTGCTCCATCCCCGTGGTGTCGAACGCAATGCTGTAGCCGTAAATGACCCACAGAATGCTGATCAGACCGGTAATGGCAAAGCATTGCATCATCACCGAAAGAATGTTTTTCGACCGAACCATGCCGCCGTAGAACAGCGCCAGGCCGGGAATGGTCATGAACAGTACAAGAATCGTGGCCGTGAGCATCCAGGCGGTGTCGCCGGAGTTCAGGACTGGGGCTGCCGCTTCTTCTGCCATGGCCAGGCCAGGCATTGCGAAGGACAACAGGGCTCCTAGCCCTGCGAATTTACGCAGAGTCATATTGTTTTCTCCTGGGGCGTTGGGTTTGGCGGCCTAGATAGCGTCGGTATCGGTTTCGCCGGTACGGATGCGGATAGCCTGTTCCAGATTGACCACAAAGATCTTCCCGTCACCGATCTTGCCGGTGTTGGCGGCCTTGGTGATTGCCTCGATCACCCGATCAAGATCCTTGTCGTCAATGGCGACGTCGATCTTCACCTTGGGCAGGAAATCGACCACGTATTCCGCGCCGCGATACAGCTCGGTGTGACCTTTCTGCCGACCGAAGCCTTTGACCTCAGTAACGGTAATGCCCTGCACGCCGATCTCGGACAACGACTCGCGCACGTCGTCCAACTTGAACGGCTTGATGATGGCAGTGACTAGCTTCATGAAACTTTCTCCCGAATTGGTGGACTTGCCCCAGGAAAACAAACCCGACTCAAGTCTAAGCGCAGTGCCTGGCTTTGTAACGCATCGTCGGCCCAAGTTGCCCGACAGGTGCCAGTTAACCGATCCTGACGGAACTCCCCGTTCCGTCTGCTGCACTGCATTCGTCACAGCGACTGCATCAGTGCATGGGTCATCAGCCTCTAAGCAGAAACCTTGCCATCTGCACCCAAACCCTCTGATATCAGTCTCTTGGCCACCTGCTCGATGTGCGCCGCGCCATGAAGTGCAGCGATACGCACAACAACAGTGCAGCGACGTCCAGCACCATGCGCGAAAAGCGTGCATCCCTGGCTTGCGAATTGACTATAGACACTGCGTGATACACTGCCTGCCATTGTTTTCAGGACACCTGCCATGCTTGCGCCCAAAGACCTCCTCGACGCCCTGAGCGGCCACGCCTCCCGCCTCTTGAGTGGCGACACGCCGCTGCCCAAAAGCGAAATCGAAAGCCAGTTCAAGGCCCTGCTGCAAAGCGGCTTCAGCAAACTGGACCTGGTGAGCCGGGAAGAATTCGACAGCCAGATGGTTGTGCTGGCCCGGACCCGGGCGCGGCTCGAAAGCCTGGAGGCCAAGGTCGCGGAGTTGGAGGCGAAGGTAAATCCACCTACCGAATAACCTTCCTTGCAGGGGTGGCCGAAGGCTGCGATTTGCTGTCTCGCCCTATTGCCCCCCCTATTGCCGCGCAAAGTTGGCGTTCCCGTGTACAAGGCCGTGCGTATTCTAATGGTGCCGGGGAGGCCCCCCATCGCCCGTTCAAATGATCATGCCCGGCAGGCCTAAACCAAATACTTTCTAGTAGCCTATCGCCATTGCATTTTTACACCGCCGTGCTATACAACGCTGGTTAACGTGCTATTTGCTGTTGAACATCGGTTTACGATCATGCTTAAAACTACATGAAGACACGGCTAGTGGGCTAATATTCGTCAACCCTATAAGTCTGGTAGTACCTGGAACGTCAAAAAATTAAACACGGAGATTCAATGACTCTACCTGACGATTTTTCCCCTGATAAGTATTTAGAGTTACACCCCGATGTGCTTAAGGCAGGATTAAATCCAGCACTGCATTACTTGAAATTCGGCATACCGGAAGGACGAGCTTACAAGGGTGCCGCACGTTATATTGAAAAAAAATATAACCCATTACACCCAAAAATTGATGAAACCTATAATCACGATGGGTTGGCCTCCAGACACAACCATGACTTCATGATTGATCCCGCTTACAGGACCGCCTATGGTCGCGGCGTAGCTGCCGCGGGCATGGATTACAAATGGTTCTGGAGAGTTCATGTTGGGCTTTGGGCCGCGAGATCTGCTGCGAAACTCACAGGTGACTTCGTGGAGTGCGGTGTCAATCGTGGATTCTTAAGTTCCGCTATTATGCATGACTTGGACTGGAACAAGACCAACAGAGTCTTTTATCTCTTAGACACTTTTGCTGGCCTCGATGAGCGTTATCTATCAGATGAAGAACGGGAGGGTGGTGTGTCTGAGCGTAACCGCAGAGAGATAACCTCCGGTTTCTATACAACCAATCTCGAGTCAGTGAAAAAAAATTTTGCAGAGTGGCCAAGAGCAACCATTATTCAGGGCAGCATTCCGGACACGCTCCCCCAAATTGATTCGACCCGAATTGCATTCCTGCACATTGACTTGAACTGCACGATTCCTGAAGTGGCGGCCATTGATTACTTGTGGGATCGCTTGGTACCTAATGCGTTTATTTTGTTGGATGATTACGCCTACTTTGGCTATCAGCCGCAAAAAGAAGGCATGGATCAATGGGCAGAAAAAATGAATTTGTCGATTTTGAGTTTGCCTACCGGTCAAGGTCTCTTGATCAAGCCTTGAGCTCGTATGAGGGAGATACGTCCAAGCATATGAGTAACAAAACTCTCGGTATCTATTGAGCATTCAGGTAGCGGCGGTCCGAGAGACTGCCCTCCCTTATCCCTCCCCCGGCAACGTTTCCGACGCCAAGGTTAGAGTGAGGAAAAATTTTTCTACGCGTCATTCATTTGTAACATCCGGTCCATATTTGACGGCTGCATCCTCACGCTAACTCGCCATATCGCTACTACCCTTCCAGAACCGCAGGACGCGGTTTGCCCCCACCAAAGGAACTATCCATGTCTCTGGCCATTGTCCATAGCCGCGCCCAAGTGGGTGTGGAAGCGCCCGCCGTTACCGTTGAAGTCCATCTGGCCAATGGCTTGCCGTCACTGACGATGGTTGGCCTGCCGGAGGCGGCGGTGAAGGAAAGCAAGGATCGGGTGCGCAGCGCGATCATCAATTCGGGGCTGAACTTCCCGGCACGGCGTATCACCCTGAACCTGGCGCCAGCGGACCTGCCAAAGGACGGTGGGCGCTTCGACCTGGCCATCGCTTTGGGGATCCTGTCGGCCAGTGTGCAGGTGCCAACCCTGACGCTGGACGACGTGGAATGCCTCGGTGAGCTGGCATTGTCCGGCGCGGTGCGACCGGTGCGCGGGGTCTTGCCCGCGGCGCTGGCGGCGCGCAAGGCCGGGCGCATGCTGGTGGTGCCGCGGGCCAATGCCGAGGAAGCCTGCCTGGCCTCGGGGCTGAAGGTGATCGCCGTGGACCATCTGCTCGAAGCAGTGGCGCACTTCAATGGGCATACGCCGATCGGCCCTTTCGTTTCCAATGGGCTGCTCTCGGCCAGCAAACCCTACCCCGACCTGAATGAAGTACAAGGCCAGGTCGGGGCCAAGCGGGCCTTGCTGATTGCCGCCGCGGGGGCTCATAACCTGTTGTTCAGCGGGCCGCCGGGCACCGGCAAGACACTGCTGGCGAGCCGCCTGCCGGGGCTGTTGCCACCGCTGGCCGAAAGTGAGGCCCTGGAGGTCGCGGCCATCCAGTCGGTGGCCAGTTGCGTGCCGTTGAGCCATTGGCCGCAGCGTCCGTTTCGCCAGCCACACCACTCGGCTTCCGGCCCGGCGCTGGTGGGTGGCGGGTCAAAACCGCAACCGGGGGAGATCACCCTCGCCCACCATGGCGTGCTGTTTCTGGATGAACTGCCGGAATTCGATCGTAGGGTGCTGGAGGTCTTGAGAGAGCCGCTGGAGTCTGGGCATATCGTGGTTTCTCGCGCTCGTGACCGAGTGCGCTTCCCGGCGCGTTTCCAGTTGGTGGCAGCGATGAACCCCTGCCCCTGTGGATACCTTGGCGAGCCCAGCGGCCGCTGCTGCTGTACACCGGACATGGTGCAGCGCTACCGCAACAAACTCTCCGGCCCGCTGCTGGACCGCATCGACCTGCACCTGACCGTCGCCCGGGAAGCCACGGCGTTGAACCCCAAGAGCGAAGCCGGAGACGATACCGCCACGGTCGCCGAGCAGGTGGCCGAGGCCCGGGAGCGTCAGCACCGGCGTCAGGGCTGCGCCAACGCCTTCCTCGATCTGCCGGGGTTGCGCCGGCATTGCAAGTTATCCACAACCGATGAAACCTGGCTGGAAACCGCCTGCGAACGGCTGACCTTGTCGTTGCGCGCCGCCCACCGCTTGCTCAAGGTCGCCCGGACACTGGCGGACCTGGAGCAAGCGGGGTGCATCCGCCGCGAGCACTTGGCCGAAGCGTTGCAGTATCGGCCGGCTACCCCCTGAACCGTCTCATGGTTTGCTCAGGTCTACCAACGGTGTGTTCCGCACCTCGGTTTTTTGACCGTTCTGGATAGCGTCGATGCGCTTGAGCGCCGTATCCACGGAGCCCTTGTCCGCCAACAGGCTGTAGTGGATCTGGAATTGCTTATGTTCTTTCGGCCCGATGGTGGGAACCAGGCCCAGGGGACGTTGATACCGGCGGTTATAGGAAAAACTGGTGCCTGGCTCCAACCCGGTCACGTAGCCCTGGCCTTGGGTATCGGTGTTTTTCCATAGGGAGAACACCGGAAGCGTGCTGGTGTTGAAGCCCACCGACACACCGAGGCTACCGGCCTTGTTGTGCAGCACGGTGAGCGTGTCGCCCTTGGCATCGGCGTATGGCACGACGTTATAGACGGTTTCGTCGTAATCCTTGGTGGGGGCCCGGTAGGTTTGCCAATCGGGCAAGTCACCCTTGGCCTTGTCGTTGAACGGCGAGACCTGCTTGACCGGTGCCGCGAAACGAGCGCCCTGCTCCAGGAAAGGTGTGCTGAAGTTGCTGTGGTAGAGCGCTTGGTACTCCTTCGGATAATCACCGTTGTTGGTCAGCGTATCGCTGAGCGCGAACGTCACGCTGCCAGGCTCGGTGACCAGTTCGGTCTGTACCGAGAAGTCGACCTTCTTGAACGCCTGCTCCTTCAACTCGCCACGCAGGGTGATGGCGTAGGGCGGTTTTTCATCAATGTGCAACGTGACTTTGTTGGCAGGAATATTCGCAGCGCGACCATGCAGGGTCAGCAGCTCGCCGTTGTCCATGCCGGGATGGCCGACCCACTCGTAGCCGCAACGGGTGACCAGCTCGTTGAAACCTTCAAGCCAGCCCAAGCCGCCTCGGCCGTTGAGCTCGATGAACGCCGGGTTGACCACTTCCTTGACGGGCGAATCCCACCCCATGCGCACATCACCGACTGACGCCTGCAGCACATTCATGCCACGGGTCGGGACGACTGAAAGCTTCAGGGTCCCATTGTCGATGTCGACGATGCTGACGCCTTCCTGCCGGCCACCGTGCAGGGTGCGCATCGTCACGGAAAAGGGCTTGCCGGTCTTCACGCCAAGTTGCTGGCTGGTGATTTGCCAGGGTTGGGCGGCTTTATCGGTATCCAGCAGGACGTAATCCCAAGCCATCGCATGGGAGGCAGCGCCCAAGGCGCCAAGGGTAACGAGGAGTTTGAGCGGAGTCATGGTCACGACCTTTTATTGGAGTTGTGCGGTTTTTATAGACTTGAAGAAACGTTTCAGCAAGCTTAAAAACAGCAATATTCCTAAAAAAGGGACGAGCTAAGGTTGGGAGCTTTTGTGGGAGCGAGCTTGCTCGCGATAGCGGTGGGTCAGATTGAGATGATGTTGGCTGGGCGGCCGTCATCGCGAGCAAGCTCGCACACAGGGGTGTGGGTGAACTTGCTCGTGACGGGACGCCTCAGCGGAACCGATCAACCTCTTGGCGCAGGTCCTGGGCCAGTTTTTCCAGTTCCTTGGCGGTGAGTGCCAGGTTCGAGACCACTTGGCGCTGTTCGCTGTTGGCCATGGCGATGCTTTGCAGGTTGCTGCTGAGCAGGGTCGCAGTGCTGCTTTGCTCCTGGGTGGCGGTAGTGATCGCCGCAAATTGCAGGCCAGCCGAGCGGCTTTGTTCGTCGATGCGCGCCAGGGCCGAGGCCACGTTGGCGTTGCGCGACAGGCCTTCCTGCATCAACAGGTTGCCCTGCTCCATCGTGCTGATGGCATTGCCGGTTTCCTGCTGGATGCTGTTGATCATGCTGGAAATTTCGTCAGTGGCCTGGCGGGTGCGGGAAGCCAGGCTGCGGACTTCATCGGCCACCACGGCGAAACCACGGCCCTGCTCGCCTGCGCGGGCAGCTTCGATGGCCGCGTTCAAGGCCAGCAGGTTGGTCTGCTCGGCGATCGAGGTGATGACCCCCACGATGCCGCCAATTTCCTGGGAACGCTGGCCCAAGGTATTGATGACCGAGGCGGTGCTGTTCAACGCGCCGGCAATTTGTTCCAGGGACGACGACGCTTCATCCATCGAGGTTCGACCAATGCGGGTTTGCTGGGCGTTTTCCTGGGCCAGGCGCTCGGTGTTGCCCATGTTGTCGGCAATGTTCAATGAGGTTGCACTGAACTCCTCCACTGCGCCGGCCATGCTGGTGATTTCGCCGGATTGCTGCTCCATGCCCTCATACGCCCCGCTGGACAACCCGGACAGGGCCTGGGCACGGCTGTTGACCTCCTGGGAGGCCTTGCGGATGTGCTCGACCATGGTCGACAAGGCCTGGCTCATTTGGTTGAAGGCACGGGCCAACTGACCGATCTCATCATGGCTCGACACGTTCAGGCGCACGCTCAAGTCACCGGCACCCAAGGCTTCGGCCTGGCGCACCAGATCCCCCAGCGGGGCCAGTTTGCTGCGCAGCAACCACATCGCCGAGCCGACCGCCAACAACATCGCCAGCAGGCTGCCAATGGCCAGTTGCGTACCGACGCTCCAGGTCACGGCGCGAATCTCGGTCTTGGGCATGCTCGCCACCACCGCCCACGGCCCCTCTTCGAACGGCACGGCAACGCTGTAGAAATCTTCGGCGGTATCGGTCCAGAACGCGCCCTTGCCCGGTTTCTTGACCAGGCCAACGATGGTCGCGCTCGCCTGGTCCAGCGCCTGCACGCCGGCCGGAGGCACGAGCCATTTATTTTGTTCGTCCAGCAGGGCCAGCGAACCGGTCTGGCCAATGCGGAAGCGCTTGAGGTTCTCGAACTGCGCGTTCTGCGCATCGGTGTAGTCGAAACCTACGTACAGCACGGCAATGATCTTGCCGCTGCTGTCGCGTACGGGCGTGTACTGCGACATGTAGTAACGTCCGAACAGCAAGGCGCGGCCGATGTAGCTTTTCCCGCCTATCACGGGGCCGTAAGCCGGCCCGGCGCGGTCGAGCAAGGTGCCGATGGCCCGCGTACCGTCCTGCTTGGTCAATGACGTGCTGACGCGGATGAAGTCGTCGCCGTTGCGCACGAATACCGTCGCCACCCCGGCCGTCATTTGCTTGAACTCATCAACTTCCTTGAAGTTGTTGTTCAACACTTCGCTGCCCAGGCTCAAGCCTGGGGTTTGTACGCCCGCCACCGTCACCGGCTGGTCCGGATGCACGTTCAGGCCAGCGCTGAAACGCTTTTCGAACAGACCGGCCAGGCGCTGGGTGCTCTCGCGCAAGGTGCTGTGGAAGGTATTGAGCTGATCGGCCATCAGGCGCGCTTCGCTGGCCAGGTGTTCTTCACGGGTGGCGAGGTTGGCAGCGTCCAGCGAACGCAGGGCGAAGACGGTACTGCCGGAGATCACGACCGCCAATATCACAGCGAGGGCAAGGCCTAGCTGTGAGGCGATCCGGGCACGGGGTTGAGACATGACGGCTCCTGGCCGAGAGACCGGATCATCCTGATCACGCTCGCACGCTCGGCATTTTCGAGTGAGGTGTAAGTTGGGCCCTTTCTGCACGAAGGTTCCATCCTCACTTCGGCGGCAAAACCAAATACTTGAGCGGTTTAGAAGGATTAATGCCAAGTGGCTAGCACGGCAACTGCAACGTTTCAGCCCAGGCGCTGCACGTCGGGTAATTGCATGGCCCTCACCTCACCCTGGAGGAAGTCGCTGAGCCGGCGCAAACGTTCACCTCCCGGGCGGGTTTTCGGCCAGACCAGATAATAGTGCTCACCGCTGGCGACAGCCGTCGGCCATGGCAGGCTCAGGCGTCCCTGGGCGACATCCTCGGCCACCATCAACAGGTCGCCCATGGACACCCCATAGCCACGTGCCGCCGCGATCATGCCCAGCTCCAGGGTATCGAACACCTGCCCCCCCTTGAGCGAGACCTTGTCGGACAGGCCCATGCGTTGCAGCCAATTGCGCCAGTCCCGGCGATCGGGCGTGGGATGCAGCAGCTCCGCGCTGGCCAACCGCGCCACATCCCAGGGTTGATCGTTCAACAGGTTCGGCGCGCCCACCGGGATCAATTCCTCGGGGAACAGCAAACTGGCCTCCCAGTCCGCCGGGAAATGCCCGTTGCCCAGCAACACGGCGCAATCGAAGGGCTCGGCGTTGAAGTCCACCGAGTCGATGTCCATCCAGGCACTGGTCAGCTGCACCTCGTTGCCAGGCTGCAAATGCCGGAAGCGACTCAAGCGCGCCAACAGCCAGCGCATGGTCAGCGTGGAAGGCGCTTTCATTCGCAGGATGCCATCCTCGCCATGCAAGGTGTGGCAGGCCCGCTCCAGCGCCATGAAGCCCTCACGTACGCCCGGCAACAGCAACCGTGCCGCCTCGGTCAATTGCAGGTTGCGGCCGCTGCGCAGGAACAGCCGACAGGCAAAGTGATCTTCCAGCGTGCGAATGTGCCGGCTGACCGCGCTCTGGGTGATCGACAGCTCTTCAGCGGCCCGGGTGAACGAGCTGTAGCGCGCCGCGGCTTCGAATGCCCGCAGCGCATAAAGAGGAGGAAGACGACGAGGCATCGCAAAAGCTCCATGGCGAGGTCTGCAAACCCTACCAGAAACACGTCCAGCATGAGTTTTAATCATGCCAGCGATCTTTTTTATCCCTTTGTGCAATCCGCCGAGAGCGCCGAGAATCGTTGCTTTACTGCCTTGTTTGAACATGGAGCGTGATGATCATGCGGCATCCGGCGCGTATCGAACTCTGGGCCATCCTGCGGCTGGCGGGGCCGTTGATTGCCTCGCAGTTGGCGCACATGCTGATGGTGCTCACCGACACCGTGATGATGGCGCGCCTGAGCCCCCAAGCCCTCGCCGGCGGCGGGCTCGGGGCGGCCACCTATTCGTTCGTGTCGATCTTCTGCATCGGCGTGATCGCCGCGGTGGGCACCCTGGTCGCGATCCGCCAGGGCGCAGGCGATGTCGAAGGCGCCACCCGGCTGACCCAGGCCGGACTATGGCTGGCCTGGCTGATGGCGCTGATGGCCGGGTTGCTGTTGTGGAACCTCAAGCCGGTGCTGCTGATGTTCGGCCAGACCGAAACCAACGTGCTGTCCGCCGGACAGTTCCTGCTGGCACTGCCGTTCGCCCTGCCCGGCTACTTGAGTTTCATGGCCCTGCGCGGCTTCACCAGCGCCATCGGCCGGGCCACACCGGTCATGGTGATCAGCCTCGGCGGCACCGTGGCCAACTTCCTGCTCAACTACGCGCTCATCACCGGCATGTTCGGCCTGCCGAAACTCGGCTTGATGGGCATCGGCCTGGTCACGGCCATCGTTGCCAACTGCATGGCCCTGGCGCTGGCCTGGCATATCCATCGGCACCCGGCCTACCGTGCCTATCCACTGCTCGACGGCCTGTCGCGGCCCAATCGCCAGTACCTCAAGGAGCTGTGGCGCCTGGGCCTGCCGATTGGCGGCACCTACGCGGTGGAGGTCGGGCTGTTTGCGTTCGCCGCGCTGTGCATGGGCACCATGGGCAGCACGCCGTTGGCAGCCCACCAGATCGCGCTGCAAATCGTCTCGGTGGCGTTCATGGTACCGGCCGGGATGTCCTACGCCATCACCATGCGCATCGGCCAGCACTACGGTGCCGGGCAACTGCTGATGGCACGCCTGGCCGGTCGGGTCGGGATTGGCTTTGGTGCGGCGGCCATGCTGGCGTTCGCCATGGTGTTCTGGCTGCTGCCCCATCAATTGATCGGCTTGTTCCTGGACCACGACGACCCGGCGTTTCGCGACGTGATCAACCTGGCCGTGAGCCTGCTGGCGGTGGCGGCGTGGTTCGAGCTGTTCGATGGCACGCAAACCATTGCCATGGGTTGCATTCGCGGGCTCAAGGACGCCAAGACCACCTTCCTGGTGGGTCTGGGTTGCTATTGGCTGATCGGCGCTCCGGCGGCGTGGTGGATGGCGTTTCACCTGAACTGGGGGCCGACTGGCGTCTGGTGGGGCTTGGCCCTGGGGCTGGCCTGCGCGGCCGTGAGCCTGACGGCGGCGTTTGAATGGAAGATGAAGCGGATGATTCGCAGTGAGCCTGGGCAGCAACGCTTCCAAGCCATCCAGGCCGATTGAGATGTATCCCCCTGTGGGAGCGAGCTTGCTCGCGATAGCGGTGTGTCAGTCAAAATAAATGGGACAGACCTATCGCCATCGCGAGCAAACTCGCTCCCATAGGGTTTTGTGTCAGCTGATTTCCAGCATCGACTGTTGATCACCCTCGAACGTCAGGTATTCAACCAACTCCGGCAACGGCAACGGCTTGCTGATCAGGAAACCCTGCACCTGGTCACACCCGAAGCCGCGTAGCAGGTCCAGTTGTTCCTGGGTTTCCACACCTTCGGCCACCACTTCCAGGTTGAGGTTATGCGCCAGGTTGATCATCGCGTGCACCAGTTTGCGGTTCTCTTCGCGCTGCTCCATGCCGCCGACGAAACTCTTGTCGATCTTGAGCAGGGCGATGGGCAGGCTGTTGAGGTGCACGAACGAGGAGAACCCGGTGCCGAAGTCGTCCAGGGAGAAGCGCACCCCCAGGCGGCCCAGGGCATCCATGGTCTGCTTGACCAGTTCGCTACGGCGCATGACGGCGGTTTCGGTGAGTTCGAACTCCAGCCACTGCGCCTCGACACCCCGCTCGGCAATCAGTCGACTCAAGGTTGGCAGCAACTGGCTGTCCTGGAACTGTCGGAACGACAGGTTGACCGCCATGTGCAACGGCGCCAGCCCCCGCTCGCGCAAAGCCTGCATGTCCCGCAGCGCCCGGGAAATCACCCAGTAGCCCAGCGGCACGATCAGGCCGCTCTGTTCGGCCAGCGGCACGAACTCACTCGGTGGCAGCAAGCCACGTTCCCCATGACGCCAGCGCACCAGGGCTTCGAGGCCGACGATGTGGCCGCCATCAAGGTTCAACCGTGGCTGGTAATGCAGCTCCAGCTCGTCGCGGCGCAGTGCCCGGCGCAGTTCGCTTTCCAGGTCGGCGAGGCTGCGGGCATTGCGATTGATGCGCTCGTTGAAGATATGAAAAGTGCAGCCCTGGGTGCTCTTGGCCTGCTGCATGGCGATGTGGGCGTGCCACATCAGCGGATCGGCGCCGGCCTGGGCGCGAGCGTGGGCAACCCCCAGGCTGCAGCCGATCAGCAGGCTTTCACCGTCCACCCAATAGGGTTCGGCCAAGGCTTCCGTAATACGCTCGGCCATCCACTCGGCCCGCTGTGGCGCGCGGCGGGTGTCGATCAGCAGGGCGAATTCATCACTGCCCAACCGCGCCAATTGATCGCCGGCCTCGAGCGAGCCCTTGAGCCGCGACACCACTTGCAGGATCAAGCGGTCACCGGCCTGATGGCCGAGGGCGTCGTTGGCGTGACGAAAGTTGTCCAGGTCCAGGTGACCGAGCGCCAGGCCACGGCCGTCGTTTTCCGCCAGGCGCGCCGCCAGCAGCGTCTGGAAGCCCTGGCGATTGGCGATGCCCGTCAAGGGGTCCTGTTCGGCAAGGCGCTGCAAGGTGTTTTCCAGCACGCCCCGTTCGCGCACATGCCGCAGGCAACGACGCAGGGTCGCGCTGTCGAGGACATCACGCACCAACCAGTCGCTGACACCGTCGGGGGCAACCGCCGGCTCGTGCTCGAGCAACAGGATCGTCGGCAGGCTGCAACGGCCCGGCGCCGGCTGCAACGCCGCGACGGTCAGCAACACCGCGTTGCGATTATCTTCGAACAGGCTGCTGACTGACTCCCAGCTCGGGGCGCTGATCAACACGACCAAGGGCCCCAAGGGCGCCAGGCACTCGCGCAATATTGCTGACCACGCAGGCTCTTGGGCCAATAACAGCAAACGCAAGGGTTCGACAGGCGTTGACAAGCTGACTCCCTAGACTCTGCAAGGTGGTAGGCGCCGGGCATTATGACGTGCCCATGGGCAATGACCAATGCCAATGGTTCTCAAACACGCGGTTTCGGTGGTTTTTTCCACTCCAAATCCTGCGCTGGACGCAATTGGCCTCACATCCTGCGTGAAAGTAACAAAAGCGGCAAATGACAATGCGCTGTGCGTCACAAGTCGGACAGAGCAGCACAATTCTCTGAGCCTGTTAAAATGCCGGCCCATTTCGCAAACGACTCCCTGATCCTGTCATGTCCCGACTCAATCCTCGGCAGCAAGAAGCCGTGAACTATGTCGGCGGCCCTCTTTTGGTGCTCGCCGGTGCAGGCTCCGGCAAGACCAGCGTAATCACCCGAAAGATCGCGCACCTGATCCAGAATTGTGGCATCCGCGCCCAGTACATCGTCGCCATGACCTTTACCAACAAAGCCGCCCGGGAAATGAAAGAGCGGGTCGGTGGCCTGCTGCGCGCCGGTGAAGGCCGCGGCCTGACGGTCTGCACCTTCCACAACCTGGGCCTGAACATCATCCGCAAGGAACACGCGCGGCTGGGCTACAAACCGGGCTTCTCGATTTTCGACGAGACCGACGTCAAGGCCCTGATGACTGACATCATGCAGAAGGAATACTCGGGCGACGACGGCGTGGATGAGATCAAGAACATGATCGGCGCCTGGAAAAACGACCTGATCCTGCCGCCCGAGGCCCTGGAAAACGCCCGCAACCCCAAGGAACAGACCGCCGCCATCGTCTACGCCCACTACCAGCGCACGCTCAAGGCGTTCAACGCGGTGGACTTCGACGACCTGATCCTGCTGCCGGTCAAGCTGTTCCAGGACCACGCCGACATTCTCGAGAAATGGCAGAACAAGGTCCGCTACCTGCTGGTGGACGAATACCAGGACACCAACGCCAGCCAGTATTTGCTGGTGAAGCTGCTGATCGGCAAGCGCAACCAATTCACCGTGGTGGGTGACGACGACCAGTCGATCTATGCCTGGCGCGGCGCGCGGCCGGAAAACCTGATGTTGCTCAAGGAAGACTATCCGTCGCTCAAAGTGGTGATGCTGGAGCAGAACTACCGCTCCACCAGCCGTATCCTGCGCTGCGCCAACGTGCTGATTTCCAACAACCCCCACGAGTTCGAAAAACAACTGTGGAGCGAGATGGGCCACGGCGACGAGATCCGCGTGATCCGTTGCCGCAACGAAGACGCCGAAGCCGAGCGCGTGGCCATGGAAATCCTCAGCCTGCACCTGCGCACTGACCGGCCGTACAGCGATTTTGCGATCCTGTACCGCGGCAACTACCAGGCCAAGCTGATCGAGCTGAAACTGCAGCATCACCAGATCCCTTATCGCCTGTCAGGGGGCAACAGCTTTTTCGGACGCCAGGAAGTGAAGGACCTGATGGCCTACTTCCGCCTGATCGTGAACCCGGATGATGACAACGCCTTCCTGCGGGTGATCAACGTGCCGCGCCGGGAAATCGGTTCGACCACCCTGGAAAAACTCGGCAACTACGCCACCGAACGCAAGATCTCGATGTACGCCGCCACCGACGAAATCGGCCTGGGCGAGCATCTGGACAGCCGTTTCACCGATCGCCTGGCGCGCTTCAAGCGCTTCATGGACAAGGTCCGCGAACAGTGCGCCGGCGAAGACCCGATTTCGGCGCTGCGCAGCATGGTCATGGACATCGACTACGAGAACTGGCTGCGCACCAACAGCTCCAGCGACAAGGCTGCCGACTACCGCATGGGCAACGTCTGGTTCCTGATCGAGGCATTGAAGAACACCCTGGAAAAAGACGAAGACGGCGACATGACGGTCGAGGATGCCATCGGCAAACTCGTGCTGCGCGACATGCTCGAACGCCAGCAGGAGGAGGAAGACGGCGCCGAAGGTGTGCAAATGATGACGCTGCACGCCTCCAAGGGCCTGGAATTCCCCTACGTGTTCATCATGGGCATGGAAGAAGAAATCCTGCCGCACCGCTCCAGCATCGAGGCCGACACCATTGAAGAAGAACGGCGCCTGGCCTATGTCGGGATTACCCGTGCCCGTCAGACGCTGGCCTTCACCTTCGCCGCCAAGCGCAAGCAATACGGCGAAGTGATCGACTGCGCCCCCAGCCGCTTTCTCGATGAACTGCCGCCGGACGACCTGGCCTGGGAAGGCAACGACGACACACCGACGGAAGTCAAAGTCGTTCGCGGCAACAGTGCCCTGGCCGATATACGAGCGATGTTGAAGCGTTAGTTTTCCACCACACTTTTTACCCAATCCAGGCGCCGCAGGCGTCACCAGAGGAGGCTTCATGGAAGCCCTGCACCAGAAAATTCGCGAGCAAGGCATCGTGCTTTCCGATCAGGTCCTGAAAGTCGACGCGTTCCTGAACCATCAGATCGACCCGCAGTTGATGAAACTGATCGGCGACGAATTTGCCGCGTTGTTCAAGGACTCGGGCATCACCAAGATCGTCACCATCGAAGCCTCAGGGATTGCCCCGGCGATCATGACCGGCCTGAACCTTGGCGTACCGGTGATCTTCGCCCGCAAACAACAGTCCCTGACCCTGACGGAAAACCTGCTGTCGGCCACTGTGTATTCGTTCACCAAGAAAACCGAAAGCACCGTCGCCATCAGCCCGCGTCACCTGACCAGCAGCGACCGGGTACTGATCATCGATGACTTCCTGGCCAACGGCAAAGCCTCCCAGGCGCTGATCTCCATCATCAAGCAGGCCGGCGCCACCGTCGCCGGGCTGGGGATCGTGATCGAGAAGTCATTCCAGGGCGGTCGCGCGGAACTCGATGCCCAGGGCTATCGGGTTGAATCGTTGGCGCGGGTGAAGTCGCTAGCCGGTGGGGTTGTGACCTTCATCGAATAACCCTGTGCCTCCTGTGGGAGCAAGCTCGCTCCCACAGGGGTTTTAGGTGGGTCGCTAAGGCGCGGTGGCCTTAAGCCCCGCCAACAACAACCGTTGAAACAACTCTTCTTTCAGCCCTTCAGGGCTGGCCAGCTGCATCCGCTCCAGATGCCCGGCAAACTCCCAAGGTTCCGGCGCATCGAGCGCGGCTTTGCCCAACTCCAGGATCTCGGTGAGCTTGAACTTGCTCTTGAGCCAGTTCAGTGCCCGCAGCAGGTCCCGCTCGACCTCATCGAAATCACACCCCAGCGGGTATTCGGGAAACAGAGTCGGATGCCGCGCCTGGATCGCCTGCAAGCGTTCCGATGTGTTGTCGGCGAACCGCGGATCGAGACGGAAGTCCTTCGGCAGCTTGCCGGCACTTTGCGCCTGCTCGATCAGCCCGGGCTGGAAGCGTGAATCGCTGATATTGAGCAACGCCTCGATCACTGCGGCGTCGGTCTTGCCTCGCAGGTCGGCGATGCCGTATTCGGTCACCACGATGTCGCGCAAGTGCCGCGGAATCGTGCAATGGCCGTACTCCCAGACGATGTTCGAGCTGATCTCGCCCGCGGCCTCACGCCAACTGCGCAGCAGCAGGATCGAACGCCCGCCCTCCAGCGCATGGCCCTGGGCAACGAAGTTGTACTGCCCGCCCACACCGCTGAGCACCCGCCCGTCTTCCAACTGATCGGCCACCCCGGCCCCCATCAGGGTCATGGTGAAGACCGTGTTGATGAACCGGGCGTCCAGGCGCTGCAGGCGCTTGAGATGTTCCTGGCCGTACAGCTCGTTGATGTAACTGATGCGCGTCATGTTGAATTCAAGAAGACGGCTGTGCGGCAACTCACGCAGGCGTTGGTAAAAACTGCGCGGCCCGAGGAAGAACCCGCCGTGTATGCAGATGCCGTCGGGCTGCGCCGCCTCGTCGAGGGTACCGGCGTTGGCCCGTTCCTGGGTTGGAACGTCGGGGTAGACCTTGCGCCGGATGATCCCGGCCTCGGCCAGCACCAGCAAACCGTTGACGAACATTTCACTGCAGCCGTACAGCCCTTTGGCAAATGGCTCGACCCCGCCCTCGCGCTCGATCAGTTGCGCCCACTGGCTTAGGTTCAGGTCCACCAGCAACGCCTGGTAACCGGCGTTGTCGGCCTGGCGCGCCAGCAGCGCCGCCGTCAAGGCATCGCCCATGGCGCCGATGCCGATCTGCAGCGTCCCGCCGTCGCGCACCAGGGTACTGGCGTGCAGGCCGATCAGATGGTCCTGCAAGCCCACCGGCATGTTCGGCGTGGAAAACAACGTGTGGTTGTCCTTCTCATCGATCAACAGGTCGAAAACGTCGATGCCGACTTCCGCGTCACCCGGCATGTACGGCAAATCGTTGTGCACCTGGCCGACCAGGAGGATGGTTTCTCCGGCGGCCCGGCGCTTGGCGATCATCGGCAGCAGGTCGAGGGTGATGTCCGGGTTGCAGCTCAGGCTCAGGCGATCCGGATGCTGTGGCTCGCTCGCCACCAATTGCGCCACCAGGTTCAAGCCGGCAGCGTTGATATCCCGGGCCGCGTGGCTGTAGTTGCTGCTGACATAGTTCTGCTGGGCCGACGCGCTGTGCAACAGGCTGCCGGGCTGCATGAAGAACTGCTCGACCCGTATGTTGGGTGGCACACTGTCCTGATGCAGGTCGGCCAGGTAATCCAGTTCGGCATAGTCGCCGAAGACCCGCTCGACAAAGGGCTCGAGGAAACGCTTCTGCAGGCCATCACCCAGGTTTGGCCGCCCCAGGCTCAGGGCCGTGTAGATCGTCAGCTGTCGCTCGGGTAGTTGAGCGATGCGCCGGTACAGCGCGTTGGCGAACAGGTTGGGTTTGCCCAGCCCCAGGGGCATGCCCAGATGAATATGCGCGGGCAGGCGCTCGAGCACGTCATCCACCGCTTGTTCGATTGAACACAACTGCACCATCGCACCCTCCTGGACATTCCATGAATGTGGGTTGGACCGAGCTTGCCGGGTCTTGGTTGCGATGAACAGCCCTGAAGAACCCCAGGCACAAAAAAGCCGCTCGTAAGCGGCTTTCTTGTGCAGGATGTCGGCGTATTACAGGCCAGACATCTCTTTGATGGCGCCCTTGAGCTCTTCATCCGAGCAATCGGCGCAGGTGCCTTTTGGCGGCATGGCGTTGATGCCGGTAATGGCCTTGGCCAGGATGCCGTCGAGGCCGCCCTGGTGATCGGCGCGCTCTTTCCAGGCTGCCGTGTCACCGATTTTCGGCGCACCCAGCAGGCCGGTACCGTGGCAAGCATTGCAATGTTTGGCAATGATATCTTTCGGCGCCTTGGCACCGCCAGCGCCGCCGGCGGCAGTGGCAACTTCCATGCCTTTGCATTCTTTCCCCTGGACGCAGACCTGGCCGACGGGTTCGAGGCGCTTGGCGATTTCGTCGGTGGTCGCCGCTTGGGCACTGACTGCCCATAGGGCCAATACGGTTGCTGGTGCAGCCAGCATTTTCATAATTAGGTTCACGCGTACACCCTCAATGGTGGCTAGTCACGCCTGCGGCCACGGTTTGCAGGCGGGCGCAAGTATAGCGGTAAGCCCGTCACACTGAAACAACCCCAAAGTCGCAAGGGTCTTGTTTGCGATGACAGCTCATTGCTTGGACGCCTTTGCCCTGCGGGGCCGGCGCCGCTTTTTCTAGAAATTGGCCGGTGTGGCTGCGCTGATCAGTCGCGCCGGCACGTCGAACGGATTACGAAAACGGTGCGGCTTGGTGCTTTCGAAATAGTAGCTGTCGCCGGCTTCGAGCACGAAGGTTTCGACACCGACCACCAGTTCCAGCCGCCCTTCCACCAGGATCCCGGTTTCCTCGCCTTCGTGGGTGAGCATCTCTTCACCGGTGTCGGCGCCAGGCGGATAGATCTCGTTGAGGAAGGCAATCGCCCGGCTCGGGTGCGCCCTGCCCACCAGCTTCATGGTCACGGCGCCGTCGGAGATGTCGATCAGTTCGTTGGCTTTATAGACGATCTGAGTCGGTTTCTCCTGAAGGATTTCTTCGGAGAAAAACTCGACCATGGACATGGGAATCCCGCCAAGGACCTTACGCAGCGAGCTGATCGAGGGGCTGACGCTGTTCTTCTCGATCATCGAAATAGTGCTGTTGGTGACGCCCGCGCGCTTGGCGAGTTCACGCTGGGAAAGGCCTTTGAGTTTACGAATGGATTGCAGTCGTTCACCGACGTCCAATGCTGGAGCCTCCAGGGAATCAGGTTGTGAGGAAAGTGAGCGTTATCATGGCGACAGCGTTCAGTATTTACAACACTTTGACCCGAATCCTGTGCGGTGAAGCGACTTTCGGTAGCTGGCGCTTGGTGTCAGCCCCCGGAATAGAGGCGTGGCACCCGCCGCAGGTTGCAGAAAATCTGATAGGGAATCGTGTCGGCGGCCTTGGCAACGTCGCTGGCGAGGATGTGCTTGCCCCACAACTCAACGGTCGAGCCGAGTCCGGCCTGGGGGACATCGGTCAAGTCGACACACAGCATGTCCATCGACACGCGTCCGACCAGTTGGCTGCGCTGCCCATCCACCAGCACCGGTGTACCGGTGGGCGCCTGGCGTGGGTAGCCGTCGGCATACCCCATGGCGACCACGCCGACCCGGGTCGGTTGCGTGGTCACAAAACGGGCACCGTAGCCCACCGGTTCGCCGGCGGGCAATTCGCGCACGCTGATGATCTTCGACTCCAGGGTCATCACCGGTTGCAAGCGCGAGGCAACAGCGTTGGGCTCGTCAAAGGGCGTCGCCCCGTAGAGCATGATGCCCGGGCGTACCCAGTCGCTGGGTATCTGCGGCCAACCCAGCACGGCCGGTGAGTTGCGCAGGCTGATCTGCGCCACCAGGCCCTGGCGGGCCTTGTCGAATATCGCCAGTTGCTCAGTGCTGCTGGGATCGTGCAGTTCATCGGCACGGGCGAAGTGGCTCATCAAGACAATCTTCGCCACCTTGCCGCTGGCGAGCAGGCGACGGTAGGCCGCCTGGTAATCCGCCGGATGCAGGCCGACCCGGTGCATGCCGGAATCGAGCTTGAGCCAGACCGTGATCGGCTGGCTCAGCGCGGCTTTTTCGATCGCTTCAAGCTGCCACAACGAATGCACCACACACCAGAAATCATGCTCGACGATCAACGGCAGCTCACTGGCCTCGAAAAACCCCTCCAACAGCAGGATCGGCCCACGGATCCCGACGGCCCGCAGTTCCAGGGCTTCTTCGATGCAGGCCACGGCGAACCCGTCCGCCGTGTCCTGCAGCGCCTCGGCGCAACGCACCGCGCCGTGTCCGTAGGCGTCGGCCTTGATCACCGCAAGGGCCTTGGCCCCCGTGACTTCGCGGGCCAATTGGTAGTTGTGACGCAGGGCTTGGAGATCGATCAGGGCACGGGCAGGACGCATGGCGGCAGACTTCTAGGCGGTCATGAATAAAACCGGTGCCGGCTGACAGCATGGAACCACCAACAGCACCGGGAGAGGGATCGTTTGGGGCGATATTTAAGGCAGCGCGGCCACGACCGACAGCTCCACCAGGATCTCCGGCTCGCACAGCTTGGCTTGCACCGTGGCACGGGCCGGGGCGACGCCCCTGGGCAACCATTTGTCCCAGACTGCGTTCATGCCTTCGAAGTGGGCGTCGATGTCCTTCAAGTAGATCGTCACCGACAGCAAGCGATTCTTGTCGGTACCGGCCTGGTCCAGCAAGCGCTCGATATTGGCCAGGCTTTCACGGGTTTGCTGTTCAATACCGGCATTCATGTCGTCGCCGACCTGTCCGGCCAGGTAAACGGTGCCGTTGTGCACGACAACCTGGCTCATGCGGTCATTGGTGAGCTGGCGCTGGATTGACATGTTTTGCAGACTCCTGGTGTTTGCTGCCATAACGGGAAATATCGAGGCCTTCGGCGCTGATCTGCGGCTTTTTCTTGGCCATCAGGTCGGCCAACAGGCGACCGGAACCACACGCCATGGTCCATCCGAGGGTGCCGTGGCCGGTGTTCAGGAACAGATTCTTGAAGGGCGTGGCCCCCACGATTGGCGTGCCGTCCGGGGTGGTCGGGCGCAAGCCGGTCCAGAAGCTGGCCTGGGCCAGGTCGCCGCCCTGAGGATAAAGGTCGTTGACGATCATCTCCAGGGTTTCGCGCCGACGCGGGTTGAGGGACAGGTCAAAACCGGCGATTTCCGCCATGCCGCCCACCCGAATGCGGTTGTCGAACCGGGTGATCGCGACCTTGTAGGTTTCGTCGAGAATGGTCGAAGTCGGCGCCATCGCCGGGTTGGTGATCGGCACGGTCAGGGAGTAGCCCTTGAGCGGATAGACCGGTGCACGGATCCCGAGGGGCTTGAGCAGTTGCGGCGAATAGCTGCCCAGGGCGAGGACGTAGCGGTCGGCGGTTTCCAGCTTACCGTCGATCCAGACACCGTTGATGCGGTCACCGGCGAAGTCCAGGCGCTGGATATCCTGGCCGAAGCGGAATTGCACACCGAGCTTCTCGGCCATTTCCGCCAGGCGCGTGGTAAACATCTGGCAGTCACCAGTCTGGTCGTTAGGCAGGCGCAAGGCGCCGGCCAGAATGTCGGTGACATTGGCCAAGGCTGGTTCAACCCGGGCAATGCCCTCGCGGTCGAGCACTTCGAACGGCACACCCGACTCTTTCAACACCGCGATGTCTTTTGCCGCGCCATCGAGCTGGGCCTGGGTGCGGAACAGTTGGGTGGTCCCCAGGCTACGGCCCTCGTAGGCAATGCCGGTTTCGGCGCGCAGCTCGTCGAGGCAGTCACGGCTGTACTCGGACAGGCGCACCATGCGCTCCTTGTTGATGGCATAGCGGCTGGCGGTGCAGTTGCGCAGCATCTGTGCCATCCACAGGTACTGGTCGATGTCGGCGGTAGCCTTGATCGCCAGCGGCGCGTGGCGTTGCAGCAGCCATTTGATGGCCTTGAGCGGTACGCCCGGTGCGGCCCACGGCGAGGCATAACCCGGGGACACCTGGCCGGCGTTGGCGAAACTGGTTTCCATGGCAGGCGCCGGCTGACGGTCGACCACCACCACTTCAAACCCGGCACGGGCCAGATAATAAGCACTGACGGTACCGATGACGCCGCTACCCAAGACCAGAACGCGCATGTTGATGCCCTCATCGCGGATAACCGCTGACGTTTGTTGTACATAGCTTTGATGGTCGCAGTGTAAAAAAGATTAGCCAGTGCTTTTCACTATATAAACGCCTATATTTGGCGAGAATTCTCGGCAGAAACCCTTTTCACGGAGGCGCATCACCTGTGCGTACCAACACCCAGACCAAACGTGAGCTGGACAAGATCGACCGCAATATCCTGCGCATTCTCCAGGCGGACGGGCGCATCTCCTTCACCGAGCTGGGGGAAAAGGTCGGCCTCTCCACCACGCCTTGCACCGAGCGGGTACGGCGCCTGGAGCGCGAGGGCATCATCATGGGCTACAACGCCCGGCTCAATCCGCAGCACTTGAAAGGTAGCCTGCTGGTGTTTGTCGAGATCAGCCTTGACTACAAATCCGGCGACACTTTCGAAGAGTTCCGACGCGCGGTGCTGAAACTGCCTCACGTGCTGGAATGTCACCTGGTGTCAGGGGACTTTGACTATCTGGTGAAAGCACGGATTTCCGAGATGGCTTCGTATCGCAAGCTGCTGGGTGACATCCTGCTCAAGCTGCCCCATGTGCGCGAATCCAAGAGCTATATCGTGATGGAGGAAGTGAAGGAGAGCTTGAACCTGCCGATTCCGGATTGAGCCTGGCTCGCGAAGGCCGCGACTCGGTATCCGTACCTGCTAGACCAACACCTGCCGGGTGCTGGCCATGTACTCATGAATCTGCTTCTCGACTCGTGGATGAATCAGTTCCACCGGCCGCCGTCCATTGGGACACGGCAAGGTCGCGGTGGTGCCGAAGAGCCGGCAGATCAGCGGGCGCTCGTCGTAGACGGTGCAACCGTTGGGTCCCAGGTGCACGCAGTCGAGCGCGTCCATGGCCGCGTCTTGTTCGGCGCGGGTCTTGCGGGGCAAACGGGCCATTTCCTCGGGCGAGGTGGTCACCGGACCACAGCAGTCATGGCAGCCCGGTACGCACTCGAACGAGGGAATCTGCTGGCGTAGCGTGCGGATTTTTTGACTGTTGCAGCTCATCGAGTCGATTACCGAAGGAGATGGTCTAGGATTTTGCCTTAAAAGCCGCGCGCCAGACAGCGCGAACCGACCGGTGTTGCCCAGCGGGGAATCCCCGGCTTATGCTCCGTAAAATTTCTCAAACACAAGAATCAGGATTACGCACATGAACGCCCGTGTTCAGCAACCTGTCCCGAGCCACGCGCACGCCGCCTCTTATTACGCCGCCAGCAGCCTGCCACAGCCGGACCATCCGCTGCTGCAGGGTGAGTTGCTGGCGGATGTCTGCGTGGTTGGCGGCGGGTTCTCCGGCTTGAACACGGCGATCGAACTGGCCGAGCGCGGCATGAGCGTGGTGCTGCTGGAAGCGCATCGGATCGGCTGGGGCGCCAGCGGGCGCAACGGTGGCCAGTTGATTCGTGGCGTCGGCCATGGTCTCGATCAGTTTGCGCCGATCATCGGTGCCGACGGCGTGCGCCAGATGAAACTCATGGGCCTTGAGGCCGTGGAAATCGTCCGACAGCGCGTCGAGCGTTTCCAGATCCCGTGCGACCTCACCTGGGGCTACTGCGACCTCGCCAACAAGCCTGGCGACCTGGAAGGCTTCGCCGAAGACGCCGAAGAATTGCGCAGCCTGGGTTATCGCCATCCGACCCGACTGCTGCAAGCCAACGAAATGCACAGCGTCGTGGGTTCGGATCGTTACGTCGGTGGGTTGATCGACATGGGCTCTGGCCATCTGCATCCACTGAACCTGGCCGTGGGCGAAGCTGCCGCCGCGCAACAGCTGGGGGTCAGGCTGTTCGAGCAATCGGCAGTCACACGCATCGACTACGGTCCTGAAGTGAAGGTGCACACCCACCAGGGCTCGGTCCGCGCCAAGACGCTGGTACTGGGCTGCAACGCCTACCTCAATGGACTCAATCCGCAACTGGGCGGCAAAGTGTTGCCGGCTGGCAGCTACATCATTGCAACCGAACCCTTGAGCCAGGCCCAGGCACAGGCGTTGTTGCCGCAGAACATGGCGGTCTGCGATCAACGCGTGGCCCTGGATTACTACCGGCTTTCGGCGGATCGACGCTTGCTGTTTGGCGGAGCCTGTCACTATTCCGGCCGCGACCCACAGGACATCGGCGCCTACATGCGTCCGAAAATGCTCAAGGTTTTCCCGCAATTGGCGGATGTGAAAATCGATTATCAGTGGGGCGGGATGATCGGCATCGGGGCCAACCGTTTGCCGCAGATTGGCAAGCTCAAGGACCAACCCAACGTGTATTACGCCCAGGCCTATTCCGGCCATGGGGTGAATGCCACGCACCTGGCCGGCAAGCTGTTGGCCGAAGCCATCAGCGGTCAGCAAAGCACTGGGTTCGATCTGTTCGCCCAGGTCCCGCACATGACCTTCCCGGGCGGCAAGCATCTGCGTTCGCCACTGCTGGCGCTGGGGATGTTGTGGCATCGCTTGAAAGAGTTGGTTTAAAGAACTCAGCGCTACTCATAACGCTATCGCGGGCAGGCCTTGCTCCCACAAGCCATTCCAATCTGTGGGAGCAAGGCTTGCCCGCGATAGCCATCTCAGGGCCAGCACCGCTTCAAAGCCGCCAGAACGGTTTCAATCCCTCCTCCCGCGCCTGCTCCCGCGTCAGCCCGATATCACGCAACTGTTCGGGTGTAAGTTCCAACAAGGCTTTGCGTGTATGCAGACGATGCCAGAGCAGGGCCCAACGGCTCAGGCCGGACGGCGGATTACGCAGCATCGCGCTGCGCAGCCCCTTCTCCTGCCCTGCCACCAGTTCCTGACTGTGTAACGTCAGCCGCACATCGCTCAAGCCGTTCATTTTGATCGCTCCTGTTTACTTGGGTAGCCAGAGGTTTCATGATGCGCGGACGGTCAAAAGCAATACAGATTCAACTCATTTCTTTTATAAGCATACAGATTCGGTATTTCCGGCACTGAATTGTCATTTTCCACCTCAACTGTATCGGTTGCAGTGGTCCATCTCATCGGGAGCGCACCATGACCCTCTACGTGAACCTCGCCGAATTGCTGGGTACCCGCATCGAACAGGGCTTCTACCGCCCCGGCGACAGGCTGCCATCTGTGCGGGCATTGAGCACGGAACATGGGGTCAGCTTGAGTACGGTGCAGCAGGCCTATCGCGTGCTGGAAGACAGTGGGCTGGCGATGCCGAGACCCAAGTCCGGCTACTTCGTACCCGTGGGCCGCGACCTGCCCGACCTGCCGGCGGTAGGCCGTCCGGCCCAGCGCCCTGTGGATATTTCCCAGTGGGACCAGGTACTGGAGCTGATCCGCGCCGTACCGCGCCCGGACGTGGTGCAGCTGGGACGCGGCATGCCGGATATCAACTCGCCGACCATGAAACCGCTGCTGCGCAGCCTGGCGCAGATCAGCCGTCGACAAGACATGCCCGGCCTGTATTACGACAATATCTACGGCAACCTCGCGCTACGTGAACAGATCGCCCGGCTGTCGCTGGACTCCGGCTGCCAGTTGGGGCCCAACGATGTGATCGTCACCACCGGCTGCCATGAGGCGCTGTCGGTCAGCATTCGCGCCACTTGCGAACAAGGCGATATCGTCGCGGTGGATTCACCCAGTTTTCACGGGGCCATGCAAACCCTCAAGGGCCTGGGCATGAAGGCTTTGGAGATTCCTACCGACCCGCTCACCGGCATCAGCCTGGATGCACTGGAACTGGCGCTGGAGCAATGGCCCATCAAAGCCATACAGTTGACCCCCAGCTGCAATAACCCGTTGGGCTACATCATGCCCGACGCCAATAAACGCGCACTGCTGAACCTGGCACAGCGCTTCGACGTGGCGATCATTGAAGATGATGTGTATGGAGAATTGGCCTACACGTACCCTCGCCCACGCACCATCAAATCCTTCGACGAAGACGGCCGCGTCCTGCTCTGCAGTTCATTTTCCAAGACCTTGGCTCCAGGCCTGCGCATTGGCTGGGTCGCCCCTGGCCGGTATCTGGAGCGGGTGCTGCACATGAAATACATCAGCACCGGTTCCACCGCGCCACAACCGCAGATCGCCATTGCCGAATTTCTCAAGGGGGGGCATTTCGAGCCCCATTTACGTCGGATGCGCACGCAATACCAGCGTAATCGCGACGTGATGATCGATTGGGTCAGCCGTTATTTCCCCCACGGCACCCGGGCCAGCCGGCCCCGGGGCAGCTTCATGCTCTGGGTCGAGCTACCAGAAGGTTTCGATACCTTGAAGCTCAACCGCATGCTCCATGATCAGGGCGTTCAAATCGCCGTCGGCAGTATCTTCTCGGCGTCTGGCAAATACCGTAATTGCCTGCGCATGAACTACGCTGCCAAGCCGACCCCGCAAATCGAAGAGGCGGTGCGCAAGGTAGGTGCGGTCGCGATCAGGCTGCTGAACGATACCCCGTTACCTGCATGAACCTCGATCGGCCCGGCGCCTTGGCTGGCTTGGCACATCATCGCGCCTGACAAACCACGTCGGCGCTGTCATACGGTCCTGAAGCCGCCGGCAACCGACCCGTATCAAGCTCCAGGCTGCAAGCGCGGCCCTCGGAAAGCAACACCCGCAACCGAACCACTGCAGGTGCGTGATCCAGGTACACCAGGCCCGTATCGACCACCGAGGTCAGGTACTGATTGTGTTCGTCATACACCCCAAGGCCCTTGCTCACAGGCACCCCCTCGTCGGTGCGTATGCTCAGCATCAGGCGACGAACCGAACCCGCCTGGAAGTCGAGCCGCGGCACGGCGCCACGTGCAGCCAGTACTTCTTGAAATCCATTGGGTACATCGAGGTTGCGTGGCAGGCTGGACGTATCGATTTCAATCCGACAGGCCTGGTAGGCGGACAAACTGGACGCCACCGCGCGTCCTCCGGCGTCGGTCCAGACGGGACCGTGGGGCGTGCCAATCCTGATTCCCGCGTCATCGCCGACCTTGATCAGGCCAAAGGTATCGCGCAAAGGATAAGGCGAAGGCGTCATGCCGTCCTCGTGCAACGCCAAGCCGCCGCGCAGGGCCAGATCATAATGACGGGCCCCGGCGCCATTGCGGGAGAGGCCGATGTCCACGCTGGTATAACGCGGCAAGGCGTTGAGTCTGGCGTTGAGATCGTTCTGGCCACTGGCCGAGCGGTCGACACCGACGCTATAGCCCAGGCTATCGCTGAGCTGCTCGGTGTAACGAGCTCCGGTACGCAGCCCTCGATCATCATCCTGGCGGGCGAAGGTACTGATCCTTCGGTTGCGCCCCAGGGGCACGCTGAGGTTCGCGGACATGCCGGTATTGCGTGCTTGCCCGACATGCTCGTGTTGCACACTCAATGACAGGGTCGTCCTGTCGAATGTTCGGGACCAAGCCGTGCTGATTCGTGCGGCATCCCTCCCCATGGCCCCGGAATAACGCGTCAGCGATCCACTGAGCGCCCCCCATCGCGGATCGGCACGTCGCAAGGAGATGGCCCAGTGACGCTCTGCCCAAGCGAGTCGATCATCGGTCGCGGCGTCCAGCCCCGTCTCAGCCAGATGCCGGAAACCACCGCTGCGTCGCCCCGTCGTCAACCCGATCGAAAACCTATCGTTCAGAACCGTGTTCAACGCGGCCTGCAGGTCATGCCCCTGAGTACCCCGGGCCGTGCGCGAACCTAGCTGCTGGAACCGCGCCGTCATGTTACGCGTCAGCGCCTGCTCGATTCCCCATCCCATGGAGCGATATTCGTCAGCGCCCATCACCCCGGCGCTGAACTGCGTTGCCTGCCCAAACCGCCAGTCCCGGCTCAGGGCGAAAAACGACGGCGTATCACGCTCATCGTTGTTGAGCCGCCGCACCTTGCCGACCGCCAGCGCATAGCTGGGCGCGGTTCTCAGGCTCACCGGACGCAGGTTGGCGGCGGGGACACGGAAATCACGGCGCTCGCCATTTTCTTCAAGGACGCTCACGTCCAGGTCGAGACGCTGGCTGAGCAGGGGCAAGTCGCTCAGTGTGAAAGGCCCCGCGGGCACCAACGTGTTAAAGATCACCACACCGCTTTGCCGGACTTCGACCCGCGCTGTCGAGTAGGCGAGCCCTTGCACCACCGCTCCGCCGCCCACGCCACCACTTGCTTGCGAGAGCGCCGTTTCCGGAAGAATCTGCGCGCCGAAAAAGGGTTCGCCCGCAAACAACGATGAGCGCATGTTCAACTGCCCCAACTGAACCTGCGCTCCGTAGCGCTCCCAGGTCTTTGAAGCCTGGGTGTACAGCGTTTCGAAACGCGTTACACCTGCAAAAGAGGTGTAGTTCTGACGG
This sequence comes from Pseudomonas brassicacearum, assembly GCF_009601685.2. Taxonomy (NCBI): domain Bacteria; kingdom Pseudomonadati; phylum Pseudomonadota; class Gammaproteobacteria; order Pseudomonadales; family Pseudomonadaceae; genus Pseudomonas; species Pseudomonas brassicacearum. The sequence continues at coordinate 6,368,886 of NZ_CP045701.2, forward strand.
CTGCGCACCACCCAATCGCCAGCGTTGAATCCCAACTCGGTGCCCAGGCTGCGGTATGGGCTGGACTGCCCGGCGGCAGAACCGTTTACCATCAGCGCATCATAGTTGATGACACCGGCCATCCCGCCCGACGTCCAGGCGTCCCGGCGGGTCGCCGCAGCGAGCAACCAGTCGGTGGGCACCAGCAGGCGCACCAGGTTCAGCCCCGGCTCAAGCCATACCTGGGCCCCGGACAGGCTTTCAGTCACCCGTGAACACGGCACCTTCCCGGCGTCGGGATGCAGGCCTGATGGCGCAGCTATTGCCGCCCGATCCAGCAGGTCCGCATCCAGGCATAGCTGTCCTTGCTCGTCAAAAGTGGCCATTACCTGCCCCGCCGATGCGCCATTGACGCTCAAGGAGATCAGATGGCGCCCGGCCGCGAAGCGCGGCGCATCGCGAAAATACTCGGCGATCTGCGGATCAAGCCCTCGGGCCTCGAGTACTGATCGGTCGAACTCGGCGAAGGTCCGGGCCATGGTCCCCGCCTGTGCTATCCCAAGCAAGGCCAAGCCACCGGCCAGGCGAAATAAGACTCGAAAACGCACTATTGCAAACTCAAATGTGCGTCATAGCTGTCAGTTGCAAAACCGTAAGTGGTCGCGGGAAACAGCCGGACATGGGTAGCCAGACTCGAAGGCGTACTCAGTGTCAGTACTTCGCCGGGCAGGATATAAGTGCGTCCGAGGTCCAGCATTGCGCCCCCAGGAATCAGACTCACCGACCGCGCCAGTCGGACAACATAGGGACTGGGATTGTTTACGCGGACCAGGCCACCCTTGGCGCTCCAGACCAACCGCTTCCACGGTGCTCGCTCAACCGCGAGCCCGGCGGGGCGAAGAATCACCGGAATATTCTGCCGCACGCCCATGGCGATCTGTGCGCCATTGCCCGCCGGACGCGACTGGATGCCCTCGAACTGCACGCGCTTGAGCCGCTCCGTCTTCAGGGGGACAGTGGTGTGCAGGATAAAGCGCACTTGCTGGCTCTGGCCCGGTTCGACCCGGGCCACTGGCGGACTCAGAACCAGCAAAGGGTCCTGGTCCTGCGGAAGATGAATGACCGAGCTATGAAGCAATGCCGGCTGAGCATCGGTGTTCCTGACGGTGAGTGTCGCCTCGCCCTTGCCTTGGTCGACGATCACGACCGGCGTCTCCGGGACCATGCCGGCGCCTTGGACACTTTGGACGATAAACGCCAGGCACAGCGCGACTACCACGCTGAGCTTCGGCGAAGATATTGGGGAAAACATGGGAATCTCCAGAGGGTGTCAGCCGGGCAGGAAAAACGGCGTAGCCCGCACCCGGCCAACCCGCCGGAGCGTGGCCCTTTCAGGCAAGCAGGCGGCTTTCAAGCGCCTGCCACGCTCCGTCATGGGTCAGGACTCAGAGGTAGAACACATCGAACGTCACCGAACCGTCGAGATCGAACTCGTCGTTGGTTGGCGGCAATTCGGAAGTCGGTCGAATGGAGGCGACTACCTGCATCGGGAAGCTGTGCAGACTGGCAGCGACTGGGCCCGCCAACACATTCGCCCCCCAGGAATAAGCCGGTGTATTGGCCACCAGGCCGTTGGTGGACACTTGCCAGGCCGGATTGGCGGACGTACGCATCAGCAAGGTCTGCGGGCTGCCGTCAGCCATTGGTTGGCCGGACAATAAACCGAAACCACCGATCCCCTCGCCCTGGGTGCTGCCCAGGCCGAAGTAAAGGTCGTTATCTCGACGGCCATTGAAAACCAGTCCCGGCACCTTGGTAGCGCCGCGGTTATCGGTGACGGCAACTTCCACCGCCGCGGGTGCGTCACAAGAAATATTCAGCATGATGTCACGAGGCGGCAGATCGTTCTGCCGGTCAGGGGCCAGGGTTGAAGAGAAGATCCGTCCCAGATTGACCTCATTGCCACCGGCGAACGCCGGCACACAAGTGGTCGGGATAACGCGGCCGGTCACGCTCAAGTCGACACTGGCAGCCTGGGCGGCGAACGGGATTAATGTGGCAGCGGCCAGTGTGCCGGCGAGAATTATTTTCATGCTCATGGACCTGTTGAATGGTTGGAAAACATCCGTGACGCAACTGCGAGACTTCACTGCTGCGAACACCCACGCATAGTTGCCCGTCGAGTAGGATTTTTCTGTAGGAGGAAGCTCTGTTAATTGCAGTATTCCTCAACAAGGCTCGTGGCTTTTTCGACCTACACAGCCAATGAGCCGCCAGGCTGCGTCGCGTTTCGAGCGGGCGTGAAAAATCCGAAGCCGTGCCATACTTCGCTTTTCTCAAAGCCGGATGACCTCGTTTGAGACAGCACCTTGCTCTGCCATTCATGCTGTTGATCGCCATGCTGCTCAATGGCTGCGCGAGCCTTGATGTAGTGCGCGAGCCCAGCCAGGCGCTACCGGCGACAGATTCCGCCTTCGGCCGTTCGGTTCAGTCCCAGGCCGCACCACATGAAGGTCGCTCAGGCTTTCGCCTGTTGGCCGACAGCACCGACGCCTTCATCGCCCGGGCCGAGTTGATTCGCCACGCCCAAGGCAGCCTGGATTTGCAGTACTACATCGTCCATGACGGCATCAGCACCCGAATGCTGGTGGACGAACTGCTCAAGGCCGCAGATCGCGGCGTACGCGTGCGCATCCTGCTGGATGACACCACCAGCGACGGCCAGGATCAGATCATCGCCACCCTCGCCGCTCATCCGCAGATCCAGATCCGCCTGTTCAACCCGCTGCACCTGGGACGCGCCACCGGCGTGACCCGCAGCCTCGGTCGCCTGCTCAACCTGTCACAGCAACACCGCCGGATGCACAACAAACTGTGGCTGGCGGACAACAGCATGGCCATCGTCGGCGGCCGCAACCTGGGCGACGAGTATTTCGACGCCGAACCCAACCTGAACTTCACCGACATCGACCTGCTCGGTGTCGGCCCGGTGGCTGAACAATTGGGGCACAGCTTCGACCAATACTGGAACAGCGCCCTGAGCAAACCCATCGAACAGTTCCTGTCCCGTCGCCCCACGCCCAAGGACCTGGCCAACAACCGCCTGCGCCTGCAAGAGTCCCTGGAGCAGACCCAAAAGGAAAATCACGCGCTCTACCAGCAGTTGACCGCCTACAAGACCCAACCGCGCCTGGACATTTGGCGCAACCAGTTGATCTGGGCCTGGAACACAGCGCTGTGGGACGCGCCCAGCAAAGTGCTGGCCAAGGACGAGCCGGACCCGCAGTTGTTGCTGACCACGCAACTGGCCCCCGAGCTGACCGGCGTCAGCAAAGAGCTGATCATGATTTCCGCCTACTTCGTCCCCGGCCAGCCAGGTTTGGTGTACCTGACCAGTCGCGCCGATGCCGGCGTGTCGGTGAGCCTGCTGACCAACTCCCTGGAAGCTACCGACGTGCCCGCGGTGCACGGCGGCTATGCGCCGTACCGCAAGGCCTTGTTGCAACATGGCGTACGCCTGTTCGAGCTGCGACGACAACCGGGCGACACCGGCAGCAGCCCTCACCTGTTCTACAGCAAATCCTACGGCCAATCGGACTCCAGCCTGCACAGCAAGGCGATCATCTTCGACCAGCAGAAATCGTTCATCGGCTCGTTCAATTTCGACCCGCGCTCGGTGCTGTGGAACACCGAAGTCGGCGTACTGGTGGACAGCCCTGAACTCGCCGGCCAAGTCCGTGAGCTGGCCTTGCAGGGCATGGCGCCGGCCCTGAGTTATCAGGCCAGGCTGGAGCACGGAAGGCTTGTATGGACCACCGAAGACAACGGCCAGATACACGACCTGGACCGCGAACCGGGCAGTTGGTGGCGCCGGTTCAATGCCTGGTTCAGCACGACGATCGGGCTGGAGCGGATGTTGTAGGCCTGCTCAAACCGCTGTGGGCTCAGGCTGTTTGGCTCGCCCCGAACGCCCCTTGGCGCATTAGCAGAATCACCAGGCCAAACGCCCCTGCCGCCATGAACAAAGGCAGCGCATGCCCGCTGATCCACTGGCTGCCCGCTCCCGCCGCCAGTGGGCCGATCAGGCAACCAAGGCCCCACAGTTGCGCGACATGGGCATTGGCCCGCACCAGCGCATCGTCGCGATAACGCTCGCCGATCAGGATCAGCGACAACGTGAACAACCCACCGGCACTGGCACCGAACAGCACCCACAACGGCCAGATCAACAGGGTATCGATCAACAGCGGAACCGCCAGGCTCGATAACGTCAGCGCCACCGCACACCCCGTCAACAGCGCCCGGCGAGACACGCGATCGGCCAGGGCGCCGATGGGCAACTGCAACAAGGCATCGCCGACCACCACGGTGCTGACCATTGCCAGCGCGATGTCGGCAGTGAAGCCCTGGCGCAGGCAATACACCGGCAGCAACGTGAGGATCATGGCCTCGAACGCGGCGAACAACGAGACCGCCCAGGCAATCGCCGGCAAGCCTCGGCAAAACGTCCACAAGTCGCTAAACGTAACGCTGCCGGCCTCGCTGCTCGGCGCACCGCTGCGGCCCAGCAACAGCAAAGGTGCGACCAGCAGCAGGCCGACGCCCACCCAGAACCCATAGTCATGATCGGTCCCCAGCGCGCCCAGCAGCAGCGGGCCGGACAACTGGCTCAGGGCGTAGCAGCTGCCGTACAGCGCCACCAGTCGCCCACGCCATTGTTCAATGACCAGTTGATTGATCCAGCTTTCACCGAGAATGAACACCAGGGTCAGGACCACGCCAATCACCAGGCGCAGCAGCAACCAGACCGGATAGCTGGGCAACAGTGCCAGCAACCCGATGGACACTGCGCCGCCCCACAGGCACAGGCGCATCAACGCTGCCGTACCGAACCGCGCCGCCAACCGGCTCGACACCTTGGCCCCAAGCAACACCCCTACGGCCGGCATGGCGGCCATCACGCCAATGGCGAACGAGCCATAGCCCCAGCCCTCCAGGCGCAGCGACACCAGCGGCATGCTCACGCCCAGGGCCAGGCCGACACTCAGGACAGATGCCAATACGGCGAAATAGGTCGCCCAACGCATTTCCACGCTCCTGTGGACAGTGATCGGTTTTTCAGACACCACTCAAAACAAAGTGGGAGCAAGCTTGCTCGCGATGACGGCGCAACATTCAACAAAGTCGTCGTCTGTCATACCGCTATCGCGAGCAAGCTCGCTCCCACAGGGATTTGTGTCGACCGCCAATCTTCCGCTCATCCCCGCTCCCACAGGGGGAATCAGCGCTGCATGACACCCCGCACAGATCCGGGGCCGCCTCTGTCAGAGCTTGATCCAGGTCGACTTCAGCTCGGTGTACTTGTCGAACGCATGCAGCGACTTGTCGCGACCGTTGCCCGATTGCTTGAAACCACCGAACGGCGCGGTCATGTCGCCGCCGTCGTACTGGTTGACCCATACGCTACCGGCACGCAGGGCCTTGGCGGTCAGGTGGGCCTTGGAGATGTCCTTGGTCCATACCGCTGCGGCCAGGCCGTACGGTGTGTCGTTGGCGATCTCGATGGCCTGCTCGGCGGTGTCGAAGGCAATGACCGACAGCACCGGGCCGAAAATCTCTTCCTGGGCGATTTTCATCGCGTTGCTCACGCCATCGAAAATTGTCGGCTCGACGTAGGTGCCGCCCGTTTCCTCAAGGATGCGCTTGCCGCCGGCCACCAATTTGGCGCCGTCGCTGTGCCCGGCCTCAATGTAGGACAGCACGGTGTTCATCTGCTGGGTATCGACCAGGGCGCCGACATTGGTGGCCGGGTCCAGGGGGTTGCCAGGCTTCCAGCCCTTGAGGGCTTCGATCACCAGTGGCAGGAACGTGTCCTTGATGGAGCGCTCCACCAACAGCCGCGAGCCGGCGGTGCAGACCTCGCCCTGGTTGAAGGCGATGGCGCTGGCGGCGGATTCGGCGGCGGCTTGCAGGTCCGGGGCATCGGCGAACACGATGTTCGGGCTCTTGCCGCCGGCTTCCAGCCAGATACGCTTCATATTGGATTCGCCGGAGTAGATCATCAGTTGCTTGGCGATCTTGGTAGAGCCGGTGAACACCAGCGTATCGACGTCCATATGCAGGGCCAGGGCCTTGCCGACGGTGTGGCCATAGCCTGGCAGCACGTTCAGCACGCCTTTGGGAATACCGGCCTCGATCGCCAGTGCGGCGATACGGATGGCGGTCAGCGGGGATTTTTCCGACGGTTTGAGCACCACCGAGTTACCGGTGGACAGCGCCGGGCCGAGTTTCCAGCAGGCCATCATCAACGGGAAGTTCCATGGCACGATAGCGCCCACGACACCCACCGGCTCACGGGTTACCAGGCCCAACTGGTCGTGGGGGGTGGCCGCCACTTCGTCGTAGAGCTTGTCGATGGCTTCGCCGCTCCAGCTCAAGGCTTGGGCCGCGCCGGGAACATCGATATTGAGGGAATCGCTGATCGGCTTGCCCATGTCCAGGGTTTCGAGCAGGGCCAGTTCTTCGGCATGCTGCTTGAGCAGGCCGGCGAAACGAATCATGGTGGCTTTGCGCTTGCTTGGGGCCAGCCGCGACCAGGCGCCGGAATTGAACGTGGCACGAGCGTTTTCGACCGCACGCTGGGCGTCGGCCACGTCACAGCTGGCGACCTTGCCCAGCAAGCGGCCATCGACCGGGCTGAGGCAATCGAAGGTTTCGCCGGACACCGCATCGGTGTACTCGCCGTTGATGAAGGCGCGGCCTTCGATCTTCAGGTCGCGGGCGCGTTGTTCCCAGTCGGCACGAGTCAGGGTGGTCATGCGTGTGTCCTCCTCTTATTGAGTACGAACGCCGCGCAATGCGCAGCGCTCAAAAGAATTCTGCCCGGCCAGCCTGTTTTCGACGCTATTTTCGACACGGGCACCCGCCACCCTAAACCAGCGACCGGTCATGTTTCAATATATTTGACACTACGCGGGCAAACGGCCTTGCGATGTTCATTTTAATAAACATAGACTCGAAGCCTTCCAAGCGATCACTGGGGATCACCCGCATGAGCATTCAGGACATTGTCGATTTCAGCCAAGCCAATACCACCGCCGAACGCTATCGCCCGGACCCGGCCAAGGTGTTCAAGGGCGACCCCGAACAAACAGTGTTCAACCACTACAGCAGCCCCTGCGGGCAAATGAATGCTGGCGTATGGGAAGGCGCCGTCGGCCAGTGGACGGTCAATTACACCGAGCATGAGTATTGCGAGATCGTCCAGGGCGTTTCCGTGCTGCGGGACGACGATGGCAATGCCAAGACCCTGCGGGCCGGCGACCGTTTCGTGATTCCAGCGGGGTTCAAGGGTACTTGGGAAGTGTTGGAGCCGTGCCGCAAGATTTACGTGGTGTTCGAACAGAAGGCTTGAGGATTTTGCGTGGCCTGGGCAGGCCTCATCACCAGACCGTATGACGCCTGAGATCCCTGTGAGAGCTTGCTCGCGATGAGGCCCTCACAGGATCGAGTAGGAGGCGGCCTTACAGCCGCCGTCCTCTCACACCACCGTACGTACGGTTCCGTATACGGCGGTTCAGGTTACACGGCTAAGCCGGTTTATCGTATCCAGTATCGAGAGCAATCCGAGCTGATTCCACAGTTTCTTCGGTAGCGCCTGATTCATATGTGACGCTCCCGAGTTCCACCATGGGCCTCGCCCGTTGAATGCTGATGTACAGGCTCGCGCTTCGCTAAGGCCTAGGCGTATCAGGTTGCGCGCCCTCGTCGAGGGCTGCTTCCATTGGCGCCAGATGACACATCGAAGCTTACGTCGTACCCAACCGTCCAGTTCCTCAAGGGCTCGCTTGTTCTGACTGCGCTTGAAGTAGCCCGCCCAGCCTTGAGGATCGGCCAATACTGATTCGTGTAGTCCGCCAATTGCTCCACCGTCATGCCATCGGCACCCGGTGCGCCCTTGTTGCTGACCACGCGTTGGTACGCACGCCGCAGGTTGGCGGGCGCAAGCACCCGCTCCATCAGCGTGTCCGGCTCCGCGTTCGTCCACGTCACAGACGCCGTCGATGTTTGTGCCCTACCAGCCGTCATCCTCGGATACCGTCCGGGACTTGGGGTAGCAGTTTTATCTTGGAGAATATTCCGCGTTTCAACATTCGACGAGACTCTGACGCCTACCGGCGGCATAACCTGTTCGGCCCTTGGTGACGTGGTTATCCGTCACTTACTACGGCCTCGGCTGACTTCTGCACGCTCATCCCGTCGCCTCTCGACGCTCGGTAGCACAGTGGCAAGCCTGCAGATCTCCCAGGTAATTCGCGCGACCTTCCTGCTTATGCCTGTCGGATCTACGTCACAGCGTTCCGTGCAAGTATTGGGCTTTGAAGATGTTGGCCTTCTTACCCCGCTGCGCCGCCTCTATCCGCTTCCTGTTCGTCAGGCCAGCATTTTGCCTCGGGCTTCCTTCAGATTCGCAGTCACCCGCGACACCCTTGCCTCTGGCTAACACTTCCCCTTGCCGGGTGTGTAGAGGACTTGCACCTCCAAGTCACCAGCGTGGCCACCACAGCCAAGCTGGTTGCGCTTACGCGCAACGCGCCATGCCTGGCGCACCAACAAAAAAGGCCCGTATCTCGCGATATGGGCCTTTTTCGTAAGAAGGGAAAAATCAATTACTTGATTTTGCCTTCCTTGTAGATCACGTGCTTGCGAACAACCGGATCATATTTCTTGATCTCGATTTTGTCCGGGGTAGTACGCTTGTTCTTGTCGGTAGTGTAGAAGTGACCAGTACCGGCGCTCGAGATCAAACGAATCAATTCACGCATGATTAGCTCCCTTAAACCTTGCCATCGCGACGAAGTTCGGCCAGCACGACACTGATGCCACGCTTGTCGATGATACGCATGCCCTTGGCAGATACGCGCAGACGCACAAAACGTTTCTCTTCTTCAACCCAGAAGCGGTGATGCTGCAGGTTCGGCAGGAAACGACGACGGGTTTTGTTGTTTGCGTGGGAAATGTTATTCCCAGTCACCGGACCCTTACCGGTAACTTGACAGACTCTCGACATGCCTCAGCCCTCTAAAACCACATGCCCAACCCGGCATGGGTTGGCCGCTTAATCTCTCAGTCATTTGGCGCCAGGCGCCGCGTTTCTTTAAGGGTCTTACCGGCTACACCTACAGTGAAGGAACCGGGCCCCTAGAAAAGAGCGCTGCTTTATACCAGAAAGACCACAGTGCAACAACAGCCGATGTGATTTGTCTTCATGGCCAATCATCGACCAACCGCCCCGGACGGCGGGCGCAAAGGCTGGCGCAGCCCCTTACCGCTCGTCGCTGCATGCAGGTTTTTTTCACCCGCGGCGTTTTCCAGCCCATCAACGCACCGACGCAGAGTGCCGGAAAATGCAAAAAGGGGATAGTCATTTAGCGGCGAGCCCACTAGGGTAGGCCTTTTCCAGACTGCACTCGCAGATGGGCCTTCGACTTGCACAGGAAACCGACCATGCGCCTCGCTGCCCTACCATTGTTGCTCGCCCCTCTGCTGATCAGCCCGCAGGCCTTGGCCGCCGCCCTGAGCGTCTGTACCGAAGCCAGCCCGGAAGGGTTCGATGTCGTCCAGTACAACTCCCTGACGACCACCAACGCCTCCGCCGACGTGCTGATGAACCGCCTGGTGGACTTCGATACCGCCAGTGGCAAAGTGGTCCCAAGCCTGGCCGAGCGCTGGGAAGTCTCCACCGATGGCCTGACCTATGTGTTCAAGCTGCGGCCACAGGTCAAGTTCCACCGCACCGACTACTTCACGCCGCGCCGCGACCTGACCGCCGAGGACGTGAAGTTCAGCTTCGAGCGCATGCTAGACCCTGCGACCCCATGGCACAAGGTTGCGCAGAGTGGCTTCCCCCATGCCCAGTCCATGCAATTGCCGGCGCTGATCAAGAAAATCGACGCGCTGGACCCACTGACCGTGCGCTTCACCCTCGATCACGCCGACTCGACCTTTTTGGCGACGTTGAGCATGGGCTTTGCCTCCATCTATTCGGCCGAATACGCCGATCAATTGATGAAGGCCGGCACGCCGGAAAAACTCAACAACCAGCCGATCGGCACCGGCCCGTTCATTTTCAACCGGTTCCAGAAAGATGCTTCGATTCGCTACAAGGCCAACGCTGATTATTTTGGCGGCAAGCCCCAAGTGGATCCCTTGATCTTCGCCATCACGCCGGACGCCAACGTACGCCTGCAGAAACTGCGCCGCAACGAATGCCAGATCGCCCTGTCGCCCAAGCCGCTGGACGTACAAGCCGCCAAGCAAGAACCTACGCTGAAAGTCGAGCAGACCGACGCCTTCATGACCGCGTTCGTGGCGATCAACAGCCAGCATCCGCCACTGGACAAGCCTGAGGTGCGCCAAGCCATCAACCTGGCCTTCGACAAGGCCAGCTACCTCAAGACCGTCTTCGAAGGCACCGCCGAAGCCGCCAACGGCCCCTACCCGCCCAACACCTGGAGCTACGCCAAAAACCTGCCCGGCTACGCCCATGACCCGGCAAAGGCCCGTGACCTGCTGGCCAAGGCCGGTTTGAAGGAAGGCTTCCAGACCACCATCTGGACCCGCCCTTCCGGCAGCCTGCTGAACCCCAACCCCAGTGCCGGCGCACAGCTGCTGCAGTCCGACCTGGCGCAAATCGGCATCCAGGCCGAGATCCGGGTGATCGAATGGGGCGAGTTGATCCGTCGCGCCAAGGCCGGCGAACATGACCTGCTGTTCATGGGTTGGGCGGGCGACAACGGCGATCCGGACAACTTTCTCACGCCACAATTTTCCTGCGCGGCGGTCAAGTCCGGCACCAACTTCGCCCGCTACTGCAACCCCGACCTGGACAAACTGATCACCGCCGGCAAGACCACTGGCGAACAAGGTGTGCGTACCAAGCTCTATGAGCAGGCCCAGGCCCAGATCCAGCAGCAGGCCCTGTGGCTACCCCTGGCCCACCCGACCGCGTTCGTCCTGACCCGCAAGGATGTGCAGGGTTATTCGGTCAGCCCGTTTGGGCGCCAGGACTATTCGAAAGTCAGCATCAAGTAACCCCTGCCCCACAGTCCCCCTCTTGTGGGAGCTTTGCTCCCACAAGGGATTATTCAAGCCTGGCCCTGCCTACATCCACCCACACTCCGCCATCGACAGCGGCTCCCCATCGCCAACGATGAAATGATCGAGCACCCGCACATCGATCAGCTCCAGCGCCTCCCGAAGCCGCTCGGTGAGCACCCGATCGGCCTGGCTGGGCTCGGAGTTACCGGAGGGGTGGTTGTGGCACAGGATCAGCGCGGCGGCGTTATGGGCCAAGGCCCTTTTGACCACCTGCCGGGGATGAACACTGGCGCTGTCGATGGAGCCGCGAAACAGCGCCTCGAAGGCCAACACCTGGTGCTTGGAGTTGAGAAACAGGCAACCGAACACTTCGTGGGGCTCGTGGCGCAGCATCGATTTCAAGTACTCACGCACCACGAATGGGCTTTCCAGCGAGGTCTTTTCCCGGGCTCGTTCAGCCAAATGCCGACGGCTCATTTCCTGAGCCGCCTGCAGTTGGGCAAACTTCGCCGGCCCGAGCCCCATATGGTTGCTGAATGTGATCTGATCGGCCTCAAGCAGTGCGCGCAGGCTGCCAAATTGAATCAATAGTTGTCGTGCCAGATCCACCGCACTTTTGCCCGACACGCCGGTTCGTAAAAAAATCGCCAGCAGCTCGGCGTCCGACAGACTCCCCGCCCCCAGCGCCAATAACCTCTCCCGCGGCCGCTCGGCTGCGGGCCAATCGCGAATACTCATGGCATCTCCCTGATTGTGGGCGCCGCTGTTCCGTAGCGGTCGCTGTGATATCGTAGCCCATCTTTTTTGCAGGCGATTTGCACCCTGGCAGGCTGTTGCCAAGGGGTTCGCCTTGCACTGACCACTGAAATCGAAAGGCAGGCCTATGCAGCGGCTGTATCGGAAACGCATCGTTCTGGGCGTCGGCGGCGGCATTGCCGCCTACAAGAGCGCCGAGCTGGTTCGCAGGCTTATCGACCAGGGCGCGGAAGTACGGGTCGTCATGACCCGCGGTGGCAGCGAGTTCATTACTCCGCTGACCATGCAAGCCCTGTCCGGGCACCCGGTCCATCTGGATTTGCTCGACCCGGCGGCAGAAGCCGCCATGGGTCATATCGAACTGGCCAAATGGGCCGACCTGGTGCTGATCGCCCCGGCTACGGCCGACCTGATGGCCCGCCTGGCCCAAGGCATCGCCGACGACCTGCTGACCACTCTGGTGCTCGCCACCGACGCTGTGGTCGCCGTGGCACCGGCCATGAACCAGGCCATGTGGCGCGACCCGGCCACCCAGGCCAACCTGCAATTGCTGGAAAGCCGCGCCCTGAAAGTCTTCGGCCCGGCCTCCGGCAGCCAGGCCTGCGGCGATGTCGGCATGGGCCGCATGCTCGAAGCCACTGACCTGGCCCAGTGCGCCGCCGACTGCTTCCAGCGCCAGGCGCTGACCGGCAAGCACGTGCTGATCACCGCCGGACCGACCCAGGAAAACATCGACCCGGTGCGCTACATCACCAACCACAGCTCCGGGAAAATGGGCTTCGCCCTGGCCGAAGCCGCCGTGGAAGCCGGCGCCCGGGTGACGCTGATCACCGGCCCCGTACACTTGCCAACGCCGGACCGGGTCACGCGCATCGACGTGGTCAGCGCCCGGGACATGCTCGCAGCCTGCGAAGCAGCCATCCCCTGCGACCTGTTCATCGCCTCGGCGGCGGTGGCGGACTACCGTCCCGAAGTCGTTGCCCCGCAAAAATTGAAGAAAGACCCTACAAGCGGCGACGGCCTGCTACTGCAAATGGTGCGCAACCCGGACATCCTGGCCAGCATCGCCACCCGCCCCGACCGCCCGTTCAGTGTCGGCTTCGCCGCCGAGACCGAACACCTGCTCGATTACGCCGCACGCAAGCTCAAGGACAAGAACCTCGACTTGATCGTCGCCAACGACGTGGCCAACCCGAGCATCGGCTTCAACAGCGAAGAAAACGCCTGCAGCGTGATCGACCGCCAGTTGCACGCCACACTTTTCGCCCAGACCAGCAAGAGCAAGATTGCCCGCCAGCTGATCACCTTTATCGCCGAACGTCTGAACCAGGTTTAATGTCATGCACGCCCTACAAGCCAAAATCCTCGATCCACGCATCGGCAACGAATTCCCGCTGCCGCAATACGCCACACCGGGCTCCGCCGGCCTCGACCTGCGGGCGATGCTCAAGCAGGACACGATCCTGGAGCCGGGCCAGACCCTGCTGATCCCTACCGGCCTGTCGGTGTACATCGGCGACCCGGGCCTGGCCGCGCTGATCCTGCCTCGCTCGGGCCTGGGCCACAAGCACGGCATCGTGCTGGGCAACCTGGTGGGCCTGATCGACTCCGATTACCAAGGCGAACTGATGGTGTCGTGCTGGAACCGCGGCCAAACGGCCTTCAACATAGCCGTGGGCGAACGCATCGCGCAGTTGGTGCTGGTGCCGGTGGTCCAGGCCCACTTCGAACTGGTCGAAGAATTCGACGAAAGCCAGCGCGGCGCAGGTGGTTTCGGGCATTCCGGCAGCCATTGACCGGTGGTTTTCGGGCCGGGCGTCCTGCCTGGCCTGTTTGTGAAGCTTGTGTTTCAGGACAAAAAATGCGCAATGGCTTTCTGCTAGGTTTCCCATCCGGAATCAATGTATTAGGCGACCGAGGCCGGGATAACGCTGTCTCATGGCACTTTCCCACCACGAACTCTCTGTCAAAAACGCCGTCATACCCTTCAGCTTGAGCCTGCCGACGCTAACCGTCGGCCTGTCCAGTCACCTTCCAGATAGAGCGCCCCGCCCATGAACACCCCAGCCGCAATCGCCCCGATCTTCCCTGAAAGCATCTTCCGCGCCTACGACATCCGTGGCGTGGTACCGGAAACCCTCACCGCCGAAACCGCCTACTGGATCGGTCGCGCCATTGGCTCCCAGAGCCTGGCCCAGGGTGAACCGAATGTGTGCGTCGGCCGTGATGGCCGTTTGTCGGGCCCTGAGCTGGTCGAACAACTGATCAAAGGCGTTGCCGACAGCGGCTGCCACGTCAGCGACGTAGGCCTGGTGCCGACCCCGGCGCTGTACTACGCCGCCAACGTGTTGGCCGGCAAGTCCGGGGTGATGCTCACCGGCAGCCACAACCCGTCGAACTACAACGGCTTCAAGATCGTCATCGCCGGCGACACCCTCGCCAACGAGCAGATCCAGGCCCTGCACACCCGCCTCAAGACCAACGACCTGAGCAGCGGCCAGGGCAGCGTGACCAAGGTCGATATCCTCGAGCGCTACAACGACGAGATCGTCAAGGACGTGAAACTCGCCCGACGCCTGAAAGTGGTGGTCGATTGCGGCAACGGCGCGGCTGGCGTGATCGCCCCACAACTGATCGAAGCCCTGAACTGCGAAGTCATCCCGCTGTTCTGCGACGTGGACGGCAACTTCCCCAACCACCACCCGGACCCGGGCAAGCTGGAAAACCTCGAAGACCTGATCGCCAAGGTCAAGGAAACCAACGCCGACCTGGGCCTGGCCTTCGACGGCGACGGCGACCGCGTGGGCGTGGTGACCAATACCGGCAGCGTGGTGTTCCCCGACCGCCTGCTGATGCTGTTCGCCAAGGACGTGGTGGCGCGTAACCCGGATGCCGAAATCATCTTCGACGTCAAATGCACCCGTCGCCTGGTGCCGCTGATCAAGGAATACGGTGGCCGTCCATTGATGTGGAAAACCGGTCATTCGTTGATCAAGAAGAAAATGAAACAGAGCGGCGCCCTGCTGGCCGGCGAAATGAGCGGCCACATCTTCTTCAAGGAACGCTGGTTCGGTTTTGACGACGGCATCTACAGCGCCGCGCGCCTGCTGGAAATCCTCAGCAAGGAGAAATCCACGGCCGAAGAGCTGTTCGCAACCTTCCCGAACGATATTTCTACGCCAGAAATCAATATCCATGTGACCGAAGAGAGCAAATTCAGCATCATTGATGCACTGCACGACGCTCAATGGGGCGAAGGCGCCGAACTGACCACCATCGATGGTGTGCGGGTCGACTATCCCCATGGCTGGGGCCTGGTTCGCGCATCCAACACCACACCGGTGCTGGTACTGCGTTTCGAGGCCGACAACGAGGCCGAGTTGCAGCGCATCAAGGATGTGTTCCACACCCAACTCAAACGTGTTGCACCTGATCTCCAACTACCGTTTTGATTTTTTTCAAGCACCACCGGAGCCCTGAATGACCCTCGAACGCGAAGCCGCCGCCAACACCGCCAAGGTCCTGTCCGAAGCGTTGCCTTATATCCGACGCTACGTCGGCAAGACCCTGGTGATCAAATATGGCGGCAACGCGATGGAAAGCGAGGAGCTGAAAACCGGCTTCGCCCGTGACATCGTGCTGATGAAGGCCGTGGGCATCAACCCGGTGGTCGTACACGGTGGTGGCCCGCAAATCGGTGACTTGCTCAAGCGCCTGTCGATCGAAAGCCACTTCATCGATGGCATGCGTGTCACCGACGCGCAGACCATGGATGTGGTGGAAATGGTCCTGGGCGGCCAGGTCAACAAGGACATCGTCAACCTGATCAACCGCCATGGCGGCAGCGCCATCGGCCTGACAGGCAAGGACGCCGAGCTGATCCGGGCGAAAAAGCTCACCGTCACTCGCCAGACACCGGAAATGACCCAGCCGGAAATCATCGACATCGGTCATGTGGGCGAAGTGGTCGGCATCAACACCGACCTGCTGAACCTGCTGGTCAAGGGCGACTTCATCCCGGTCATCGCGCCCATCGGCGTGGGCGCCAATGGCGAGTCGTACAACATCAACGCCGACCTAGTGGCCGGCAAGGTTGCCGAGGCACTGAAAGCTGAAAAGCTGATGCTGCTGACCAACATCGCCGGCCTGATGGACAAGTCGGGCAAGGTCCTGACCGGCCTGTCGACCCAACAGGTCGATGACCTGATCGCCGACGGCACCATCTACGGCGGCATGCTGCCGAAGATTCGTTGCGCACTGGAAGCGGTACAAGGCGGCGTCGGCAGCTCGCTGATCATCGACGGACGGGTGCCGAATGCGATCCTGCTGGAGATCTTCACCGACACTGGCGTGGGTACGTTGATCAGCAATCGCAAGCGTCCTTAAGCGACACCTATAAAAAAGACCCCGCTCAACCTGGTTGGGCGGGGTCTTTTTTACACCTCTTTTTCAGATGATGCTTTTGTGGCGAGGGAGCTGCCGCCGCGTCTTCGACGCTGCGCTGTCGCGCAGTGAACTGGTCTTGTGGCGAGGGGATTTATCCCCGCTGCGCAGCCCAGCGGGGCGGTGCGACGTTTCGCTAAATCCCCTCGCCACACGGGAATAGCGGTCCAACTGAGCCACATTGCAGCTTGTTGAAAAGTACTTCAAAAACATGGGGTTGTAATTTGTTCCATGAGAGCTTGCTCCCGCTGGGCTTTTGTAGGAGCTGGCGAAGCCTGCGATCTTTTGATCTTTCGCTTGGGATTCAAGTGGCCGGGGAAAGATCGCAGCCTCGTTGCACTCGACAGCTCCTACAGGCCCAGCGGGAGCAAGCTCCCTCGCCACAAGATCAAAATCAGCGGGCTTCTTAGACGCCGAACTGCGCCCGATAAGCCTCAACCGCCGGCAAATGCTGCTTGAGCTGCGGATCGTCGGCCAAAAACTCCAGCACCTGGTTCAGCGACACAATGCTGATCACCGGGATGCCGAAGTCGCGCTCCACTTCCTGGATCGCCGACAACTCACCGTTACCGCGCTCCTGGCGGTTCAGGGCAATCAGCACGCCAGCGGCCTTGGCGCCTTCCTGGGAACCGATGATCTGCATCACTTCACGAATGGCAGTGCCGGCGGTGATGACGTCGTCGATGATCAATACGTCGCCGGTCAGCGGCGCGCCCACCAGGCTACCGCCTTCGCCATGGGCCTTGGCTTCCTTGCGGTTGAAGCACCAAGGCAAGTCGCGGCCGTGGTGTTCGGCCAGGGCGACGGCGGTGGTGGCGGCCAGCGGGATGCCTTTGTAGGCCGGGCCGAACAGCACGTCGAACGGGATGCCACTCTCGACGATGGCTGCCGCATAGAAACGACCCAGTTGCGCCAGGGCGGAACCGGTGTTGAACAGGCCGGCATTGAAGAAGTACGGGCTGGTGCGCCCGGACTTGAGGGTGAACTCACCGAAGCGCAAAACGCCGCGATCGATGGCAAAGCGAATGAAATCGCGCTGATACGCCTGCATGAAAAAAAGCCTCAAATACCGCGGATTTAGCTAAATAGGTACACGGCGTGTATCATACACGCACGTGATTTTTGGGGCCATTTATGCGGATCATCAGTGTGAACGTCAATGGTATTCAGGCTGCAGTCGAGCGTGGTTTGCTCAGTTGGCTGCAAGCACAGAATGCCGACGTCATCTGCCTGCAGGACACCCGCGCCTCCGCCTTTGAACTGGACGATGCAGCCTTCCAACTGGATGGTTACTTCCTTTATGCCTGCGATGCCGAAGTCCCCGCCCAGGGTGGCGTGGCTTTGTACTCGCGGCTGCAACCGAAGGCTGTCATCAACGGTCTCGGTTTCGAGACGGCGGACCGCTACGGGCGCTACCTGCAAGCCGATTTCGACAAGGTCAGCATCGCGACCTTACTGCTCCCTTCGGGGCAGAACGGCGATGAAGATTTGAATCAGAAATTCAAGTTGATGGACGACTTCGCCCGTTACCTGGATAAACAGCGGCGCAAACGTCGCGAGTACATCTATTGTGGCTCGCTGTACGTGGCGCAACAGAAGCTGGATATCAAGAACTGGCGCGACAGCCAACAATCTCCTGGCTTCCTGGCACCGGAACGGGCCTGGATGGACGAGATCATTGGCAACATGGGTTATGTCGACGCCCTGCGTGAAGTCAGCCGTGAAGGTGACCAATACAGCTGGTGGCCGGACAACGAACAGGCCGAAATGCTCAACCTCGGTTGGCGTTTCGACTACCAGTTGCTGACGCCTGGGCTGCGCCGTTTCGTACGCAGCGCCCGCCTGCCGCGTCAGCCACGGTTCTCGCAGCACGCGCCGCTGATCGTGGATTACGACTGGACGTTGACCATCTAAGCACCGTTTGTACCTACAAAAAAACCGACAGTGATGTCGGTTTTTTTATGTCGCTGAAAAACCACTGTGGGAGCAAGCTCGCTCCCACAGGGACAGGTCTTTACTGGTCGTTATTTGACCAAGCGCCAGGTAAACGGATACCTATACGGCAGCCCTTCATTGGCCTTCACGCCGCCAATAATGGTCAGCACCAGCGCACCGATGGCCACCAGGCCGAACAGGAAGAAGCCGATCACCACGACCATCAGCAACAGGCAGATCGCCGAGGCAATCGCCACGGTAATCTGGAAGTTCAGCGCTTCCTTGCCCTGGGCATCGATGAACGGGTCGGATTCACGCTTGAGCTGCCAGAGCACGAGCGGCCCGATCAGGGTGCCGAACGGAATCCAGATCCCCAACAAGGCGGACAGGTGACAAAACATTGCCCATTGACGCGCCTCTTTGCTCGGCTGGGGCAGCAGGATTTGCTCATCACTCATGACGCTCTCCTTGTCTTGAAACGGGGATCGATCAGTCAGCCAAGGCGGCCTTTTGCAGTTCGAATATCTCGTTCATGCCTTTCTTCGCCAACTCCAGCATAGCGTTCAATTCTTCCGGCTGGAACGGCGCGCCCTCGGCAGTACCCTGGACTTCGATAAAACCACCGGCACTGGTCATGACCACGTTCAGGTCGGTCTCGGCGGCGGAATCTTCCAGGTAATCCAGGTCCAGCACCGGCTCGCCCTGGTACATGCCCACGGACACCGCGGCGATCATTTGCTTGAGCGGGTCGCCGCCCTTGAGGCCGCCGCGCTTCTTGATCACTTTCAAGGCATCGACCAGTGCGACCATGGCTCCGGTAATGGACGCGGTACGGGTGCCGCCGTCAGCCTGGATCACATCGCAATCGACATACAGCGTCACGTCGCCCAACTTGGACATGTCCAGCGCGGCACGCAGCGAACGGCCGATCAAACGTTGGATTTCCAGGGTACGGCCGCCCTGCTTGCCACGGCTGGCCTCACGTTGATTGCGCTCACCAGTGGCGCGCGGCAGCATGCCGTATTCAGCGGTCAGCCAGCCTTGACCCTGGCCCTTGAGGAACCGTGGCACGCCGTTTTCGACGCTGACCGTGCAGATGACTTTGGTATCACCGAATTCGACCAGTACAGATCCCTCGGCGTGTTTGGTGTAGTTGCGGGTAATGCGGATCGAGCGAAGCTGATCGGCAGCGCGACCACTTGGACGTTTCATAGGGAATACCTGTACAGAGGACGGAAAACTGCCGAGCATTATAGAGCCGTGAATCGTCAGAGGGCAGTTAAACGTAGCGCCGCAAGAAAAGCCGGCGCAAGCGAAGCCGCGCAAAGCCCCGCCCGACGGGCTGCTGCGCTTTGTCGCAAGCGCGGTTGGGGCATACGCCTCACTGCGCTACAATCCTGCGCCTTTGCTGCCCTTGGGCTTTTAATTTACAGATCCCAGGCCCGCGACCACCGTCGTGCCGGCCTGCATTGCGAGGAACCTCCATGGTGCACAGCATGACCGCCTTCGCCCGCGTCGAAAAAGCCGGGGCCCAAGGCACGCTGAGCTGGGAACTGCGCTCGGTCAACAGCCGCTACCTGGAGCCGCACCTGCGCCTGCCCGAGTCTTTCCGCGACCTGGAAGGCGGCGTGCGCGAAGCACTGCGCCAGGGCCTGTCCCGGGGCAAGCTGGAATGCACCCTGCGCTTCACCGAAGAAAGCACCGGCAAGACGCTTCAGGTAGACCGCGAACGCGCCGCGCAACTGGTCGCCGCCGCCGAAACCGTCGCCAGCCTTATCAAGAACCCCGCCGCCCTGAACCCACTGGAAGTCCTGGCCTGGCCCGGCGTGCTGGTGGGGGACGCGAATGACCCGCAGGCGCTGAACGCCGAGGCGATGGCGCTGTTCAATGAAGGTCTCAAAGAACTCAAGGCCGGCCGCGAGCGCGAAGGTGCGGAGCTGGCCCGGCTGATCAACGAGCGCCTGACCTCCATTGAAGAAGACGTCAGCACCCTGCGCGAACTGGTCCCGCAGATGCTCGCCACCCAGCGCCAGAAAATCCTCGACCGCTTCACCGACATGAAGGCCGAGCTGGATCCGCAACGCCTGGAACAGGAAATGGTCATGCTCGCGCAAAAGAGCGACGTGGCCGAAGAACTGGATCGCCTGAGCACCCACATCATCGAAGTTCGCCGGGTGCTCAAGTCCGGCGGTGCGGCCGGTCGCCGCCTGGACTTCCTGATGCAGGAACTCAACCGCGAAGCCAACACACTGGGCTCCAAGGCCTTCGACCCGCGCAGCACCCAGGCGGCGGTCAACCTCAAGGTGTTGATCGAACAAATGCGTGAACAAGTGCAGAACATTGAGTAAGGCTAACCCGACATGACCCACAGCACCGGCACTCTCTACATCATTTCCGCGCCCTCGGGCGCCGGCAAGACCAGCCTGGTCAAGGCGCTGATCGACGCCGAGCCGCAGATCCGCGTCTCGGTCTCGCACACCACCCGCGCCATGCGCCCGGGCGAAGTGAACGGCGTGAACTATCACTTCGTCGACCGCGAAGAGTTCGTGAAGATGGCTGAGCATGGTGATTTCCTGGAGCGTGCCGAAGTCTTCGGCAACCTCTATGGCACTTCGCAAAGCTATCTGCAGCAGACCCTGGACGAAGGCCACGACCTGATCCTGGAAATCGACTGGCAAGGCGCCGAGCAGGTGCGCAAGCTGATGCCCCAGGCCCGTTCGATCTTCATCCTCCCGCCAAGCCAGCAAGCCTTGCGCCAGCGCCTGACCAACCGTGGCCAGGACAGTGACGAAATCATTGAAGGCCGGATGCGCGAAGCGGTCAGCGAAATGAGTCACTACGTCGACTATGATTACCTGATCATCAACGACGATTTCGCCCACGCGCTGGACGACCTGAAGGCGATTTTCCGCGCCAGCCAGCTGCAGCAGAAACGCCAACAGCAACGTTTCGGCAAATTATTGGCCGAATTGCTGGGCTGAACAGCCCTTCCCAAAACCGCTGCGACGGCTTTACATTGGTACTCGCAGCGCGCCGAGGGGCTTGGTCAAAAAATCAGCGCTTCCCTAAACGCTGGTGTTTTTTTAAACTGTCGAGTCCGCTCGCCCAACCGGGCAGCGCGCATATTGCATTCGCTCCGAGGAATACCATGGCCCGCGTAACCGTTGAAGACTGCCTAGAACACGTGGAAAACCGCTTTGAGCTGGTCATGCTCTCTACCAAGCGTGCCCGTCAACTGGCCACCGGCGGCAAAGAGCCATTGGTCCAGTGGGAAAACGACAAGCCTACCGTAGTAGCGCTGCGTGAAATCGCCGAAGGCCTGATGAGCTACGAGTTCATCGCCAACGCTGAAATCGTCGAAGACGAACCGCTGTTCGCAGCGTTCGAGGACGAGTCCAACGAGGCGGTCTAAGCCTATGCCTGGTCGACGTAGCACGGCGCGGGGTCACAGCAAACGGCAGGAGTCATCATGCCGAGCATAGACGCCCTCGCCGATCGCTTATCGGCCTACCTCGGCACGGACCAGGTCAACCTGGTCCGCCGAGCCTATTTCTACGCCGAACAAGCCCACGACGGCCAGCGCCGCCGCAGCGGCGAGGCGTACGTCACGCACCCCCTTGCGGTGGCGAATATTCTTGCCGACATGCACATGGACCATCAGAGCCTGATGGCTGCGATGCTGCATGACGTGATCGAAGACACCGGCATTGCCAAGGAAGCGCTGCAAGCGCAGTTCGGCGAAACCGTGGCCGAACTGGTCGACGGGGTCAGCAAGCTGACCCAGATGAACTTCGAGACCAAGGCCGAGGCCCAGGCCGAGAACTTCCAGAAAATGGCCATGGCCATGGCCCGCGACATCCGCGTGATCCTGGTCAAGCTCGCCGACCGCCTGCACAACATGCGCACCCTGGAAGTACTCTCCGGCGAAAAACGTCGGCGCATCGCCAAGGAAACCCTGGAAATCTACGCGCCCATCGCCAACCGCCTGGGCATGCACGCGATCCGCATCGAGTTCGAAGACCTGGGCTTCAAGGCCATGCACCCGATGCGTTCGGCGCGGATCAACCAGGCCGTCAAACGCGCCCGGGGCAACCGCAAGGAAATCGTCAACAAGATCGAAGAGTCCCTGAGCCACTGCCTGGCTATCGACGGCATCGACGGCGAAGTCAGCGGGCGGCAGAAACACCTCTACGGCATCTACAAGAAAATGCGCGGCAAGCGTCGGGCCTTCAACGAAATCATGGACGTCTACGCGTTCCGGATCATCGTCGACAAGGTCGATACCTGCTACCGCGTGCTGGGCGCTGTACATAATTTGTACAAACCATTGCCGGGGCGCTTCAAGGATTACATTGCGATTCCCAAGGCCAACGGCTATCAATCGCTGCACACCACGTTGTTCGGCATGCACGGCGTACCGATCGAAATCCAGATCCGCACCCGTGAAATGGAAGAGATGGCCAACAACGGCATCGCCGCCCATTGGCTCTACAAATCCAGCGGCGACGAACAACCCAAGAGCACCCACGCCCGGGCCCGGCAGTGGGTCAAGGGTGTGCTGGAAATGCAGCAGCGCGCCGGCAACTCCCTGGAATTCATCGAGAGCGTGAAGATCGACCTGTTTCCGGACGAGGTCTACGTCTTCACGCCCAAGGGCCGGATCATGGAGCTGCCCAAAGGCTCCACGGCCGTGGACTTTGCCTATGCGGTGCACACCGACGTCGGCAACAGCTGCATCGCCTGTCGCATCAACCGTCGCCTGGCACCGTTGTCCGAACCGCTGCAAAGCGGTTCCACGGTGGAAATCGTCAGCGCTCCGGGCGCACGGCCCAATCCGGCGTGGCTCAATTTCGTGGTCACGGGCAAGGCCCGCACACACATCCGGCACGCCTTGAAACTGCAACGCCGCTCCGAATCCATCAGCCTCGGCGAACGCCTGCTGAACAAGGTGCTGAACGGTTTCGACAGCTCGCTGGACAAGATCCCGGCCGAACGTGTGCAGGTAATGCTCCACGAATACCGCCTCGAACTGATCGAAGACCTGCTCGAAGACATCGGGCTGGGCAATCGCATGGCATATGTCGTCGCCCGCCGCCTGCTCGGCGAAGGCGAACAATTGCCAAGCCCCGAAGGCCCGCTGGCGATTCGCGGCACCGAAGGCCTGGTGCTCAGCTATGCCAAGTGCTGCACGCCGATCCCGGGCGACCCGATTGTCGGCCACCTGTCCGCAGGCAAGGGGATGGTGGTGCACCTGGACAACTGCCGCAACATCAGTGAAATCCGCCACAACCCGGAAAAATGCATCCAGCTCTCCTGGGCCAAGGATGTCACCGGCGAATTCAACGTCGAGCTGCGGGTCGAGCTGGAGCACCAGCGTGGCCTGATCGCCCTGCTGGCCAGCAGCGTCAACGCCGCCGACGGCAATATCGAAAAAATCAGCATGGACGAACGCGATGGCCGCATCAGCGTCGTCCAATTGGTGGTCAGCGTGCACGACCGTGTGCACCTGGCCCGCGTGATCAAGAAACTGCGCGCCCTGACCGGCGTCATCCGCATCACCCGCATGCGCGCATAGCTCCTCAAATAGCCCCCCTATTCCTTACAAGGAGTCATCAATGACCAAGACCGTTATCACCAGCGACAAGGCCCCGGCCGCCATCGGTACCTATTCCCAGGCGATCAAGGCCGGCAACACCGTGTACATGTCCGGCCAGATCCCACTGGACCCCAAGACCATGGAACTGGTTGAAGGCTTCGAAGCCCAGACCGTGCAGGTGTTCGAAAACCTCAAGGCCGTGGCCGAAGCTGCCGGTGGCTCGTTCAAGGACATCGTCAAGCTCAACATCTTCCTCACCGACTTGAGCCACTTCGCCAAGGTCAACGAGATCATGGGCAAGTACTTCGACCAGCCTTACCCTGCCCGCGCCGCCATTGGCGTGGCCGCCCTGCCAAAGGGTTCGCAGGTCGAGATGGATGCCATCCTGGTCATCGAGTAAACAGGTCGGCGCAGCGTCCCCCGCTGCGCCGTTTTCGTTTTGAAAGGATTCCACCATGCGCAAAGCGCTTGCTCTCCCCCTGCTCGCCCTCCTGCTGGCCGGCTGCGCCAGCGACCCTGCCGACCGTGACATCAGCGGTACCTGGATCAACCAGGCCGCCATCGACGCTGCCGCCAAGGGTGGCCCGCTTCGCGAGGCATTGCAGGGCTATGGCCCGAACCTGGAATGGGACGTCAACACCCGGGCCGGCCAGGCGCGCTACACCAACGGCTTTGAAAACGTCGAAGGCAAATTGCTGGGCGAAGAAGACGGCACCTGGAAAGTCGATTTCTACGGCAGCTCCGCCAGCGAACTCAAGCGCGACGGCGACCAGTTGAGCCAGGCCGCCACCGAGAACGAACCGCAGCAGGTGTTCGATCGCGCACAAGTCCAGGTACCGGAAGGCGCGCCCATCGGCGCCAGTTTCGAGCGCGCGCTGTATGCCGCCTACCTTGGCGGCACCTGGAACATCGCCAGCGGCCCCGGCCAGGGCGCGACCGTGCAATTCCAGCCCGACGGCCAGGTCAGCGGCCTGCCGGGGGCCGATCGCTACGCCTTGTGCCTGGCCGGCGATTGCGCCTCCATGAGCGGTGGCAACGACAACATCTGGCTGCAGCAGAACGGCCAGGGCAATCCCTGGATCTTTACCCGCGACGGCAAGAAGCTGGAAATCTTCCAGACCGTCAACGCGGCGCTGGCCGATGAAATGCCGTCGTTCACGCCGGGTGATCGTAAGTGGGTACTTGAAAAGCAGTAGTGCGAATACCCTGTAGGAGTGGACCTGTGGGAGCAAAGCTTGCTCGCGATAGCGGTTCTACAGCCAACAGAAATGTTGTATGTGGCGACGTCATCGCGAGCAAGCTTTGCTCCCACAGGCCCGTTCCCACAGTTTGCTTTGGGCTGACCGTCAGTCAGCAGCGCCCTTCCAGAATCGCTGCATACCCCTCGCGAAAACTCGGATAACGCGGCGTCCAGCCCAAGGCCTTCGCCCGGGCATTGCTGCAGCGCTTGCTGCCGGCACGCCGCACGCTGGCGTCTTCGGCCCACTGGGTGACGCCCATGTATTCACGCAACCAGCCCACCACCTCGGCCAGCGGCGCAGGGGCGTCGTCGACGCCGATGTAGCAATCGTCCAGCACCCGGCCCTGGCGATCGGCCTCCAGCAGGAACGCCAGCAAGCCGGCCGCATCGTCGGCGTGGATGCGATTGGCGTAGAGCGGCGGGTCGATCACGACGCGATACCCTTGGCGCACCTGGCTCAGCAACCACTCTCGACCCGGCCCATAGATACCGGTCAGGCGCACGCGGCTGGCCGGGATGCCGCTGTCCAGGGCCACTTGCTCGGCTTCGAGCATCAGCCGACCGGAATACCCGCCGGCCACGGTTGGCGAGGCTTCATCCACCCATTCGCCCTGCTGTTGCCCATAAACACTGCTGCTGGACACAAAAAGCAGACGCTTGGGCTGCTGCCCATGCTGCTTCAACCAGCTCAACACATGCTGCAACCCCTCGACATAAGCTGTGCGATAACCCGCTTCGTCATGGTCGGTGGCGGCAGCGCTGTACACCAGGTAATCCAGCGAATCGGTGGGCCAGTCGGTAGGACATTGCTCGCTGAACAAATCCCCCGCCACCCCGATGACGCCCGCCGGCAGGTTCGAAACCGTGCGCCGCAGGCCATGGACTTGCCAATGTTCGGCCACTAACCGGCTGGCCAGGCGGCCGCCGATATCACCGCAACCGGCGATCAAAACAGAAGGCGCGGACATCAAAAACTCCTCTGGCAAAGCCGCAGACTAGCCTCCGTGGGGGACGAGCGGCTAGCCATGTGAGAAAAAAAGTTACTGTATTACTTTTGTTAACAAGAATTAATTGCAATAATGCCCACCACTTTTGTTCTCGGCCCACGAGGCCTGGAAGAACATCAACCTTCTTTTTTCTCTCAGGTCCGGCCAGCATGAAACGCTCTCTATCCCCCGCTTCGCCAACCAATCGACCTCGTGCCTGGAGCACGGTAGCCGCCCTGCTGTTCAGCCTGCTGCTGGCACCTGCCGCCGCGCTCGCAGATCAAGCCTCCGCTCCCACAGCCACTAACGAACCCGCTGCAAGCGCCACGCCGAACGTACCGCGCAACCCTGACGGCAGTGTGGACACCTCGTCACTTCCTCCGGAAGTCCAAAAGGCGTTGTCCGAGCTCGGCGAAACGGCCGAGCTGATGGAACAAGAGCAGCAAAACGCCGACAACTCCCTGGGCATGGCCCACGACCTGTCGCCATGGGGCATGTACAAGAACGCTGACATCATCGTGAAAATCGTGATGATCGGCCTGGCCATCGCCTCGATCATCACCTGGACCATCTGGATCGCCAAAGGCTTCGAGCTGCTGGGTGCCAAGCGTCGCTTGCGCGGTGAAATCGCCGCCCTGAAAAAAGCCACCACCCTCAAGGAAGCCAGCGCCAGCGCCGCGAAGGCAGGCACTCTTGCCAACCTGCTGGTGCATGACGCCCTCGAAGAGATGCGCCTGTCGGCCAACAGCCGCGAGAAAGAAGGCATCAAGGAGCGCGTGAGCTTCCGCCTCGAGCGCCTGGTCGCCGCCTGCGGTCGCAACATGAGCAGCGGCACCGGCGTGCTCGCCACCATCGGCGCCACCGCGCCGTTCGTCGGCCTGTTCGGCACCGTGTGGGGCATCATGAACAGCTTCATCGGCATCGCCAAGACCCAGACCACCAACCTCGCCGTCGTGGCCCCCGGCATCGCCGAAGCGCTGCTGGCGACTGCGCTCGGACTGGTCGCGGCAATCCCGGCCGTCGTGATCTACAACGTCTTCGCCCGCTCCATTGCCGGCTACAAGGCCCAGGTCTCCGACGCCTCGGCCGAAGTCCTGCTGCTGGTCAGCCGCGACCTCGACCACCTGCCGCCCGAGCGTGGCTCGCAACCGCACATGGTGAAAGTGGGGTAATCGGCCATGGGCCTGCATTTGAAAGAAGGCGCAGACGACGATCTGGCCGAAAATCACGAAATCAACGTCACGCCGTTCATCGACGTGATGCTGGTGCTGTTGATCATCTTCATGGTGGCCGCCCCGCTGGCCACCGTGGACATCAAGGTTGACCTGCCGGCGTCGACGGCCAAGCCCTCGCCACGGCCGGAGAAACCGGTGTTTCTCAGCGTCAAGGCCGACCAGCGCCTGTTCCTGGGTGAAGACGAGGTCAAGGCCGAAACCCTCGGCGCGACCCTCGACGCCAGGACCCAGGGCAAGAAAGACACGACGATCTTCTTCCAGGCCGACAAAGGCGTGGACTATGGCGACCTGATGAGCGTGATGGACGCGCTGCGGGGCGCCGGCTACCTGAAGGTCGGCCTGGTCGGACTCGAGACGGCGCCCAAAAAATGATCACGACGCGCCAAAAGCTGATGCGTTACAGCACTAGCCTGGTGGTGGTGCTGGGCGTGCATGCGCTCGCCATCGCCCTGGCGCTGAACTGGACATCGCGCCCGCCCATCGAATTGCCTCCCCAAGCGATGATGGTCGAGCTGGCGCCGATGCCTGCGCCGCCGCCACCGGCACCGCCGAAAGTCGTCACACCGCCGCAACCTCCCGAGCCGGTCGAAGAATTGCCGTTGCCCAAGCTTGCCGAAGCGCCGAAGCCGGAGATTTCCGTGCCCAAGCCGGTCAAGCCCAAGCCAAAGCCTCAACCGCCCAAGCCCAAACCGGTGGAGAAAAAGCCCGAGCCGCCGAAAGAACCGCCCTCGGAGCAAAAGCCCAGCGACACCCCGCCGACCCAGTCACTGGCCGAGAAGTCCGCGCAACCGGCTCCCGGCCCGTCGCCTGCGCAATCGGCGGCCAAGGCCAATTGGCAGGGCACGTTGCTGGCGCACCTGGGCAAGTACAAGAAGTACCCGCACAGGGCCCAGCAGATGAACAAGGAAGGCACCAACCGCCTGCGCTTCGTGGTAGATGCCGAAGGCAACGTGTTGTCGTTCGAACTGGTGGGCAGCTCCGGCACGGACTCCCTGGACCGGGCCACCCTGGAAATGATCCGCCGCGCCCAACCGCTGCCCAAGCCGCCGGCGGAGCTGCTGACCAACGGCACCATCGAACTGACGGCGCCGTTCGTGTACTCCATCGACAAGCGCCGGCGTTGATCCAGACCTGGCACCCCGATGGCATGATGAATCCTGTGGCGAGGGAGCTTGCTCCCGCTGGGGCCTGAGCTGTCGAGCGGAGCGAGGCTGCGATCTTTCCAAAGACGCTTGAATCCCAAGTGAAAGATCAAGATCAAAAGATAGCAGGCTTCGCCAGCTCCTACAGAGACCAGCGGGAGCTGGTTCCGTCGCCACAATGGGTACAACCAACAGGAAGGCATCGAAAGATGCCTTTTTCATATCCGGCAACGACCCGACAGACATTGGACAGTGTCACACCGCACCCCCAGTCTGATAACGTGCGTCTATCGATTGCAGCCGGTATGCTTGGCTCGCAACTTCACGGACGCTCGCCATGACCCTCACAGAATTACGCTACATCGTGACCCTCGCCCAAGAGCAGCATTTCGGCCATGCGGCCGAGCGTTGCCATGTCAGCCAGCCGACGCTGTCGGTGGGTGTGAAAAAGCTTGAAGACGAACTCGGTGTGCTGATTTTCGAGCGCAGTAAGAGCGCGGTGCGCCTGACCCCCGTGGGCGAAGGCATCGTGGCCCAGGCGCAGAAGGTCCTGGAGCAGGCCCAGGGCATTCGCGAATTGGCCCAGGCCGGCAAGAACCAACTGACTGCCCCGCTGAAAGTCGGCGCGATCTACACCGTCGGCCCGTACCTGTTCCCGCACCTGATTCCGCAACTGCACCGGGTCGCCCCGCAGATGCCGTTGTACATCGAAGAAAACTTCACCCACGTGCTGCGCGACAAGCTGCGCAACGGCGAGCTGGACGCGATCATCATCGCCCTGCCGTTCAACGAAGCCGATGTCCTGACCCTGCCGCTCTACGACGAACCGTTCTACGTCCTGATGCCGGCCCAGCACCCCTGGACCCAGAAAAAAACCATCGACGCCGCCCTGCTCAACGACAAGAGCCTGCTGTTGCTTGGCGAAGGCCACTGCTTCCGCGACCAGGTGCTCGAAGCCTGCCCGACCCTGGCCAAGGGCAGCGAAGGTGCCAAGCACACCACGGTGGAATCCAGCTCCCTGGAAACCATCCGCCACATGGTCGCTTCCGGCCTGGGCATTTCGATCCTGCCGCTGTCGGCAGTGGACAGCCATCATTACTCCCCGGGCGTGATCGAAGTCCGCCCGCTGACGCCGCCCGTGCCGTTCCGCACCGTCGCCATCGCCTGGCGCGCCAGTTTCCCGCGGCCCAAGGCCATCGAGATCCTCGCCGACTCGATCCGCCTGTGCTCCGTGGCCAAGCCGCCTGCCGGCAAGTAAGCCACGGCCATGACTGAGCTGTCGAAAGTGCCGGTCACGGCACTCAAGGGTGTCGGTGAAGCCATGGCCGAGAAACTGGCCAAGGTCGGCCTGGAAAACCTCCAGGACGTACTGTTCCACCTGCCGCTGCGCTACCAGGACCGCACCCGTGTGGTGCCCATCGGCCATTTGCGCCCGGGGCAGGATGCGGTGATCGAAGGCACCGTCAGCGGCGCCGACGTGGTCATGGGCCGCCGTCGCAGCCTGGTGGTGCGCTTGCAGGACGGCACCGGCGGGCTCAGCCTGCGCTTCTACCATTTCAGCAATGCACAAAAGGAAGGCCTCAAGCGTGGTACCCGCGTGCGCTGCTACGGCGAGGCACGGCCCGGGGCTTCGGGGCTGGAAATCTATCACCCGGAATACCGCAGCATCACCGGTGACGAACCGCCGCCTGTGGATGAAACCCTGACCCCGGTCTATCCGCTCACCGAAGGCCTGACCCAGCAACGCCTGCGCCAGCTCTGCCAGCAAACCCTGACCCTGCTCGGCCCCAGCAGCCTGCCCGACTGGCTGCCCACGGAACTGGCCCGGGATTACCACCTGGCGCCGTTGGCCGATGCGATCCGCTACCTGCACCACCCGCCCGCCGATGCCGACGTGGACGAACTCGCCCTCGGCCATCACTGGGCCCAGCATCGCCTGGCATTCGAAGAACTGCTGACGCATCAACTGTCCCAGCAACGCCTGCGCGAAAGCCTGCGTTCCCTGCGCGCCCCGGCCATGCCCAAGGCCCGGGAGCTGCCGGCTCGCTACTTGGCCAACCTCGGCTTTACCCCAACGGGCGCCCAGCAACGGGTCGGCAACGAAATCGCCTACGACCTGAGCCAGCCCGAACCGATGCTGCGGCTCATCCAGGGCGATGTCGGCGCCGGCAAGACCGTGGTCGCCGCCCTCGCCGCGCTGCAGGCCTTGGAGGCCGGTTATCAGGTAGCGTTGATGGCGCCCACCGAGATCCTTGCCGAACAACATTTCATCACCTTCCAACGCTGGCTCGAACCGTTGGGCATCGAAGTCGCCTGGCTGGCCGGCAAGCTCAAGGGCAAGAACCGAGCCGCCGCCCTGGCACAGATCGCCGAAGGCGCACCCATGGTGGTCGGCACCCATGCGCTGTTCCAGGACGAAGTGCAGTTCAAGAACCTGGCCTTGGTGATCATCGACGAACAACACCGCTTCGGCGTGCAACAGCGCCTGGCCCTGCGGCAGAAAGGCGTCGGTGGGCGGATGTGCCCTCATCAACTGATCATGACCGCGACGCCGATCCCGCGGACCCTGGCGATGAGCGCCTATGCCGACCTCGACACCTCGATCCTCGACGAACTGCCTCCCGGCCGCACGCCGGTCAATACCGTGCTGGTCACCGATACCCGTCGGGTCGAAGTGATCGAGCGTGTGCGCAGCGCCTGCGCCGAAGGGCGGCAGGCTTATTGGGTGTGCACGCTGATCGAAGAGTCGGAAGAACTGACCTGCCAGGCGGCCGAAACCACCTATGAAGACCTCACCGCCGCCCTCGGCGAGTTGAAGGTCGGGCTGATCCATGGCCGCATGAAACCCGCCGAGAAAGCCGCCGTCATGGCTGAATTCAAGGCCGGCGCCCTGCAACTTTTGGTTGCCACCACGGTGATCGAGGTCGGCGTCGACGTGCCCAATGCCAGCCTGATGATCATCGAAAACCCCGAGCGCCTGGGCCTGGCGCAGCTGCACCAACTGCGCGGCCGGGTGGGCCGGGGCAGCGCCGCCAGCCATTGCGTCTTGCTGTATCACCCGCCGCTGTCGCAGATTGGGCGGCAGCGACTGGGCATCATGCGCGAAACCAACGACGGTTTCGTCATCGCCGAAAAAGACCTCGAATTGCGCGGCCCCGGTGAAATGCTCGGCACCCGCCAGACCGGCCTGCTTCAATTCAAGGTAGCCGACCTGATGCGCGACGCCGACCTGCTCCCCGCCGTACGCGATGCCGCCCAGGCGCTGCTGGAGCGCTGGCCCGACCACGTCAGCCCGCTGTTGGATCGCTGGCTGCGTCACGGGCAGCAATACGGCCAAGTGTGAGCACGCGCTCAGTTTTCCGGACGCGCGTACCGGACAAGCTGGTTATACTGACCAACTTGTAGGAAAACGGATACAGACCATGACAGAAGCTGCCCTCGCCCCCGAATCCCCGCACGCTCCGTCTGTTATTCGGCTGTTGCTCGATAAATTGGGCATCGGCTTTGACGAAGTGCTTGAACGCCCCGGCCTGAACCCAGCCCGCAAAGTGCAGGCGGTGTTGCTGCACGATGCCGTTGGCGCGCTGATGGTGCTGTTTCCGCAAAGCCAGCTGCTGGACCTCAACCGCCTGGCCGAACTCACCGGTCGCAAACTCACGGCAGTACCGACCGAACGCCTGGAGCGCATGCTCGGCAAACACAGCCTGAGCCTGCTGCCCGGCCTGCCGGCGCTGACCAGCTCGCCGTGCCTGTACGAAGAAAGCCTGCTGCGCGAGCCGAAGTTGCTGATCAACTCGGGCGAGCCGGGGCTGCTGCTGGAAGTCACCAGCGAAGCGTTCAAGACCATGCTCACCAAGGCCAGCGCCGCGACGTTCGGCGAAGCCGTGAGCAACATCACCCCCAACCTGGACCGCCCGCACGACGACCGCGCGGAAATCACCCAGGCTGTGCAGGCGTTCACCGCCCGGCGTATCCAGCAACGGCTGGAAGAAACCATCGAAATCCCGCCGCTGGCTGAAACCGCACAAAAAATCATCAAGCTGCGGGTCGACCCGGACGCCACCATCGATGACATCACCGGCGTGGTGGAAACCGACCCGGCCCTGGCCGCGCAAGTGGTGAGCTGGGCGGCATCGCCCTACTACGCATCACCCGGCAAGATTCGTTCAGTGGAAGACGCCATCGTGCGGGTCCTGGGCTTCGACCTGGTGATCAACCTGGCGCTGGGTCTGGCCCTGGGCAAGACCCTGAGCCTGCCCAAGGACCATCCGCAACACACCACGCCGTACTGGCACCAGTCGATCTACACCGCCGCCGTCATTGAAGGCCTGACCCGCGCCATGCCGCGCGCCCAGCGACCCGAAGGCGGCCTGACCTACCTGTCCGGCCTGTTGCACAACTTCGGCTACCTGCTGCTGGCCCACGTGTTCCCGCCGCACTTCTCGTTGATCTGCCGACACCTGGAGGTCAACCCGCACCTGTGCCACAGCTACGTGGAACAGCACCTGCTGGGCATCAGTCGCGAACAGATCGGCGCCTGGCTGATGCGCTACTGGGACATGCCCGACGAACTGGCCACCGCCCTGCGCTTCCAGCACGACCCGCACTACGATGGCGAATACGCCGAGTACCCGAACCTGGTGTGCCTGGCCGTGCGCCTGCTGCGCGCCCGTGGCATCGGCACCGGCCCGGATGAAGAGATCCCCGAAACGCTGCTCGAACGCGTGGGTTTGACGCGAGACAAAGCCAATGACGTGGTCAGCAAGGTGCTTGAGGCTGAAGTGCTGCTGAGGGAGCTGGCTTCGCAGTTCGGCCATTGAGCGCTGATGCAGGCAACTGAGCTACTGTGGCGAGCGGATTTAGCTGTGGGAGCAAAGCTTGCTCCCACAAGGCTTGGCTCCTACAGAATCCACTCGACTAAACCTTCTTAGCCTTCTTCGGCTTCAGGTATTTGGTCAACCCCTGGAACCAGATCACCAGCGCCGGGTTGCCCTTGATCTGGATCGACTTGTCCTGGATCCCCGTCATGAACGCCAGTTGCTTGTTCTTGGCCTGCATCGTGGCGAAGCCATAGGCCGCGTCCTTGAAGGCGATGGCGAACGCAGGCTCCGGGTAGGTGCCCGACTGGCTGGTGATGCGCTGGTTTCTCACGGTGAAATGCCGGGCGACTTTACCGTCCAGGGTTTGCAGCTGGAACACCAGCTCCTTGTCGCCCAACTGCTGCTGGAACGCCGGATTGGTCCGGCTGGCCTTGCCCATCAACAATCCCAACATCCACAGCAGAAAACGAAATTTCATGGGCACAGCCTCGTGAGAAAAGATCGATGGCTGGCAGTTTAGCGATTCTGCGGCGTAACGCCATCATCGGATCTCTTTGCCGGAAGATAAGCTAGTTTTCACGAAAGATGACCGCTAAGTCACGAAACCAAAAATCAAAAGATCGCAGCCTTCGGCAGCTCCTACATCGATTTCCGTAGGAGCTGCCGAAGGCTGCGATCTTTTGATTTTTTTGCCCTCCTGTTCCTCGGACATTTCCTTCAAAACGCCGGGCTGTTCATGAACTAGGCAGCGCTGTGGGACGCCGCTAACCTCTGTTCGTCATCGCAAAAAACGGTGACCCGGACGTGCAAGTCCGGTACATATCGGCGCGCGAACTGCCACACCAATTGGCTCATGCTCATATTGGTGCGTTTATGGCGGCTGCGCGCGGGAGACTCTCGAGGTCTGCCGGGGTCCGATATGCCCGGTCTTGCACACCCGCGCACAGCTGCCACCTTCTTCGGTGCAACGAGAGGTGTCAGTTTCCAATCAATTACATATCGGGTAATTAATCATGTTCAAACCAACTCCGAATCCGCCGCAAAACCAACGCAAATCCCGCGTCGAAATCCTCGAAGAAAAACGGCTCGATGACGCTGCCACCCGCGCCCTCGACTAATAGCTCAACCCCAAGCCCGACTCACCGCCCGAACCTGACAGCACCCAGTTGTTCATCGTCGCCCCCCACATCGACACCGAAACCCTGCTGGCCAACGCCTCCGAAGACCTGCTCTCCATCAGCACCATCGCCGCCGACCTGGCTGACGATGTGGACGACTCACGCCGCTGCATAGCCCTGGCGATCAGCCGCATGGCCAATGGGGTGCAGTTGTTGGTTGAGCGGGCGTTGGATCATTTGGAAACCAAGGAAATGGCGGCGCCTGGGACCAAGGGGTAGCGCATAGCTTTGATGCAAGCTGTGCCGACGCCATCGCGAGCAAGCTTTGCTCCCACAGGCGGATTGGGGCTTGGCGCAGATATTTCAGCCAGCACAAAACAACTGTGGGAGCGAACTTGCTCGCGATGACGGCGGGTCAGTCAACATAGATGCCAACTGAACCAACGCTATCGCGAGCAGGCTCGCTCCCACAGGTTTTAGCTGCTGATCAACGATCAGCCGCCCTCACTCAATCAAACATTCGGGCAAGGAACCGGTGCCCAGTCGCCCAGGTCCGGGTTTTTGCACATGCTGTTGACCTGGCTGGTACCGGCACTGGCAACCTGCTTGCTTTCATCCTGCTTGGCCTTGGCAGTCTGCAGGGTTTTCTCGGTGGTCACCGCTTCTTTCGGCACGGTTGGCAGCACCGGTTTTTTCGCCGGTTTCGTGGCTTTCTTGGTCTTGGTCTTGGACGACGCCACAACCTGCTTGGTTTCGGCGGTAGCCACGGTCACCACGTCAGTACGCTGCACGCCCACTTGCTGCAGATCTTTCTCGTAAGCCTGGGTGTAGTTGTTCAAGTCTTCGGATGCCTTGCCGTTGACCGCAACGATCAGGTCGTTCGACTCTTTCAAACCAGAGACGATTTCCGCCAGGCGCTTGCGGCCTTCAGTGTCGTTGACAGTCTTGGCCTTACGGTCGGCAACCAGTTTGCTGAACGCGTTCTGGTAGCACTGCTGCGACGTCTTGGCGTAGGCAGTGCTGCGGTCGATGTCGGAGACGCTTTTGTTGACGTCGGTGGCGTAGGACGCGATGCGCTGGTTGTCATCGGCGATCTGCTTCTGGCGCTCGGTGTAGTAACCGGTTGCACCACCGGCCAACGCGCCGCCCGCGGCACCAATGGCGGCGTTGCGGCCACGGTCTTCCTTGTCGGCGGTCAGTGCACCCAGCAGTGCACCACCGACCGCACCCACGGCCGCACCGGTGATGACCGACTTGGTCATGTTCCCTTCGGTGGCGCGCAAGTGTTGCACCGGCTCGTAGCAGTTCGGGTAGTACTCGACCTTGGTGCTCGACGCGACCTTGGACGTCGGCGACGTGGCGCAACCAGTCAGTACGGTGCTGAAGCCGACAGCGACCATCAGCAAGTGACGCTTGGAAACCGAAGCAAAAGGTTTACGGGGAAAAAGCATAATTATGTTCTCGTTTAAGTGTTGACCAGCTCAGCGCGGCGCTATCGCCGCCTGAGTCCCTTCCAAGCTCGCTGACAACGAACACTCAAGACCGCTGAGCGCTCGATACGAGCAATTCCTTCAATATCGCCGCCGGGTCGGCTCGTTTTTGCTGACGATAAGCCCCGACGTGACGAACGAATAACGTGGCGCGCGCCACCAGGCTCTTGCCCAGCACCGGCTTGCGCTCCAACTCTTCCTTGATGCGTTGAAACTGCGCCTGGATCACCGCATCGGTGTAGCGCGTGCCGGTCGCCAGGTTGTCGATGTAGATCGCCACCGCGCCATCCAGCGCACTGCGGCCGTTGTCGATGGCCGTGCCGAACAGCGTGGCGCTGGCCTCGTCCTTGGCGTCCAGGGCGGCTTGCCGACTGTTCTGCAGATTGGTCAGGCGAATGTTGTAGTTGTTGATGGTCTCGGCCACCAGGGCCGCGGACTGGATCAGGTTGCCCGCAGCTTCCTCGCGCTGCTGGGCGATGAGCGAGACGTTGCGCTTGAGCTCTTCGTTGACCAGCCCCAGCTCGGCTTGCAGGCGTGGGTCGATGCTGGCGGCGATGATGCTGTCCAGGCGCTTGGTCGGGTCTTCGGCATCGTCGATAGCATCGGTCAGCGACGCGAGCCGACCTTCTTTCTGCCATTGGGCAAACAATTCCTTGTAGCGCGAACGCGGCGCCAACAACGCACCGACGGCCACGCGAAAACCGGTGGTTTCGTTGCTTTGCTCAGTGCCATCGGCGGCGAACAGCGGGTATTCGCGGCGCATGCCGGTGAACAATGTGCCCTCGCCTTCCAGGTAGTTGCCGCCCTTGACCACGAAGCCGCCGTAGGCGCCCTGGCGGCGACCGGCGTGCACCAATTGGAAGGATTCCTGGACCATTTCGGCGGCGTTGCCCACCACATCGAACAGGCCGATGGGGTTCGGCCGCTTGGTGCCGATAGGCATCAGCCGTGCCGCCTGACCAGTGCCCCCAGCGACCTGGTTGAACACCGCCCAATCGGCCAGCGGCCCGTCGCTTTCACTGCCTTCCAGGCGGCGCGGAAACAGGCGCCCTTCCAAGTCCTGACGGCTCACGGCTTGCCCGCCACGGGCGGCGAATTCCCACTCCACTTCCGTCGGCAAGCGCACGAAACCCAGCCCGCCGTCTTCGGCGGAACTGCCGCGACCACTCACCGGCAGCAGGTCCTTGTGGTATTTCATCAGCCAGGCGCTGTACACCGCCGAAAAGCGCTCGGCCTCGAACTTCGACAGTTTCACCTTGGGCAAACGCCCGGCCACGCCCTGAGGCAAATCGGCTTGCAAGGTTTCGCAGGCCGGTGCCGGCTCACCGCTGGCCAGCGATTGCGCCTGTGCCATGACCTGGGCGTATTGCCGGGCCGTGACCTCGTACTTGCCGATGAAATACAGCATCGGCTTGAGCGGCGTCTTGGCGTCGGTCTTGGGCATCAACGGCGTGATGGTCTTGTTCCACGCCTTGGGCAGGTCCTTGAGGGTGAACTGGCCGTTGATGAAGTCGCGCCGGTAGCCGGAAATGAACGACTGTTGATAGCCCGCCTCGCCTTCGCTGAACGGGTAACCGAGGCTGATCTCGCGGTCGTCCAGGGTGCCCTGGGCGAGGATGTAGACGTAGCGGAACACCATCTGGCCTTCGCACGGCAGCGGCAGGCTGACGTCGTCGGGCAACGGCTTGGGGTTGTCCAGCTTGTCCGTGCTTTCATCTGCCCAAACCATGCTGGCCAGGCTCAGCGCCACGGCGGCGCCCAATAGCTTATACATCGCGAATTCCTTCACACGCCTGGATGCGCGCCACCCGCCAGCCACCACAAGCCGCTGCCACGGCGCTGACGCCGAGCACGGCCACCAGGGCCAACGCGTAATGACGCACCAGCAGATGACTGGCGTATTCGCCGGGCATCTGCGCAAATAAATAATTCAGGCCTGACTGCGCCAGGCCATACAGACCGGCACTCAACAGGGCCGCAAAGGTGGCGCTGTAGAGCGCCTGCAACACCACGAACAGCAACAGCGCCGCGGTGGAAACCCCCAGCAGGCGCAACACCGACAGCTCACGACGCTTACGCTCGACCGCCGCCAGGGCGCCGGCAAAAATCGCCGCGAACGCGCCGGCCAAGGCCAACCCGGCGATGATCCAGAACACGATCGACAGATTGCGGCTCAGCGATTGCACTTGGGCGATAGTCTGGGCCTGGGTCGACACCAGCAGGTTTTGCCCGGCGAAATACTGCCGCAGCGGCTCGACATCGCCGAGGCTGCGGGCATACAAACGAAACGCCGGGTAGACCCGTTGCCCGGCCAGCCCAATCGCCTCGCCCGGCCAGCCGAACGCGGGCACGGCACGGCCGTCGCGGTAATCCTCAGCCGCCTCCAGCAACGCCAGCGGCGCAAACAAGCCGTCGCGGGCGAAGGCTTCCAAGGGCAGCACGTGCAGCACCTGCACACGGGTGCGCTGCGCCTCGCTGCGACCGGCCACCTGCCGGCCGAAACTGGCCTGCAACCAATCGCCGGCCTTGGCGCCGAGCTTTTCAGCGGCGGTCTGGCTGAGCACCACTTGATCCAAGCCTTGCGGCACCGGCAAGTGATCGAACAAGGGATCGTTGGCCGCGGTGGGAATCATCTCGACCGTGACGGCCGAAGCATCGCTGCTCAAATCGGCGGTTGCCGCGATTTGCCGAGTGCGCGGCAAGGCAAAGGCCACATCGCTGCGCTGGCTCAATTGTTCGACGAATTCGGCACTGAAGCGGCCGCCGCCCAAGGGGATGATCTCCCGGGTCGCCGGGTCGTTCTGCAAGCGCTCGGTCAGGCTGCTGACCAGGCCGAACTTCAGGCCGAACAGCACCAGCAATGGCGCCACCACGGCCACCAAAGCCAACACCGAGCAGGCCGACAGCCAGGCATCGTTGCGGTAATCCTGCCAGGCCAGGGAAGCCACCAGCGCACTACGCATCAGCAGGCCTCCCCGAGGGTGGCGGTGACACCGCCGTCGACGTCGCGACGGCAACTGATGCGCCGCACCTGCAAACCACTGGCGCGGGCCAGCGCCTCATCGTGGGTCGCGACCACACAGCACACGCCGTGCTCGCGCGCCTGGGTCACCAGCAACTGCATGACGCGCTCGGCGTTGAGCGGGTCGAGGGCGGCGGTCGGTTCATCGGCCAGCAGCAGGCGCGGCCCATGGGCCAACGCCCGGGCACAGCTGACTCGCTGGCGTTGGCCGACGGATAAGTCCGCCGGCTTCTTGTCCAGTTGGTCGGCAATATCCAATTGCCCAACCAGGCGCGTCACGCTGCCGTCATCCTTCAAACCCAACAGTTTGCGCGACAACTCGATGTTGCCGCGCACATCCAAAAAGCCCAACAGGCCACCGGTTTGCAGAACATAACCCAGGTATCGACTGCGCAGCTCGGCCAAGGCCTCCTGTTGCGACCCACGCCACAATTTGGCGATGTCCAGCGGCGTGTTGGCCGGCGTGAAGTCGAATTGCCCGGCCTGATCCGGCGCCAATACCAGCGCCAACAAGTCCAGCAAGGTGCTCTTGCCGCAGCCGCTGGGGCCGACCACCGCCAGTTGTTCGCCGCCGCGCAAATGCAGCCGCGGAATCACCAGGCTGTAGCGCTGGCTGGCGGTGCCCCGGCTTTTGTGCACGGCGTTCAGGGTCAACATCACGGCAGCGTCGACAACGGAACGCGGTACAAGGCATCACCCGGCTCGGCGTCACCGAAACGCACCCAGTTGGCGAGGTCGTTGTGGAAGGTTTCGTAGAGGCGGATTTTCGAATCCAGCTCGTCGATGAAATCTTCCTGCTCGGCCACGCTCAACGACAGCCACAGATCCTGGGTCATGTTCAGCGACTTGCTGCGGTACGGCAGCCCTTCGAGGTACTCGCCGAGAATCCCGCCGTCGGCCAGGTTGCCGCCCTTGCGCAGGGCCGACGGGTCGCGGCTCATGTAGGCACTGGCGCTGGCGATTTCCTGGAAGAAGTCCTTGGGCGAACTCTGGGTCTTGCGGGCCGCGTCGACGATCAGCTTGAGCGATTGCTGCAAGTCGTTGAGTTGCAGCTTGGTCAGCATCACGCAGACCTGGAACGCCGGCAGTGCCGGGTTGGTCAGGTCGCGGTCGGCGGTCCAGGCGCTGACCAGTTGCGGCGCCTGGCTGGCGGATTTACGCCCCAGGAAGTCCATGTGCATCGCATAGCCGATCGCTGCCGACTTGTCGGCCAGGCTCGGCGCGGCACTGAGCAGCGGCACACTTTGCGCCTTGTTGCTGCGCACCTGATGCACCAGGTCGGCGAACACCGAGCCGATCTCGTCGACGCGCTGGCCGAACTTGCGCACATCGGCACCCGGCACCGGAATGTACAGGTCACCGATCTGCGGGTTGGCGTCGGCGGTCAGGATGCGGTACTGGCTCTGGGCGCCGGCGTGGGTTTTCTTGCCGGCGTCGCTGAGCAGGTGCAAGGCGTAGATCTTGATCTGCTTGCCCAGCGCCGCCTGGCGCACTTCGGCTTCGTTCATTTGCGTGGCGGCAAATGGATCGTTCTTGCGCAGGGCCCCGGCGTCGGTGACCAACAGGATCAAGCGCCCGCCGTAACCGGACCAGTCCATGCCTTCGACGGCTTCCATGACCCCGGCAAACGCATCCTCGTTGAACGAATGGCTCGACACCGTCGAGGCCTTGACCTGCCGCGCCAGCGCCATGAAACGTTGTGGATCGCGGCCCTGCTCCAGGGTGATCAAGGTCTTGGCGACGTATTCCAGCCCAGGGGTTTTCTTGATGCTGCTGCGGAAACCCACCATGCCGAAGCTGACGCTGTCCAACTCGCCGCGCTCGGCGATGCGGGTTTGCAGTTCGTGGACCACGTCGCGCACCTGGTCGATGTAGGGCTGCATCGACACGGTGGTGTCCACCACCAGCACCACGGCGGTGCGGAAAGCGTCGGCGTTGGCGGTGGTGATCGGCGTATTGGTCGTCGCCCTGGGTGTGTTGCCCGGGTCGATGGACGCCACGTTCAGCAACTGCACCGGTTGACCGTTCTCATCGAGGCTCTCGCGGGAATCGAAGATCGGCAACAGGTAGAACTGATTTTGCGGCACGGCGCTGGCGGCCGGCTCCAGGGCCAGCACTTGCTGGTCTTCGTGGGGGTTCTGCTGGGCCTTGAGCAGCACGTTCCTGGCCGCCGAAGGGTTAGCCAAGAGCTTTTCCACTTCACCGGGCTGACGCAGGAACATCACCGGCGCCCGGCCGGAACGTTCGGTGAACTTGAGCACCAGGCTTTGCTTCCAGTCGCTGACCTGGGCGGCGGGCAACCAGCCGTCGCTGCGCCCGTCAGTGGCGGCGCCGACCCGCACCCACGAACTGCCGTCGACGTCCTTGCGCTGATACACATACAACACGGAGAACGCCGGCAGCGCCTTGCCCGGGGCTGCGCCCGGCGCCTCGGCGAGCTTCGCCCCCGGTTTGCTGAGCACGCGCTGGAACAGGGTTTTCTTGCCGGCCATCAACAGCGGACGCTGGCCGCCATCGGCCTCGGTCGCCACGGGTGGCTGGGCAGCCGGTGGTTTGACCGCCGGCACTTCGGGGGCCTTGGGCGGCGACACTTCAGGGGGCTTGACCGAGGTGGTCGTGGCCACTGGCGTCTTCACGTCTTTGCCGTCATCACCGGACAACCACCAATAACCCGCGCCACCCAACGCCAGTGCCACGGCGACCGCAACGGCAGCCAGGGCGAACACCGGCCCCTTGCGTTGCTCCGACACAGAGGATTGAACCGGCGGTTTTATCGGCGGCGCAACGGGCTTGGGCTGCGATTGTGGCGGCGGTGGTGAATAAGCCGGGCCGCTGGGAATGTCGATGGACATGGGGGTCAAACCCGCCAGGTCATCCACCGGTTTCGGCGTCTGCGGCAGTTGCAGCGACAACGGCCGAATCAGCGTCGCTTCTGCCGATTCCTCTGGCAGGTTATCCAACGCCCGCAACAACGCCGCCGCATCCGGGAAACGCTCCGCCGGATCCTTGGCCAGCAGCTTGCGCAACACGTCCTGGTAACGGCCGTGGTGCACCGGCAATTCCGGCAACGGTTCGGTCAGGTGCGCCAGGGCCGTGGACAATGCGTCGTTGCCGGTATACGGCAGTTTGCCAACGAGGATTTCGTAGAGCACCACGCCCAGGGCGTACAGGTCGGCGCGGCCGTCGATGTCTTGGCCTCGGGCCTGCTCCGGGCTCATGTAGCTGGGCGTGCCGACGGCAAAACCGGCCTGGGTGAACTGGGTGCGATCGTCCAGGGACTTGGCAATGCCGAAGTCCGAGAGCACCGCCGTGCCATCGGCGCGGAACAGGATGTTGGCCGGCTTGACGTCACGGTGGACCAGGCCCAGCCCGTGGGCATAACCCAGGGCCGAGGCGATCTGGCGGATGTAGGTCAGGCCCTGCTCCGGCGTCAGGCCCGCGGCGATGCGCTCCTTGAGCGTGCCGTTGGGCAGGTATTCCATCGCCATGTAATACAGCTCACCGACGTTGCCGATGTCATGGATGGTGACGGTGTGGGGGTGCGACAGGCGCGCCAGGGTCTTGCCCTCGCGCAAAAAACGCTCGCAGAACGTCGGGTCGGCGGCCAGCGCGGCAGCCATGACTTTCAACGCCACCTTGCGTTCCAGCGAGCGCTGGGTCGCCAGGTACACGCTGGCCATCGCGCCTTCGCCGATCGCCCCTTCGATGTCGTAGCCGGGGATGACAATGTTCAGGGTCAAGCTCATGACGGCACCTTCACAACCACCACGGTGATGTTGTCCGGGGCGCCGCGCATCAGGCCCAGGGACACCAGGCTGCTGGCGATTTCGCCGGGCTCGTCGTGGCTCAATACTTCACGGATTTCATCGTCCTCGACGGTCTTGGTCAGCCCGTCGCTGCACAACAGGTAACTGTCGCCGGGCACCAGCAACAGCTCGGTCAGCGCCAGGTTCAATTGCGCCTCGACGCCAATGGCCCGGGTGACAATGTTGGCCCGCGGATGCACCCGCGCCTCGGCTTCGCTGAGCAGGCCGCTGTCCTGCAAATCCTGGACGTAGCTGTGGTCCCGGGAGATGCCTTCGAGCACGCCGTCGCGCAGGCGATACAAACGGCTGTCGCCGGCCCACAGGCACATGCCGCGCAGATCACGGGCGGCCAACACCACCACGGTGCTGCCCATCATGGTCACGCCACGGTTGGCGGTTTCTTCACGCACGGCGGCGTTGACCCGCAGCAGGTCGCTTTGCAGCGCCGCGACGTATTCGTCCAGCGAACGCCCGACGGCAATGCTGCGCAGGCTGTCGACGATCAGGCTGCTGACGTAGTCGCCCGCCGCGTGCCCGCCCATGCCGTCGGCCACGACCCACAGGCCTTTTTCCGGCAGGTCCAGGCAGGCGTCTTCGTTAACCTGGCGGACCATCCCGACATGGCTCTTGCTTGCAGACTTGATTGCTTTTCCGGCACTTGGACGCATCTACACAACACCTTCTTGGCCGAGCAAAAATTGCGCGAAATCAGCCGCCGCCGGCAGTCCCTGGCAGCGCATCAAACCCGGGGCAATGCGTTCCGATCCCTGGCCCCACCACAGGCTCGCGCCTTCGCAGGCCACCTCGGCGAGGGCGCTCATGCGCCG
This sequence comes from Pseudomonas brassicacearum, assembly GCF_009601685.2. Lineage (NCBI taxonomy): Bacteria > Pseudomonadati > Pseudomonadota > Gammaproteobacteria > Pseudomonadales > Pseudomonadaceae > Pseudomonas > Pseudomonas brassicacearum. Next base: position 6,412,381 of record NZ_CP045701.2, read on the forward strand.
CTGCGGGTCGGTGGCATCGAAGCGATGCAGGCTGGCAAAGCGGCTGCTCGGCGAACGCGGCAGGTACATCGGGCTGCCCAGGGTTTCCAGCTGCCCGCTGAATGCCTCGAAACTGGCCTCTACACTCAACGTGCTCAGCAACAGGTTCTCGACCCGCTCAAACCACTCGTCCGCACCGCCCACCACGGACGCCGGGTCCGCGTCAGGCTCCAGCAGCATCGCGACAGTCAGCGGGAAATAACGGCCGACCCGGTCGATGCTCGGCATCACCACCCCAACCGCAGCGTCCGGGCCACACACACCCGGTGCGACCATGAAGCGCCACAACGGGCTGACCAGATAAGCATCCAGCCAGCGTTCACCGAGGCTGGTCTGGCTGGCGAGCAAACCCGCCGCCAGCCACGAATCCCACGGGCCGATAAAACTCTGGGGCAAGCTTCGGCTGACGAAGTCTCCGCGGCTGGCCAACTTTCCATAGAAGCCCGGCGTACTCATAGCCGCTCCGGCAGGCTGAAGCCGCTGAGCACCCGGCTCTTGAACGGGTTGAAGGCGCTATTGGCCCGCAACTCATAAGAGGCGCTGGCACCATCGACCCGCAGCCGCAGGCTGAAGCGGTCCGGCGAGTTGCCGGCGGTCAGGTCCGATTGCTCCAGCAGCCGGAACCAGGCCCATGGCCCGTCCAGGGTGATGCCGGAGCGACCGCTGGCGGACGGCGGCATGATCGAGATCCGCACCACACCGATGCTGCCCGGGTTCGGCCACTGCATGGCGGTCGGGCGGCTCGGGCCGTGGTCGTAGCTCAGTTGCTGGCCGTCGAGGTCGAGCAGGAACTGGGTGATCGTCGAGTCCATCGCCACTGGCTTGAGCTCGAAGCGCACCATCGGCTGCGTGCCGCCGGAACGGAAGAACGCATCGCGGATGGTCGCCGCACGCTGGAAGGTCTGCAGCACGCCAGGGGCGATGCCGAGCTTCTGCGCCGCGCCCGGCTGCCAGCGCCAGGTCGGGGTCGAGGTGTCGACGTAGGGTTGCAAGTACTTGCGAAAGTAGTTGTCCATCACCCCGCCGACGCCGAAGAACTGGCCGAAATCATCCAGGGTCGCGTCCCGCGCACTGCCTGGTGACATCGGATAGCGCCCGGCCAGGGACTGGCGATAGATGTTCACCACTTCGCTGGTCCAGGCGGCGTTCAGTTGGTTGCGCACCCCGCCCATCATGCTGTTGGTGGTGGAGTTGACCACCGACTTGACCAGGCCCTGCACCAGCGGCGGCTGGCGTTCGGCGTTGAGGCTGACGCGCGTCGCGGCAGCCGTGGCCTGGTTCTTGGCTTCGCCGAGCAAGGCGTCGCCGCTGGCACCGACCATGGCGCTGACCTGCACGTACAAGGCGTTCATGTCCGCCAGCAAGCCGTCGATGGGGGCCGGTTCGCCTTCGCTTTTGCTGACGATGCTGTTGAGCTCGGCGAAGTGCGCGGTGATCGGGTCATCGCTCGCCGCCGGTGCGTTTGACGTCGGCTGTTCCTGGCCGAGCAAGCTGCCCAGGCGTTCCTTGAGTTTGTCCACGCCGCCGTCCACTGGCGCACCTTGGGCCGCCAGCAGGCGTTCATCCTGTTGCAGGTCGGTTTCCTTCGCCACCGCCACCAGCAGCTTTTTCAACGGTGAGGTCGGCCCGGAAATCACCCGCAGCACATCGGCGGCCTGGGCCACGCTGGTGATCGGCACGAAGTCGATGTCGGCCAGCAAGGCGTCCCATTGGCGCAGGTAATCCTGGAAGTACAGCCGCCGCACATCGGCGGCCAGGCTGGCGACGTTCTGCTGATCGCCCTCTTCGTGGCCCAGCACCCATTGCTCTTCGGCCAGGGTGCCGGTCTGGCTCAGGCTGGAGAGCAAGAAGCCCTGGCGGTAGCCCTTGACGGTGAAGAACCCGCTCAAAGGCTCGCCCAATGGCTTGCCGCTCTTGCGGCTGAACACCAGCGCCGCGTCACGTCCGGCGGCTTCGTTGATGCGAAAGTCCGGGATGCCTTCAGGCAGCTTCTGACGCTTGATCCGGTCATAGACTCGCTGGGCCACTGGCATTTGCTGCAACTGGCGGCGCAGGTCTTCGACCAGGCGCGGGTCCAGGCGCGCGACAGGTGGACGCCGCTCGAACAGCGCCTGCAAATGCGCGGTCAGGGCCTGGCGCTGCTCGGCCGGCAAATCGCGCGGCAGGCTGCGGTCCCAATCCAGGGCGATCCAGGCCTTGATGAAGTCGGCATCGTAATGCTCGGTGTCGGCGAGCATCAGGTAGGCTTTCAAACCTTCGTAGAGGAAATCCGAATTGCCGCCGCTGTGCAGTTGCTCTTCGATGCGCGTCAGCAGGCGTGGCGCGAACACCGCGATCAGCAGCTTGCGATAGACGCTGCCGGACTCGGCTTCGAGCATGTCGCCCTGGTACAGCCCGAGGCCTTCGGCCCAGTCGGGGGCGTCGCCGGCCAAGTGTTTCACGGCGTTGAGCAACGGCAACACCGCGAGGACGTCGCGTTGCGCCGGGCTGAGGTTCTGCACGGTTTGCCCCAATGGCGCGACCTTCTGGTCGACCTGGGCGATGTAGGCCTGGTTGGCGCGGTAGCTGACCCACCACAACGTGCTGACCACCAGCACCAGCACCACGGTGGAGGCCAGAACGCCGCGGGCGATCCACTTGCGCCGCCGCTCGACTTTCGGATCGACACCCACCAGCCCGCGCTCGGCAAAAGCCACGGCGGTGAAGAGTTTTTCGATGAAGTAGCTGCGCCCGGTGCCGGTCTGGCGCGCCAGGTGCTGACGGTCCAGGTTCATGCTCTGGGCCATGGAGCCGATCAGGCGATCGATCGGGCTGCCTTCCTGGGTGCCGCTGGTGAAATACACGCCGCGCAGTAACACGCGCTCTTCGAAGGCGTTGGGTTTGAACACGCCTTCGAGGAAGCTTTGCAGGCAATCTTTCAAGGCGCCGAACTGCTGTGGGAAGCCGTAGATCAGATCGCGCCGCGCCGGGTCGCGCTCTTGTTGCAGGCGTTCGACCAAGCGGTCGTTGAGGCGCTGCTCAAGGCCGGTGAATTCACTTTGCAGGTGCGCCAGTGGGCTGTCGCTGCTCTTACCATCGTCCAGGGCGAAAGTCATGCCCCAGACCTGGGCGCGCTCTTCCTTGCTCAGGGTATCGAAATACTCCATGAACCCGGGCACCAGGTCGAGCTTGGTCAGCATCAGGTAGATCGGGAAGCGCACGCCCAGTTGGGTGTACAGCTCCTGGATCCGCAAGCGAATCGCCGCGGCATGGGCAGCGCGCTCGGCGTCGCTGCCCAGCAGCAGGTCGGACAGGCTGATGGCGATGAACGCACCGTCAATCGGGCGCCGGGCCCGCTGTTTTTTCAACAGACCCAGGAAGCCCAGCCATGCAGCCTTGTCGATGGTCGCGTCGCTGTCCTGGGTGGTGTAGCGGCCGGCGGTGTCGAGCAGGACAGCCTGGTCGGTGAACCACCAATCGCAATTGCGCGTGCCGCCCACGCCGCGCACCGCACCGGCGCCCAGTTGCGCGGCCAGTGGGAAATGCAGCCCAGAGTTGACCAGCGCGGTGGTCTTGCCCGAACCCGGCGGGCCGATGATCACGTACCACGGCAGCTCGTAGAGGTTGCGGCGCTCATCACCGCCCAGCTTGGCTTTCTTGAGCAGCGCCAAGGCTTCGTCCATGCGCTGGCGCAGGGTTTCGAGCTCTTCGGCGGTGGCGATGCTGGTCGGGTCGGGCGGGGTTTGCGCGGCCAGGCTGCGCATCACTTCGGCAGCCTGCCGGCGGGCCTGGATGATGCGCAACACCCGGTAGGCGATCCACACCGCGAACACCAGGATGATCAAGGCCCAGCGGCGGCCTTCAGGCACCAGCCAATCGAGCAGCGGGCCCACGAACCAGATGATCAGGCTCAGGGCGATCAGCCCCAGCAACGGGATGACCCAGCGGGTCATAAAACTGAAAAACGCCTTCACTCGACCCCCTCCGCCAATACTGTGATTTCAACCCGACGATTGCGCGCACGACCTTCCGTGGTGGCGTTGGACGCCAACGGCTCGGTGTCGCTGCGGCCTTCGGCGCTAAAGCGCTCGGGCTGGCCGGTCTTGGCCGAAAGAATGTCCAGCACCGACCTGGCCCGCGCCTCGGACAACGCCCAGTTGGACGGAAACCGGAGGGTGGCGATCGGCCGATTGTCGCTGTGGCCGGTGACCAGGACCTGGCCCTTGACCTTGCGCACCGCATCGGCGATGCGCAGCATCAGCGGCTGGAAATCGTCCTTGATGCTGGCGCTGCCCGAGGCGAACAGTTCATCGCCGCGGATGGTCACCACCGAGCGGTCGACGGCGTCTTCCACGGCGATCCGGTTGGCCCGGATTTCATCGGCGAGGAAGCCGGCCAGGCGTGGGCGCTCGATCACCTTCGGCTGCACCACCGGACGGTCGATGGTCTGCACCGGGATTTCACCGAGGAAATGAATGTTCTTGAACACCGGCTCGGCATCGGACGCCAGCTTCATGCGCAGGCCGAACAGCAGCGCCAGCAACAGCGCCGCGCCGATGGCCACGGCGATCCACGGTGGCATGAATTGCGCCAGTCGATCACGAGCCACAGTGACACCGCGCCAGTGCGGCGACAGTTCGCGCTCGTAGTCGCCACGGGCGCTGCGGATGACGGCGGCGGTGCGCTCACGCAACGCTTCCAGTTGGCTGCGACCGTCGTTCATCACCCGGTAGCGCCCTTCGAAACCCAGGCACATGCACAGGTACAAAAGCTCCAGCAGGTACAGGCGCTCGCGCGGGCTTTGCAGACAATGCTCCAGCAGCTGGAACACCTTCTCGCCGCCCCAAGCTTCGTTGTGCACGGTGATCAACAGGCTTTGCTTGCCCCAATCGCTGGTGCCGCCCCACGGGGTGCTCAACACCGCTTCGTCCAGCGCGGTGCACAAGGCGTAGCGGGCCAGCAACACATCGTTGCGCACCACGCCGGCGGCCTCGGCGCGCTCTTCGAACTGGCGCAGGTAGGCCAGCAGTTGTGCGCGCAAACTGGCTGGCGCCGGGTGGGCAATGGTGCTGCGCAGGCGCGTCAGCAGGGCCAGCAGCGGGCCGGCGGCGCTTTCCAGCGGGTTGAGGCCTTGGGCCTTGCCGGTCAGGACCGGCGCGGCCGGCATCGACAGCGGTGCGGGCGCAGGCGTCGGCTGTGGGCGGCCGGCGTCCGGGCGGAAGGGATCTCCACCGCGGCCACCGGGCGTCGGCATGAACTGGGTACGATCGTCGTTACTCATCGCGGTTTATCCTCGGATCGCCCAGAAGGCCAGGTTCAGCCCCGGGAACTGGCCGGCGATGTGGAACGCAAAGCCGCCGGAGTTGCTCAACTGCTGCCAGTGATCGCTGCCCCGGTCGAGCTCGTAGTAGGTGGAGCCGGCGTGGTACGGCAACTGGCGTGGCGCCACCGGCAACGGCAGCAGGCCAATGCCCGGCAGTTGCAGATTGACCAGGTCGCGGATGTGCTCCACCGAACCGACCTTGCTCTGCTGGCCGAAGCGGCCGCGCAGGGTTTCGGCCGGCACGTCGGCGCGCACCACCAGGATGAAACTGGCGCTGTCGAGCAGGGTCTTGTCGGCCAGCATTGCCACGTGGATACCGTAGGCTTTCTCGACAATCGGAATCGGCGTCGCCTTGCTGTCGATCAGCATCGACAGGGCTTCGCGCAGGGCCTGCATCACGGGCGCGTAGCTGAGCGCCAGGTCATCGTGCTGGTAAGGCGGGTATTGCTGCGGTCGCCGCCCGGACGCGGTGAACGTGGAGAACTCCCCGGCCAGGCTCACCAGCTCGCTGTAGAAGCGCTCAGGATGCAGCGGGCTCAACTGGCTCAGGTGCTGGATCAATGGCTGGGCGCGGTTGACCAGTTGCAACAGCATGAAATCGGCAATCTCCGAAGCGCCACCGGCACCGGACGCCACCACCCGCCCGGCCAGGGCTTCGCCGCGTTGATGCAACAGGCCCAGCAGTTCGCTGCGAAACGCCGCCAGCGGCTTGGAGGCGACCACATCCAGCAGCGGCGGGATGTAGACGTCGTCGAGTACCAAGGCACGGTCGGCGCGTTTTTCCTTGATGCGCACCACGCCGATCGCGGCGTAGTCGCCGATGCCATCCTGCTCGGTCAACAGCCGCAGCGCCCGGGAGCCGAGGGCCACCGGTGCGCGGTTTTCGAACGGTGCGTTGTCGTCGCGCACTTCGCACACCTGGCTCACGTAACGCGCAGCGCCGAGGTCTTCGCCTTCGTCCACGGTGTCCCGGGCGCCGGCGCGCTTGAGCGGCAAGGCCAGGTACACCAGGCCATCGCGCAGGTTGTCGTCGACGTTCAGCGGGGTTGGCGCCAGGTCATCCTGGGGAATATTGAACGGTGTGCCGTCCGGCAACAGGCCGCGCGCCGAGATGATCGCCAGCTTGCCCTGGGCCAGCAGGCCCTGGTCGATCAGCAATTCGGAAAAACCCCAGGCGCCGGCCGACAAGGGGCGGCTGCGTGCGTCGATGAGGTTTTCCAGGTAACGGTCGTGCTGTTGGAAGTGCTGCGTTCCAATGAACATGCCTTCCGACCAGACCACGCGATTGTTCCAGGACATGGGGGCTCCGATTGCTTATTGGGCAGGGCTGGATGGGGGGACGACGACGGCGCTGCGCACGGCGCGCACATCGAGGCTGATCTGGTATTCGGTGTATTCGCGCGCCGGGACATTCATCACCGTGCGCCACAGCGACTGATCCAGCTCGCGATAGCCCACCAGTATTCCGATATGCCGCGTGGCCGGGTCGAGGTCGCGTTGCAGGCTCAGTTGCTGGCCGGGCTGGACCAGCACCTCGTCCTGGTCGATCAGGTCGGCACCCAGCGTGGCCTGGGCCCGTTCGGCGAGGGCGAAATAATCGGAACGGCCGAAAGTCGCGGCATTTTTCAGTTCGAAAATGCGCACCCGGACCGGGGCTGGATGGCCGGTGGCGCCGGGGTTGAGCCCGGCGATGGCATGGAAGTGCAACTCGACGGCGGCGGTATCAGCCTCTTCGGGCTGGGTATTGGCCGCATCCTTGGCGCACGCCGTCAGCAGAAGCACGGTGGCGACTGCGAGTAAAAACCTGGGAATCATCCTGCGTCCTCAATGACGTTTGAGCTATCCGTTGTGTGCTGATCAATCTTGTTATGGGGCGGCGCCGCTTAGCGGCGTCGCTGTCGCGTACTGTGTTCCTCGTAGGCGCGGCTGAACTCGCGACCGAACAGGTCCTGGAAATCCTCTTGGGCTTCCCGGGAAATGTTGCTGTAGAGCTCGGTGAACTGCTGCCAGTACTGGGCCTGTCGCGAGCCGCTGAAAATACCCGAGAGCCCACCGGGCTTGGCCATGCGCTCTTCCAGTTGCGCCGGTTCGAAACGCGTCAGCAAATGCTTGATGGCCGCTTCCACACCGGCCATCACCGCCAGTTGGTGGGCACGCAAGTCATCGAAACTGTCACGCACCGCGGCGTCCGGGGCCATGAACGCCTGATTGCCGTGGCGCAATAGCAACAACAGGGCTTCATCGACGTTGGGAGCGAATTTGAGCGGGTTGTTTTCCACCGGCTGGATCATCGTCTGCTGGATACGGAACTCACCCTTGAGGCTGCTGCGGGCGCGCAGGACATCGATCAGGCCTTCGACCATCAACCGATAGCTGCGCCCGATGCTTTCCATCTGTGCTTCGGCCTGGGCCTTGTCCAGGCGCAACTGATCCAGCCCGGCGCCGCGCAGGAAGGCTTGCAGTAAATCGGGTTGGTTGGCCTCGACCGGGGCGACTGGAGCAACCGGCGCAACCGGCGGTGCGACCGGGGGTTCGACGTGGGTCATCGACGCTTCAGGTGCCGGTGCCGGTGCCGGTGGCGCTGCACTGACTTGAGCAAAGATGTCGGCGAGCGGAGCCTGCGCAACAGGCGTCGCGACCGGCTCGACCACCGGCGGTAGCGGTAACGGCTGCGGGGCTACCGCCACCGGCACGGGCTTGTCGCTGAAGGGGTCCCAGTCGTCCGGAATCACCGAGGCAGACGGCGGTATCACGGGTTCGACCACGGGCGGCGGGCTCGGCCGGGGAATGGGCGTCGGCGGGCGGAAATCGTGTTGCTCGGCCGGCACATGGTCAGGCTGGGTGGCCGGCGGGACACTGGCTGGGGTCAAGAAATCGAACAGGTCCGGCAGGGTGTCCATGGCCGACCCCCCCTGGAAATGCGCGGGCACGTGGACCGGTGACGGCATCGGCGACGGCGTTTGCACGGCGGCGCCTTGGCGCCCCATCAAGGCCTCGAAACTGCTGGGCGATTCGGCAAACGGGTTGCTGTCGGTGACCGGCAGGCTGAAATCGACGCGCGCCTGGATTTCATAATCGCCGATGCGGATCACTTCGCCGTCTTGCAGTGGCTCGCTGTTGCCCTTGCGCAGGCGCACGCCGGCCTTAACCAATTCCACACCATTAGTACTGTTATCGGTTAAGTAATAACGCCCATCTTTGTATTGGATAACGCAATGTTTACCGGAAACCAGACGCTCAGGATCCGGCAATACCCAATCATTATCGGAATTACGGCCAATTGCCATCACCCCCTGATCCATGGACTTTTCCGAACACTGGCCTGGGGTAATCTTGTGATAACTAGTGATAGTCAAACACAGCGGCATCTTGCCTCCTTGCTGAATACATCCCGCGCGGGTGGGTGACGTGAGGCTCCAGGCCCTGACTACCCACCAACAACCTTGCCAACCACCGCGAAACGGCTTTTTGCCAGCATGATTGCTGATCATAACCGGCTTGCGTGACAAAAACCCCCCGTCAGTTGCCGCTTCGACCGATGAGTCGAGCAGGCTGTTAAGCGCATCACAACTGTTACATAGGGGCTACACTGGCGAAATAGCTTACCTTGACAAGCGATAAGTACTACACCAAAAATGCACAACTTCTTGAATATAGATGATGGCACTTTAAAATCATTGCAGGCCTAAAGAGCCATTATCGTCAAGGAACATGCGAAGTTTCATCCGAAACTTGCATGTGAACTGCCCGACTTCTTCAGCGGGCGATAGGGAGATCGATTCAAGTGGATGTGCCTTTGTTGCTCGCCGCCGTTTCCGCGACTTCGCCATGCGGAGAAGACCTGGAATATGACGCGGATTTCTTGCGCCTGGAGCGCGACTCCCGGGGCCAGCCCGAGCGCAGCATGGGCGATTCGATCCTGCCTGCCGAGCCTCCTGAGTGGCGCAGCATCCAGCAGCAGAGCCTGGACTTGCTGCAGCGCAGCAAAGACCTGCGCATCACCCATTTCCTGTTGCAAAGCGCCCTGGCCCTCGAAGGCCTGCCGGGCATGGCTCGGGTGCTGACACTGATCAGCGAACTGCTCAAGCAGTACTGGGCCGAGTTGCATCCGCGCCTGGACGCCGATGACGACAACGACCCCACCGTGCGCATCAATGCCCTCGCCGGCCTGACGTCCGACGTCACCATTCGCCTGCTGCGCGAGAGCATCCTGGCCCGCTCGCGGACCTTCGGTGCCGTCAGCCTGCGCGCCGCCGCCAACGCCAGCGGCCTGCAAAGTTTCCCGGATGAAAACCTCGGCGCCGAACAGCTCGCCGGAGCCCTGCTCGACAGCGACCCCGAGCAGCTGGAAATCACCCGCGCCGCCCTGCTGGAAGCCCGCAGCGCCGCCGAGGCCATCGAACAACAAGTCAGCGACCAGGTCGGTTCCGCCCAGGGCGTGGACCTTGGCCCGCTGAAGCAACCGCTGAAGATGGCCCTGCAGATTCTCGGCCAGTTCGCCCCGCAGAGCGGCGACAGCGCCCTGTCCGATCCCGTCAACGACGACAGTACCGCGACTGCTGAATATGCCAGCGCGCCAAGCACACCGCGCAACACCAGCACGAGCGCCGTCAGCGGCGAAATCAACAACCGCGACGACGTGCTGCGCAGCCTGGACCGGATTCTCGCTTACTACACCCGTCATGAGCCCTCCAGCCCGCTGCCGGTGCTGTTGAACCGGGCCAAGAACCTGGTGCACGCCGACTTCGCGGCCATCGTGCGCAACTTGATTCCCGACGGCATGAGTCAATTTGAAAACCTGCGCGGCCCAGACAGCGAATAAAAAGCGAACGGATCACGCAGTCACGTCACCGGTACCCCCGATGACGCCAACACCGTCGCTCAAGCGACCAGGAGCAGCAACGTGGCGAAGCAAAGTTCTCAGAAATTCATCGCGCGCAACCGCGCGCCTCGAGTGCAGATCGAGTACGACGTCGAGCTCTACGGCGCCGAGAAAAAGGTCCAGTTGCCCTTCGTCATGGGCGTGATGGCCGACCTCGCCGGCAAGCCCGCCGAGCCTCTGGCAGCCGTGGCCGACCGCAAGTTCCTTGAGATTGACGTCGACAATTTCGACTCGCGCCTCAAGGCCATGCAGCCGCGCGTGGCGTTCCATGTGCCTAACGAATTGACCGGCGAAGGCAACCTGAGCCTGGACCTGACGTTCGAAAGCATGGACGACTTCAGCCCGGCGGCCGTGGCCCGCAAGGTCGACTCGCTGAACAAACTGCTCGAAGCGCGCACCCAGTTGGCCAACCTGCTGACCTACATGGACGGCAAGACCGGCGCCGAAGAAATCATCATGAAGGCGATCAAGGACCCAGCGCTGTTGCAGGCCCTGGCGAGTGCGCCGAAGCCAGCACAGGACCAATGATCATGACTGACAATACAGCCCGCGAAGGCGTGCAGAACCTGGGCGCAACGCAAGAAACCAGCGAGTTCGCGTCCCTGCTGCTGCAAGAATTCAAACCCAAGACCGAACGCGCCCGCGAAGCCGTCGAAACGGCCGTGCGCACCCTGGCCGAGCAGGCCCTGGCGCAGACCGACCTGGTGTCCAACGACGCCATCAAGTCGATCGAATCGATCATCGCCGCCATCGACGCCAAGCTTACCGCCCAGGTCAACCAGGTCATCCACCACCCCGACTTCCAGCAACTGGAAAGCGCCTGGCGTGGCCTGCACTACCTGGTCAACAACACCGAGTCCGATGAGCAGCTCAAGATCCGTGTGCTCAACATCTCCAAGACCGATCTGCACAAGACCCTGAAGAAATTCAAGGGCACCGCGTGGGACCAGAGCCCGATCTTCAAGAAGATGTACGAAGAAGAATACGGCCAGTTCGGCGGCGAACCTTACGGCTGCCTGGTGGGCGACTACTACTTCGACCAGTCGCCACCGGATGTCGAGCTGCTGGGCGAACTGTCGAAAGTCTGCGCGGCCATGCACTCGCCGTTCATCGCTGCGGCATCGCCGACCGTGATGGGCATGGGCTCGTGGCAGGAACTGTCGAACCCGCGCGACTTGACCAAAATCTTCACCACCCCGGAATACGCCGGCTGGCGCTCGCTGCGTGAATCGGAAGACTCGCGCTACATCGGCCTGACCATGCCACGCTTCCTGGCGCGCCTGCCGTACGGCGCCAAGACCGACCCGGTGGAAGCCTTCGCCTTCGAAGAAAACACCGACGGTGCCGACAGCTCCAAGTACACCTGGGCCAACGCCGCCTACGCGATGGCGGTGAACATCAACCGTTCGTTCAAACACTTCGGCTGGTGCTCGCGCATCCGTGGCGTGGAATCCGGCGGCGAAGTGGAAAACCTGCCAGCCCACACCTTCCCGACCGACGACGGTGGCGTGGACATGAAGTGCCCAACCGAAATCGCCATCTCGGACCGCCGTGAAGCGGAACTGGCGAAGAACGGTTTCATGCCGCTGTTGCACAAGAAAAACACTGACTTCGCCGCGTTCATCGGCGCCCAGTCGCTGCAGAAACCGGCCGAATACGACGACCCGGACGCCACCGCCAACGCCAACCTGGCCGCGCGCCTGCCGTACCTGTTCGCCACTTGCCGTTTCGCTCACTACCTCAAGTGCATCGTGCGCGACAAGATCGGTTCCTTCAAAGAGAAGGACGAGATGCAGCGCTGGTTGCAGGACTGGATCCTCAACTACGTCGACGGTGACCCGGCGCACTCCACCGAGACCACCAAGGCCCAGCACCCGTTGGCCGCAGCCGAAGTGATCGTCGAAGAAGTCGAAGGCAACCCGGGGTACTACAACTCCAAGTTCTACCTGCGCCCGCACTACCAGCTCGAAGGGCTGACCGTGTCGCTGCGCCTGGTATCGAAACTGCCGTCGGCCAAGGGCGCGTAAAAATTTACTGAACGGTGCAAGGCCAATGTGGGAGCGAGCTTGCTCGCGATGGCGGTGGATCAGTTGTCATGCGTACGTCTGACACTCTGCTATCGCGAGCAAGCTCGCTCCCACAGGGGATCTTCAGTGGGTTGGAGATCATTGGGTCCGTTCGGCACACATAATTTCGCAAGGTCAGCGTCAACCAAACAATGTGGTAGAGACCACACAGGGAGAAAACATGGCTGTTGATATTTTCATCAAGATCGGCGACATCAAGGGCGAGTCCATGGACAAGGCCCACAAGGACGAGATCGATGTCCTGAACTGGAGCTGGGGCATGTCCCAGTCCGGCAACATGCACGTGGGCAGCGGCGGTGGTGCGGGCAAGGTCAACGTCCAGGACCTGTCCCTGACCAAGTACGTCGACAAGGCGTCGCCGAACCTGATGATGCACTGCGCCAGCGGCAAGCACATCGACAAGGTCAAGCTGACCGTGCGCAAGGCCGGTGGTGAAAGCCAGGTCGAGTACATGATCATCAACCTGGAAGAAGTGCTGGTCACGTCCCTGAGCACCGGCGGCTCGGGCGGCGATGATCGCCTGACCGAAAACGTCACCCTGAACTTCGCCAAGGTGCTGGTGGACTACCAGCCACAGAAAGCCGACGGCACCAAGGAAGGCGGTCCGGTCAAGTTCGGCTGGAACATCCGTCAGAACGTCAAGGTGTAATCGAACACGCCCCCGGTGCCACGCGCCGGGGGTGTTTGGTGCTTGCTCGAATCCAATTCTTTCCTACGTGGTATCTGAGTCATGGCCAAGCCTTCGTTTGTCAATTTGTGGAACAGCTATCCGCCCTACCCCTCCGCCAGTCCGGTTTGCGACGGTCCCTATATCAACCAGTGCGCCATTCGTATGAGCATCGCCTTGTGCGGGGAAAAGACCTTTCCGGTCAACACTTCGACTTATACGCTGGATCCCAAATGCGCCCATGGACATGCCCGCGGCGCGGAGTCATTGGCCAACTGGCTATGGAAGAAGAACCGCCTCGGCCCGCCGAAGGTCTACACCACCAGCGTGGCAGACCGCACAACACTGATGGGCAAGACCGGGATCATCTTCTTCAAGGACTGCTACCAACAAAATAGCGACACTGCCGGCCGACCTACTGGCGATCACATCGACCTGTGGAACCGTGGCCTGACCAAGAGCGGTGATCTGTTCTCAAGATCCAAGGCCATCTGGTTCTGGGAGCTTTCGTGATGCGCAGCCCTTTGTTTCTTTCGGCGCTGGCGGCAAGCCTCGTCAGTCTAAGCGCGTGCGCTGGGCAGGAAACAGTCGCTCCGGCAGCCCCGACTCAAGCAGTTTTCGTCGGACATCCGGTGAGTCTGATCGACGTTCAAGGCCGCTGTACGCTCGTAAAACCTGACCAGGGCCACCTGACGCTCGATATGGAATGGCCTTGCCAGTTCAGCCTGGGTCCGGACAAGCAACTGCGTGTGGAGACTTTCAACCAAGTGCCGATTTTCTTGGTCGAACGCAGCGAACAAATGCCCGCTCCCAGTCGCGATTGCTTGACCAAAATTCAAGCAGTACGCCTGGTCAAGGAAACATTGGAGGTCTCGGATGTGAGCCAGTTCGCCTCCTGCGGCCCTGGCCAATGGGATCAAAAAATGTATACGGCGCTCTTTCGGTGGTAACCGAAATCGCCACGCGCGATCGCCTGCAACCGTCCCTATTGGACCGGTTGACCGACGACGATCCGACCAACCCCAAGGAAAGCGCCGACAAGCGCGTGCTCTCCCTGACCCAATTGAAAGCCTCGGTGCTGCGTGACCTGGCGTGGCTGCTCAACACCACCTCGTTGCTCGACGCGGACGCCACGCTGCATACCCCGGCGGGCACCTCGGTGGTGAATTTCGGCCTGCCGGCACTGGCCGGCAACAGCGCGTCGAACGTCGATGTCTCGGCCCTGGAAACCTTGATCCACCAGGCCATTGCCACCTTCGAACCGCGCATCCTGCGCCACACCCTGCGGGTGCGGGCCCGGGCGACAGCCGAGATGAACCACAACGCGTTGAGTTTCGAGATCGAAGGCGATCTCTGGGCCCAGCCCGTGCCGCTGCGCCTGATGCTGCAAACCGACCTGGACCTGGAAACCGGCCATGTGCGCGTGGTCAACGCCGACCAGCGGAGACGCTCATGAACCCACGCCTGCTGGAGCTGTACAACCAGGAACTGCACCACGTGCGCGAAAGCGCGGCGGAGTTCGCCAAGGAATACCCCAAGATCGCCAGTCGGCTGAGCTTGTCCGGCATGGACTGCGCCGACCCGTATGTCGAGCGCCTGCTGGAAGGCTTTGCCTACCTGACGGCGCGGGTGCAGCTCAAGCTCGACGCCGAATACCCGACCTTCACCCACAACCTGCTGGAAATCGCCTACCCGCATTACCTGGCGCCGACGCCGTCGATGACCGTGGTGCAACTGCAGGCCGACCCGGACGAAGGCTCGCTGAGCAGTGGTTTCCCGCTGCCGCGCGATACCGTCCTGCGGGCTGCCCTGGGGCGTGAAACCCAGACCTGCTGCGAGTACCGCACCGCCCACGCGGTGACGTTGTGGCCGTTGCAGGTCAGCCAGGCCGAATACTTCGGCAACCCCTCCGCGGTGCTCGGGCGCCTGGCCGCCAGCGAACCGAAAGCCAAGGCCGGGCTGCGCATCACACTGCGCACCGGCGCCGAACTGCCGTTCAACAGCCTGGCCCTGGACAACCTGCCGCTGTACTTGAGTGGCGCCGACGAACAGCCCTTCCGCCTCTACGAACAACTGCTGGGCAATGCCTGCGCGGTGTTCGCCCGCAAGCCCGGCGGTGACTGGGTGGAACGGCTGCCCCAGGATGCGTTGCGCTCACGCGGTTTCGACGATGCCGACGCCGCGCTGCCGGTGGTGCCGCGCGCCTTCCAGGGCTATCGCCTGTTGCAGGAATACTTCGCCCTGCCCCACCGTTTCCTGTTCGTCGACTTCACCCAGTTGAGCCGTGCGGTCAAGCGTTGCGACGGCCAGGAGCTGGAGCTGATCGTGCTGTTCGACCGTCACGACCCGAGCCTGGAAGGCAGCGTCGGCGCTTCGCAGTTCCTGCCGTTCTGCACCCCGGCCATCAACCTGTTTCCCAAACGGCTGGATCGCATTCACTTGTCGGATCGGGTCAACGAGCACCACGTGATCGCCGACCGTACCCGGCCGATGGATTTCGAAGTGCATTCGCTGAGCGGCCTCACCGGCCACGGCACCGGGCCGGAGCAGCCGTTTTTGCCGTTCTACGCGGTGCGCGATCCGTCCCGTTATGGCCGCGACCAGGCCTACTACACGGTGCGGCGCGAACCGCGCGTGCTGTCCAGCGATCAACGGCGCAACGGCCCGCGCTCGACCTACATCGGCAGCGAAACCTTCGTCAGCCTGGTGGACAGCCAGCAAGCGCCCTATCGCCACGACCTGCGCCAACTGGGCGTGACCGCGCTGTGTACCAACCGCGACCTGCCGCTGTTCATGAGCGTGGGCAGCGGCAAGACCGACTTCACCCTGGCCGACAGTGCGCCGGTTGGCGCGGTTCGCTGCGTGGCAGGTCCCAGTCGCCCACGGGCCAGCCATGCCCACGACGCCAAGGCCTGGCGACTGATCAGCCAGTTGTCGCTGAACTACTTGTCGTTGAGCGAACAAGGCCAAGGCGCGGCCGCCCTGCGTGAACTGCTGCGCCTGTACGGCGACAGCAACGACGCGGCGCTGCAATTGCAGATCGAAGGCCTGCGCGAAGTCAGCAGCAAGGCCTGCACCCGGCGCTTGCCGATGCCCGGCCCGATCGTGTTCGGTCGTGGCCTGGAGATCACCCTGGAATTTGATGAAAACGCGTTTCGCGGCACCGGGGTGTTCCTGCTCGGCGCCGTGTTCGAGCGCTTCCTGGCACGCTACGTGTCGATCAACAGTTTTACCGAGACGGTGATCCGTACCACCGAACGCGGCGAGATCATGCGATGGAAAGCCAAGCCCGGACGTCGTCCGACCCTGTGAGTACCCTGGAGGCGATGCACCAGGAACCCTGGGAATACGATTTCTTCCAGGCGTTGCGGCGCATCGAGTGCGAGTCCCCCGAGCTGCCGCGCCTGGGCCATTCCCTGCGCCTGGCCGACGACCCGCTGCGTCTCGGGCAACAGGCCGAATGCACTTTCGCGCCAGCCACCCTCGCCTCGGTGCAACCGGGCAGCGACGGTGCGCCGGCACGCCTGGAGCAATTTTTCTTCGGCCTCGGCGGGCCCAACGGCCCGATGCCGCTGCACATCACCGAATACGTGCGCGAACGCCAGCGCAACAACGCCGACAGCACCAGCAAGCGCTTCCTCGATGTGTTCCACCATCGCCTGCTCAGCCTGTTTTATCGGGCCTGGGCCGAAGCGCGGCCAACGGTCAGCCATGATCGCCCGGACGATGACTATTGGTCGGCGCGCCTGGCGGCACTGAGTGGCCGGGGCATGCCGAGCCTGCTCAACCAGGGGCTGATCCCCGACACGGCGAAGCTGCACTACAGCGGCCACCTGTCGGCGCAAACCCGCTACCCCGACGGTTTGAAAGCGATCCTCAACGAGTACTTCGGCCTGCCGGTGGAGATCGAAGAATACGTCGGCCAATGGCTGGAACTGCCCGAGCGCAGCCGCGTCGGGGTCAGTGCTCATCAATTGGGCGTGGACTTCTGCCTGGGTCGCTTCGTGTGGGATCGCCAGCACAAGTTCCGCATTCGCCTGGGGCCACTCAAGCTCGTTGACTACATGGGCATGCTGCCCGGCAGCCAACCGTTCAACGAACTGGTGGCCTGGGTCGCCGAGTACCTGGGCCATGAACTGGACTGGGACCTGAACCTGGTCCTGGAGCAGCCCGAAGTCCCGGCGCTACAACTCAACGGTCGCTTCCGCCTGGGCTTCAACACCTGGCTGGGCCGCCCCGAAACAGATGCCAACGATCTAATACTGGCCAGGCATTACGCCGAACAGGCCAACACCTCACAGACCTCAAGGAGCCATGAGCATGGGTGAAATCAGTCGCGCCGCGTTGTTCGGCAAACTCAACAGCGTGGCCTACAAAGCCATCGAAGCCGCCACCGTGTTCTGCAAGTTGCGCGGTAACCCTTATGTGGAACTGGTCCACTGGTTTCACCAGTTGCTGCAACTGCAGGACTCGGACCTGCACCGCATCATCCGCCAGTTCAACATCGAGCCGGCGCGCCTGGCCCGTGACCTGACCGAAGCCCTGGATCGCCTGCCTCGGGGTTCGACGTCCATCACCGACCTGTCGTCCCACGTGGAAGAAGCCGTGGAACGCGGCTGGGTCTACGGCAGCCTGATGTTCGGCGAAAGCCAGGTGCGCACCGGTTACCTGGTGCTGGGCATCCTCAAGACGCCGAGCCTGCGCCACGCGCTGCTGGGCCTGTCGTCGGAGTTCGACAAGGTCAAGGTCGAAGCCCTGAGCGAACGGTTTGACGAATACGTCGGCGACTCGCCGGAAAACGCCCTGACCGCCAGCGACGGTTTCAACGCCGGCGCCGTGCCGGGCGAAGCCAGCGGCGCCATGGCCCCCAGCGCCATGGGCAAGCAGGAAGCCCTCAAGCGCTTTACCGTCGACCTCACCGAGCAGGCCCGCAGCGGCAAGCTCGACCCCATCGTCGGCCGTGACGAAGAGATCCGCCAACTGGTGGACATCCTCATGCGCCGCCGGCAGAACAACCCGATCCTCACCGGTGAAGCCGGCGTGGGCAAGACCGCCGTGGTCGAAGGCTTTGCCCTGCGCATTGTCGCCGGCGACGTACCGCCGGCCCTCAAGGACGTGGAACTGCGCAGCCTCGACGTTGGCTTGTTGCAGGCCGGCGCGAGTATGAAAGGCGAATTCGAACAGCGCCTGCGCCAGGTCATCGAAGACGTCCAGGCCTCGCCCAAGCCGATCATCCTGTTCATCGACGAAGCCCACACCCTGGTGGGAGCCGGTGGCGCCGCCGGCACGGGCGATGCGGCCAACCTGCTCAAGCCGGCGTTGGCCCGCGGCACCTTGCGTACCGTGGCTGCCACCACCTGGGCCGAGTACAAGAAGCACATCGAAAAAGACCCGGCCCTGACCCGGCGTTTCCAAGTGGTACAAGTGGCCGAGCCGTCGGAAGACAAGGCCCTGCTGATGATGCGCGGCGTGGCTTCGACCATGGAAAAACACCACCAGGTGCAGATCCTCGACGAAGCCCTGGAAGCCTCGGTCAAGCTGTCACACCGCTACATTCCCGCGCGCCAGCTGCCGGACAAATCCGTGAGCCTGCTGGACACCGCTTGCGCCCGCGTCGCCATCAGCCTGCACGCCGTGCCGGCCGAAGTGGATGACAGCCGTCGGCGCATCGAAGCACTGGAAACCGAGCTGCAAATCATCGCCCGCGAACACGCGATTGGCGTGGTCATCGGCACTCGCCAGACCCAGAGCGAAAACCTGCTGAGCGCCGAGCGCGAACGCCTGGCCGAACTGGAAGGTCGCTGGGCCGAAGAGAAAACCCTGGTGGACGAACTGCTCGCTACCCGCGCCACCTTGCGCGAACGCGTTGGCGTGGTGGACAGCGAGGATGGCAGCGAAACCAGCCATGAACTGCGCGAGAAACTGGTGGACCTGCAACAGCGCCTGACCGCCCTGCAAGGCGAAACCCCGCTGATCCTGCCCACCGTGGATTACCAGGCCGTGGCCTCGGTGGTCGCCGACTGGACCGGTATCCCGGTGGGCCGCATGGCCCGCAACGAACTGGAAACCGTGCTCAACCTCGACCAGCACCTGAAAAAACGCATCATCGGCCAGGACCATGCCTTGCAGATGATCGCCAAGCGCATCCAGACCTCCCGCGCCGGCCTCGACAATCCAAGCAAGCCGATTGGCGTGTTCATGCTCGCCGGCACCTCCGGCGTGGGCAAGACCGAAACCGCCCTGGCCCTGGCCGAAGCCATGTACGGCGGCGAGCAGAACGTCATCACCATCAACATGAGCGAGTTCCAGGAAGCCCACACCGTGTCGACCCTCAAGGGCGCACCGCCGGGCTACATCGGCTACGGCGAAGGCGGCGTGCTGACCGAAGCCGTGCGGCGCAAACCGTACAGCGTGGTGTTGCTGGACGAGGTGGAAAAGGCTCACCCGGACGTGCATGAGATCTTCTTCCAGGTGTTCGACAAAGGCGTGATGGAGGACGGCGAAGGCCGGGTGATCGACTTCAAGAACACCTTGATCCTGCTGACCACCAACGCCGGCACCGAGTTGATTGCCCAGGTCTGCAAAGACCCGCAGAACGTGCCCGAGCCGGAAGACATCGCCAAGGCCCTGCGCCAGCCGCTGCTGGAGATTTTCCCGCCGGCGCTGCTGGGCCGCCTGGTGACGATCCCGTACTACCCGCTCAGCGACGAGATGCTCAAGGCCATCACCCGCCTGCAACTCAACCGCATCAAGAAGCGCGTGGAGAGCACCCACAAAGTCGCCTTCGACTACGACGACGCGGTGATCGACCTGATCGTCTCGCGCTGCACCGAAACCGAAAGCGGCGGGCGCATGATCGACACCATCCTGACCAACAGCCTGCTGCCGGACATGAGCCGCGAGTTCCTGACCCGCATGCTCGAAGGCAAGGCCTTGGCCGGGGTGCGGATCAGCGCCGTGGACAACGAATTGCAGTACGACTTCAGCGACGCGGCTTGACGGTAAGGAACACTGTAAAACCCTGTGGGAGCGAGCTTGCTCGCGATAGCGCAGTCACATTCAACATCCATGTTGACTGACACACCGCCATCGCGAGCAAGCTCGCTCCCACAGTGGGTATTCAGCTCCGCCAGTTACTACAACCTGCACGAGACCCTCGATGTTATTCAACCAAGCCTCACGCCTGGCCAAGATCACCAGCCCCCTGGGACCTGAGGTACTGCTGCTCAAGGACATGGGCGGCGGCGAAGAATTGGGGCGGCTGTTCAACTACGAGTTGCAGTTGCACTCACTGGACAATGCCATCGACCTCAACCAGCTGCTCGGCAAGCCCATGTGCGTGAGCCTGCAGCTCGATGGCGGTGGCGAACGCTACTTCCATGGCATCGTCGCCCGTTGCAGTCAGAACGTCGACCAGGGCCAGTTCGCCAGCTACCAGGCCACCCTGCGCCCGTGGTTCTGGCTGCTGACCCGCACCTCCGATTGCCGGATTTTCCAGAACCTGACCATTCCGCAGATCATCAAGCAGGTGTTCCGCGACCTGGGCTTTTCCGATTTCGAAGACGCCCTGAGCAGGCCTTATCGCGAGTGGGAATACTGCGTGCAGTATCGCGAGACCAGCTTCGATTTCGTCAGTCGCCTGATGGAACAGGAAGGGATCTACTACTTCTTCCGCCATGAGCAGGGCCGCCATGTGCTGGTGCTGGCCGATGCCTATGGCGCCCACACCACGGCCCCCGGCTACGGCTCGGTGCCCTACTACCCCAAGAACGAGCAGCAGCGCGAGCGTGACCACATCCACGACTGGCACCTGGCCCAGGAAGTCCAGCCCGGCTCGCTGGAGCTCAACGACTACGACTTCCAACGCCCCAGCGCACGCATCGACGTACGCTCGGCCATGCCCCGCCCACACACGGCCGGCGACTATCCGCTATACGACTACCCCGGCACCTACGTGCAGAGCCAGGACGGCGAACACTATGCCCGCACCCGCATCGAAGCCTTGCAGACCCAGCACGAACAGGTCGAGCTGGCCGGTAACGCCCGGGGCCTGGGCTCGGGGCATCTGTTCAGCCTCACCGGCTTCAGCCGCCAGGACCAGAACCGCGAATACCTGATCGTCGGCGCCCGCTACTACCTCTCCCAGGAAAGCGGCGAAACCGGTGGCGGCGCGCCGGCCGCGCAGTTCGAAAGCAGCCTGACCTGCATCGACGCCCAGCAAAGCTATCGGCCACTGCCCATCACCCATCGCCCTATCGTCAAGGGCCCGCAGACAGCGTTGGTGGTGGGCCCCAAGGGCGAGGAAATCTGGACCGATCAGTTCGGCCGGGTGAAGGTGCACTTCTATTGGGATCGGCACGACCAGTCCAACGAAAACAGCTCGTGCTGGATTCGCGTGTCGCAGGCATGGGCCGGCAAGAATTGGGGCTCGATGCAGATCCCGCGCATTGGCCAGGAAGTGATCGTCAGTTTCCTCGAAGGCGACCCGGACCGGCCGATCATCACCGGTCGCGTCTACAACGCCGAACAGACCGTGCCCTATGACTTGCCTGCCAATGCCACCCAGAGCGGCATGAAAAGCCGTTCGAGCAAGGGCGGCACGCCAGCGAATTTCAACGAAATCCGCATGGAAGACAAGAAAGGTGCCGAGCAGCTGTACATCCATGCCGAGCGCAACCAGGACATCGTGGTCGAGGTGGATGAAAGCCACTCGGTGGGCCATGACCGCAACAAGAGCATAGGCCACAACGAGACGGTGACCATCGGCAACAACCGCCTGCGCATCGTCAAGCAGGAGGACATCCTCTGCGTCGGCCAGCGCAAGACCGACAGCATCAGCCAGAGCTATGTGATTGAAGTGGGCGAAAACCTGCGCCTGGTGTGCGGCGAAAGCATCCTGGAGCTCAACGCCAGCGGCCAGATCAACCTGACCGGCGTACAGATCAGCTTCTACGCCAGCGGCGATGCCGAGTTCAACACCGGCGGCGTGCTGCACCTGAACAATGGTGGCGGCCCCGGTGCCACGCCGGACGGCCAGGGCGTCAAGGCCAGCATCGATGCCAACATCAACGCCGCGTTCCCGTCGCCCAAGGGCTAACCTCGAGATTTATGCGCCATGACTTATCGCCTCAATGAATTCCAGCTCCAGTTGCCGCCCAGCCAATTGCTGGACGCGACAATCAACATCCTCAAGTTCCCCGAACTGGGCACGTCCCTGATCGTCAGCCGCAGCTTGCTGGCCGACGGCGAGACCCTGCAAAGCAACCTCGACGACCAGCTCAAGCGCCTGGAAAAACAGGTCCAGGACCTGCGCTGCCAACCGGGCGCCACCGTGCGCGTGGGCGCCAACCAGGAAGTCGAAGCCATCGAACTGCGCAGCCAGTTCAACAAAGGCAATGAAAAAGTCTTCCAGTTCCAACTGGCCCTGGTACTGCCCGGGACCCGCAAAATGCTTGCCCTGAGCTATGTGAAAGCCGAGAAACTGGGCGATGCCGAAGCCGCGCATTGGGCGACGATCAAGGGGTCGCTGCTGTTCGACGTCTTGGCTTGATGAGCACCTTGCATGTCTGACGCACTTTGGGCTGCTCGACTAGGCGATGCACTGAACCACACCTCGATGATGGCCGATATCCTCGGTGGCGTCCTGGAAGTGGCCGCGAACATTGCGATCACCGCGGTGGCGACGGCTGCCGTGGTAGCCGCCACGGGCATTACCGTTGCCACTGGCGGCTTGGGTTGCTTCCTGCTCGGCGCGGTGGTGGGCGCCGTGGTGGGCCTTGCCATGAGCAAGACCGGGGCCGACAAGGGGTTAAGCGATATCTGCGAGGGCATCGGCAACGCCCTCTTCCCGCCCACGGTGCAGGCCAACATCCTCACCGGCTCCACCAACACCTTGACCAACAACATCCCTGCCGCCCGCGCCGCCGGGGCGATCGAGTCCCATGTCGCGCCGGCCGGCACCGAACTTGAAGCACCCGAAGCCGAACCCAGCTACCTGGACATGGCCGAGAATTTCTTCTCGCAGATGTGGCGTCCCACCGTCGCCGTGCCCGCGCCCGGTGCCGTGCCCAAGCCGCTGGACATGATCACCTGCATGAAACACCCGCCAATGCCGCCGCAGTTCCTGGCCGAAGGCTCGGACAAAGTCACCATCAACGGCCAGCCCGCCGTGCGCAGCGGCGACCGCAGCACCTGCGATGCGACCGTGGTGTCGGCCGGGCTGATTTCACCTGACGTGACCATTGGCGGCGGTTCGGTGGTGGTGCGCGAGATCCGCAGCGGCAAGACCCCGGGCGTCGGGCTGGCGGTCACGGCGCTGCTGATGCTAAAGGGCGGCAAGGGTAAATTCCTCAGTAACCTGCCGTGCATGTTGGTCGGCGGTGCGGCGTCGATGGCGGTCAGTAGCGCGATGGGCGCCGCGGCCAACGCCGCGATGGGCTCCTCGAACCCCGTGCACGCCGCCACCGGGGCCAAAGTGTTGGGCGATGTCGAGGAGATGGACTTCGTCCTGCCCGGCATCTTGCCGATCGACTGGCAACGCTTCTACAACAGCCGCGACGAACGCCGCGACGGGTTGTTCGGTGCCGGTTGGAGCGTGCCCTATGAGGTACGCGTCGAAATCCTGCCCCATCCAGACGGCGGCGAAACCCTGGTTTATAGCGACGAACAGGGCCGACGCATCGACATGGGTTCCATCCCGTTGGGCGGCGCCGTGTTCAGTGCCGGTGAAGGCCTCAGCGTGCGACGGCATGCCAACGGCGAGCTGCTGATAGAGAGCGCGGACGGACTGTACCGCTTGTTCGAGCCCACGCCAGCCAATGCAGCGCTGCTGCGCCTGAACCAACTGGGTGACCGCAACGACAACCGTATCTACCTGGACTACGACGACAACGGACGCCTGGCGCAACTGCGTGACACCTTCGACCTGACCCGCATCGCACTGGCGTATGACGAGCGCTGGCCACAACGAGTCAGCCGGATCGACCGCCAATATGCCGATCAACGCCGGGAAGTGCTGATGCACTATGGCTACGACGGCCAGGGCGATCTGGCGCAGGTCCGTCAGTCCAACGATCAGGTAAAACGTCGCTACGCCTACGACGCCGGGCGGCGAATGGTGGAACACCAACTGCCTACCGGGCTTCGCTGTTTCTATGAATGGGCGTTGGTTGAAAACCTGGATTGGCGCGTGGTTCGCCACTGGACCGACGCGGGCGACGCCTACACCTTCGATTACGACCTGGCCGCCGGGACCACGCGCATCACCGACGGCTTGCAGCGCATCAGCACCCGTCGCTGGGATAGCCGCTATCAGATCATCGAAGCCACCGACGCGCTGGATCGCACCTGGACCTTCCAGTGGAACGACGAAAGCCAGTTGCTAGGGGCCACCGACCCCAACGGCGGACAACATCAGTTCAGCTATGACGAAGCGGGCAACCTCTGCGAAACCCGCGACCCGCTAGGGCGCAGTGAGTCAACCCTGTGGCTCGAACACTGGGCCCTGCCCCTGGCTGAAACCGACGCCGCGGGAAATACCTGGCAGTACCGCTATGACGCGCGGGGCAACCGCATCCGCGAAACCGACCCGCTGGGCCACGTCACCCGCTATCGCCACGACGCCCACGGCCAAGTGGTGGAGGTCATCGACGCCACCGACAAAAGCAAGACCATGCGCTGGACGGCGCTTGGGCAACTGAGCGAACACACCGATTGCTCCGGTTACACCACACGGCTGAGCTATTGCGAACGCGGGCTGTTGCTCAGCAGCACCGACGCACTGGGAGAGCGGACGCTTTTCAGCTACGACGACCAGGGGCGACTGCTGAGCAAGCAACTGCCGGACGGGCGCACCGAGCATTATCAGCGTGACGCAAGCGGACAGTTGATCGGCTATAGCGACCCGGCCGGGCACACGACAAATTTCCAACACACCCTAACCGGTCAACTGCGGGTGCGCACCGACGCCCATGGCCGTCGGGTGGAGCTGAGCTACGACAACTACGGGCGCCTGCTGGCCCTGACCAACGAAAACGGTGAGCACTACCGGTTTGCCTGGGACGCCGCCGACCGCTTGACCGCCCAACACAGCCTGGACGGCAGCCTCAAGCGCTACGCCTACGACCCGCTGGACAACGTCACCCGCGTGGAAGCGCTCGCGGTGCCCGGCAGCACCGAGCTGGACCTCTCGCCACAAGCCCCCATCATCCATGAACTGGAGCGCGATGCGATGGGGCGGCTGGTGGCGAAAGTCACCGCAGACGGGCGCACCGAGTACCGCTATGACGCGCTCGACCAGGTCAACGCGATCACCTTCACCAGCCAGACCGGTGAAGTACAAAGCCTGGGCTTGCGTTACGACGCCCTGGGGCAATTGATTACCGAGCAAGGCTGGGCGGGGAACCTCGAACATCGCTATGACGAACTGGGCAACCTGACCCAGACGCTGCTTCCCGACGGTCGTTGGCTGAACCGCCTGCACTACGGCAGCGGTCACCTGCACCAGATCAACCTCGACGGCCAGGTCATCAGCGATTTCGAGCGCGACCGCCTGCACCGCGAAGTGCTGCGCACCCAGGGGCGCCTGAGCACCCGCAGCGAATACGACCGCAGTGGCCGCCTGCGGGCCCGCCAGCGCCGGCAACAGGGTCAATCCACGCTGCTGCCGCCTGTGGCGCAATCGCTGTTTGGCTATGACGCCAGCGATCAGCGGGTGGAGCGCTTCGACAGCCAGCCCGAAGCGTCCCATCGCCAATTGCTGCACTATGACGCCACCGGCCGCATTCTCGCCAGCCAGGACAACCTTCAAGGCCAGCGTGAAAGCTTCGCCTATGACCCGGCCGCCAACCTGCTGGACGGGCTGGGCACAGGCCAGGTCGCGCATAACCGCTTGTTGACCTACCAGGACAAGCGCTACCGCTATGACGGTTTCGGTCGCATGGTGGAAAAACGCAGCGCCCGCCGTGGCGTCCAGCGTTTTCGCTACGATGCTGAACAGCGCCTGGTGGAAGTGCGCAACGATAACGGCTCGGTCGTAAAAATGACTTATGACCCGTTGGGTCGACGCATCGAAAAAGCCGAGTACGACCGCCACGCCACGCTGCTCAACCGCACCCGTTTCACCTGGGATGCGCTGCAACTTTTGCAGGAACACCGCGACAGCCAGACCAGCCTCTACATCTACGCCGACGACAGCCACGAACCCCTGGCGAGGGTCGACGGCCTGGGCGAGCAACAGAAGGTCCGCTACTACCACAACGACTTCAACGGCCTGCCCGAACAGCTCTCGGAAGCCGACGGCCACACACTCTGGCGAGCTCGTTACCAAGTGTGGGGCAACACGGCCGAAGAGTTGCGCGAACCGTATTACATCGAAGAGCAGAACCTGCGCTTCCAAGGCCAATACCTGGACCGCGAAACCGGGCTGCACTACAACACCCTGCGTTTCTACGACCCGGACATCGGCCGCTTCACCACACCGGACCCGATCGGTTTGGCCGGTGGGCTGAACCTCTACCAGTACGCGCCGAACCCGGTGAGTTGGATCGACCCCTTCGGGTTGATGAAATGCTCGACGCCGCCCAAGGGGCGCAAGGTCAACCGAACGGTGTATCGCTTTGAAGAGCCAGGGCGGATCAGCACGACGTGGACAGCGCACAAGTGGAACGTCGCCTCCAGACACCGTTACACCGCCCCCGGCCTGGGTGGCGTCTATGGCGCCAACTCACGCAAGACCGCCATGGGCGAAGTCAATCACTGGGGCGTGGACCTGTCCACACGGGTGCTGGTGAGCAAGAAAGTGCAGCTCAACAACGTCCTGGACCTGACCCGGGCCGATGTTCGCAAGCAATTGGGGGTTTCCCTCAAGAGCATTACCGGCAACAAATACACCCAGACCCATCAAATCGGCGCCTGGGCCAAGGCTAATGGCTATGATGGGATCCTGGCACCGTCGGCGCGAAACCCGACCGGCAGCAACTTGATTTCCTTTGCAGGTTTTTAAAATGGGACTGGAAGACGAATACGTTGGTGACGCCGATTGGCAGACGTTCGTGCAGCTGTACGAAGAGGACTACCTCGACGACAACGCCCGCACGCTGGCCAAGGCCATGAACGACCACCTCGACATGGCCGTGGTGCTCTACGGCAAAAGAGGGCTCAAGGAAGGCTTATGGTGGCTGGAACAGACCGTGCCCGCCCTGGGCAACAAACGCCCGGCCGATTGCCTCAAGACCCCGAAACTGATCAAGCGCCTGAGAATGGCCTTGATGAGCATGCCGTAACCGACCAGGAAAAATAGCCAATGGAAGGCCTCGCATCACGTAGGCGCGCAGCCGCTTGCATGAGTATTCGGCATGTCTGACGCGCTCTGGGCGGCCCGCCTGGGCGATGCACTCAACCACACTTCAATGATGGCCGACATCCTCGGCGGCGTATTGGAGGTGGCGGCCAACATCGCGATCACCGCCCTGGCGACCGCCGCCGTGGTCGCGGCCACGGGCATCACCGTCGCCACTGGCGGCCTGGGTTGCTTCGTCCTGGGCCTGGTGGTGGGCACCGTTGTCGGCCTGGCCATGAGCAAGACCGGGGCCGACAAAGGCCTGAGCAATTTATGCGAGGGCATCGGCAACGCCCTCTTTCCGCCCACGGTGCAGGCCAACATCCTCACCGGATCCAAGGACACCGTCACCAACAACATCCCCTCGGCCCGCGCCGCTGGCGCTGTGGTTTCCCATGTCGCGCCGGCCGGCACCGAACTGGACATGCCCGAGCCGGAAGAAGAACCCAGCTACCTGGACATGGCCGGGGAATTCTTCTCACAGATGTGGCGCCCCACCGTCGCAACGCCAGCTCCCGGCGCCGTGCCCAAGCCGGAAGACTTGGTGATCTGCACCAAGCACCCACCCATGCCACCGCAGTTCATGGCCGAAGGTTCGGACAAAGTCACCATCAACGGCCAGCCCGCCGTGCGCAGCGGCGACCGCAGCACCTGCGATGCGACCGTGGTGTCGGCCGGGCTGATTTCTCCTGACGTGACCATTGGCGGCGGTTCGGTGGTGGTGCGCGAGATCCGCAGCGGCAAGACCCCGGGCGTGGGCCTTGCAGTCACCGCGCTGCTGATGCTCAAGGGCGGCAAGGGCAAGTTCTTCAGCAAACTGCCGTGCATGCTGGTGGGCGGCGCGGTGTCCATGGCCGCCAGCAGTGCGGCGAACGCGGCCGCCAACGCCGCCATGGGTTCGTCGAACCCGGTGCATGCCGCCACGGGCGCCAAAGTATTGGGCGGTGACGAGGACCTGGATTTCGTCTTGCCCGGCATCCTGCCGATTGACTGGCAGCGCGTGTACAACAGCCGCGACGAACGCCACGACAGCCTGTTCGGCGCCGGCTGGAGCGTCGCCTACGAAGTCCAGGTGCAAATCCTGCCCCACCCCGAGGGCGGCGAAACCCTGGTCTACACCGACGAACAAGGCCGGCCCATCGACATGGGTTCCATCCCCTTGGGCGGCGCGGTATTCAGTGCCGGCGAAGGCCTGGCCGTGCGTCGCCACGTGAACGGGCAATTGCTGATCGAAAGCGACGACGGCCTATACCGCTTGTTCCAACCTTCGCCAGCCAACCCTTCGCACCTGCGCCTGAGCCAACTGGGCGACCGCAACGACAACCGCATCCACCTCGACTACGACGACGCCGGACGCCTGGTGCGGCTGCGCGACACCTTCGACCTGGTGCAAGTCGAGCTGATCCGCGCAGGCGAATGCGTCACCCACATCGAACGCCTCTACCCCGACCAATCGCGGGAAGTGCTGGTCAGCTACGCCTACGACGCGGCGAACACCCTCGCCGAAGTGCGCGACGCCACCGGCCAGGTGCAACGGCGCTTCAGCTACGACGCCGGGCAGCGGATGGTCGAGCACCAGTTGCCCAGCGGCCTGCATTGCTTCTACGAATGGGCCCTGATCGACGACCAGGAATGGCGCGTGGTCCGGCACTGGACCGACGAAGGCGACGCCTACCAGTTCGACTATGACCTCAAGGCTGGCACCACCCGCATCAGCGACAGCCTGCAACGCGTCAGCACCCGGCACTGGAACAGCCAGCACCAGATCACCCAGTTCAGCGACAACCTCGGCCAGACCTGGTTGTTCGAATGGAACGACGAGCGCCAGTTGCTCAGCGCTACCGATCCACAGGGCGGCCAGTACACATTCAGCTACGACGACGCCGGCAACCTGATCAGCGAAACCGACCCGTTGGGCCGCAGCGAATCCACCCTCTGGCTCGAACACTGGGCCCTGCCGCTGGTGGACACCGACGCCGCCGGCCACAGCTGGAAATACCGCTACGACCAACGCGGCAACTGCACGGCGGAAACCGACCCGCTGGGCCACATCACCCACTATCGCTACGACGCCCACGGTCAGGTCGTGGAAATCATCGACGCCACCGGCAAGAGCAAAAAGCTGCGCTGGAACCCGTTTGGCCAATTGGTGGAACATGTGGATTGCTCGGGTTACCCGACGCGTTTCAGCTACGACGCACGCGGTTACCTGCACACCATCACCGACGCCCTCGGCGAGCGCACCCAATTCAGGTACGACGCCCAGGGGCGCCTGCTCAGCAGCCAATTGCCGGACGGTCGCACCGAGCACTACCAGCGCGACACCGCAGGCTTACTCACCGGCTACACCGACCCGGCCGGGCACACCACGCTCTACCAACACAACCGCCGCGGCCAGGTCCGCCAACGCACAGACGCCCAAGGCCGGCAGGTGCAGTTCGCCTACGACAGCTTCGGCCGGCTGCAAGCACTGACCAATGAGAATGGCGAGAGCTATCGGTTTGCCTGGGATATCGGGGATCGGTTGACCGAACAACAAGACCTGGACGGCAGCGCCAAGCGCTACGACTACGACCGCCTCGACAACGTCGCGGCAGTGACGGCGATGCCTGCGCCGTACGGCACAGGCCTGGCGCTCATTCCCGAAACACCGCCGGCCCCCATCGTCCATCGCCTGGAACGCGACGCCGTGGGCCGCCTGATCGCCAAAGTCACCGACGACGGCCGCACCGAATACCGCTACGACCCGCTGGACCAACTCACCGCCGTCACTTTCACCGACCTGCAGGGCAACGCGCAAACCCTGAGCTTCGCCTACGATGCCACCGGCCAGCTGCTCGCCGAAAACAGCGCCGCCGGCAGCCTGCAACACCACTACGACGAACTCGGCAACCTGATCCAGACCCAACTGCCCGATGGTCGCTGGGTCAACCGCCTGTACTACGGCAGCGGCCACCTGCACCAGATCAACCTCGACGGCCAGGTCATCAGCGACTTCGAACGCGACCGCCTGCACCGCGAAGTGCTGCGCACCCAAGGGCAGATCAGCACCCGCAGCGAATACGACCGCAGCGGCCGCCTGCGCGCACGGCAACGCCGTCACAGTAGCCAACCCTCGCTGTTGCCAGCGGCGGTGCAAAAACACTTCGAGTACGACCCCGCCGACAACCTCATCGGCAAACTCGACCAACAACCCGCCGCACAACAGCGCCAGCTCCTGCACTACGACGCCACCGGCCGCATCATCGCCACCCAGGACAGCCTGCACGGCCAGCGCGAAACCTTCACCTACGACGCCGCCGCCAACCTGCTGGACGGCCCGGCCCCCGGCGTAGGATTGGTGGTGCACAACAAACTGCTGACCTACCAGGACAAGCGCTACCGCTACGACGCCTTCGGCCGGATGATCGAAAAACGCAGCGCCAAACGTGGCGTGCAGCACTTCGCCTACGACGCCGAAAGCCGCTTGATCGAGGTGCGCAACGACAACGGCAGCGTCGTTAAAATGGCCTACGACCCGCTGGGCCGGCGCATCGAAAAAACCGAACACGACAGCAATGGTTACCCGCTGGGCGAAACTCGCTTCACCTGGGACGGCCTGCGCCTGTTGCAGGAACACCGCCACCAGCAAACCAGCCTGTACCTCTACGAAGACGACGGCTACGAACCCCTGGCCCGCGTCGACGGCAGCGGCCCGCTGCAAAAGATCCGCTACTACCACAACGACCTCAACGGCCTGCCGGAACAACTCACCGAAGCCGACGGACACAATGTGTGGCAGGCGACGTATCGGGTGTGGGGCAATACGCTGGAGGAAGTGCGCGAGCCGTATTACATCGAAGAGCAGAATCTGCGGTTCCAGGGGCAGTACCTGGACCGGGAAACCGGGCTGCATTTCAATACGTTCAGGTTTTATGATCCGGATGTGGGGCGGTTTACCACGCCGGATCCGATTGGGTTGAACGGTGGTCTGAATTTTTACGCCTACAGTCCCAACCCCTTTGGATGGATCGATCCATTGGGTCTATCTTGTCGCCTGAACTCTGTAGGCAGAACCCCTGGGAAGAGCAGCCGTACCGGCAAAGCGGTGATCGCGCGGATGAGAGCCGAAGGTAAAATAATCGGCACCGGGAAAAACATGAGATTCCAGAGCACCGACAAGAAATGGTATTCCATTAAAGACGCCGACATGGCTCATAAAACGGATGCCGTTAAATACTGGAACTCCAAAGGCGGTTTCCATGGGGCTAAAACCAAAGAAGTGAGGGGATGGATGCGCGACCCTGACAATTATGAGCTGGAATATTATTCCCATAACCGCTCCAAAGGCGCGCTCCTGACGGATCGATATAGGGACCCCGGCGATTTTATTGGTCCCGCAGAAAAGCCCATTTACTAGTAAAGGAACGTCATATGAAAGACTTGGCAGATAAAAGCCCGACGCTGGCAGACGAAATAATGCGCATCATGGCGTCGGGTAATGAGCTCGATGAGCAAAACAAAAAAAATGAAGCTCAAGCCCTGTACCAAAAAGCTTGGGAATTGCTTCCTGAACCGAAGCTGGAATGGACACCTTTGTCAGCCTGGGTCACAGGTTCTTTTTTCAACCTGCATTTTGACAATGGGGATTTCGAGGCTGCTAAAGACTGGGCACAAAAGACCTTGAATGGCCGGGAATCGGATATCGATACAGGGCCGCTGATTAACCTGGGAATGGTCTATTTTGAGCTGGGAGACCACGCGCAGGCTTATAGGTACTTTGATGACGCCTACAGCTTCGGCAAAGCTCGAGCCTTTCAAGAAAGACCCAAAAAATATCTGAAGTTTTACTTGGAAAAAAAGGCCTGACCAAAGCATGGCTCTAGAGCCCTCGGTTTCTAGCCCGGACAAGCTTTGACATTTATATGCCGATCGAGCCAACACCACAGGGCCTGATCCAAAACACAGATCCCGTGGCGAGGGAGCTTGCTCCCGCTGGGCTGCGCAGCAGCCCCAAAAAGGCCGGCGCATTCCTACAGAAAAACCGCTGCGCCACCGAGCGAAAGCACGCTCCCTCACCCCGAATCCTGGGCATTACGAAGGCTTGTTTATTCTCCCTCCGCCACGCTTCCGCCAGGCTACGAATCCTTGCGCCATTGCCTACAACTACGCCAGAATCCGCCCTCTTGTGCGCCTTGCCCATGGGTTCTATCGTTTCCCTGCCACTGCCCATCAGTGGTCGGGCTTGGCGGCCCGGTACACGAAAGGCGCAACAGCCCCCAATATGATTGCAATGCCTCTGGCATTTGGCACTCCTATGTTATGGCGGGTTGCGCAAGGATCCCTTCGGGGATGCCGGGTTCCTTTCGTTCCGGTCCGCCAACCTTGTGTAATCCGTCACCCCATCTGCTTGGCGGCAGACGGTGATGGTTCCTCTTACGAAAGGAGCTGCACCATGTTCAAAGTTACACCGAATCCTCCCGAAGCAGATCGCACCTCTGCGTCCACTAAATCCAAAACGAAGAAACAAGACGAAGCAGAAAAGCGCGCCTTGGATTACTACCTACTACCGAAACCGGAAAAGTCCGAAGATGCATCCAAACCGGACCAACTATTCACCGTGGCAAAAAACGCCGACAACGAATGCCTGCTCGCCAACCTCAGCGAAAACCTGGCGTCCGCCGACGCGATGATCAGCAACCTCGCCTTCGACCTGGAAGGCCCCCGCCGCCACATTGCCCTCGGCATCCAGCAACTGATCGAACTGAGTTCAATGCTGGCCAGCCGTGTGCTGGATAACGTCGATCCTCGCTAACCGCTACACCACCAACACCCGTGGCGAGGGGGTTTAGCGAAACATCGCACCGCCCCGCTGGACTGCGCCCGTAGGAGCTGTCGAGTGCAACGAGGCTGCGATCTTTTCCCTGGCACTTGAGTCTCAAGCGAAAGATCAAAAGATCGCAGGCTTCGCCAGCTCCTACAGAGCCGAGCGGGAGCAAGCTCGCTCCCACAGAGAAAATGTCACCACCAGGACGACACACCCCCTAAGGCATCACGTAACCGAGCCGCCCCCATACGCCGCTGCCTCGGATCAAACGCCAACGCCATCCGCAGCGCCGGCCAGCAACGCCTGGGCAGGTTGCGCGGTGCCTTGAGCGGGCGTTCCAACTGGGCAATAGTCACTGACTTCGTTTTCATGTGGCACGAACGCACCGCCCATGGGCAGCTTCCATAGCCCGGTACGATCCTCCCAGTACAGTGGGATGACAATCACCCCGTCGCGCTCTTCCTGTAGGAAGCCCCGGGTATCCGGCAGCCAATTGGCGACACCCGGGGACATGGTCAAGCACAGGGCCATGCGCTTGGAGGAGCGCATGCCACCGTGTTTGCCACCACCAGCTCCATCGGGCCAGACCCAGGGGCTTCAAGGGCTACCACTGGATACGGCAGGCGAGCCATGTCGACATGCGCCTGGCGCAGCTCGCTCATGTCGACCAATTCGGCGCAGTTGGGCAGCAGAAACTTCACGCTGTCGCGCAGTTGCTTTACTACAAACGTATGGGCCACACGAGTACCGCGGAGGTTCTTGCCAAACAAGGGCAGGGATACCTCCAGTTGCTCCAGGGCCTGAGTCGAATAGTTCAAGCTGCGCACGTGATCGGTCTTATCCATCATGCGGAGCTCCTCAGCGTTGCGTGACGCTGTCAGTAGCTTTTTTCCTGCCGCGCTCTTCCAACAGCGTTCTCGGCAACACAAACCCTTCAAAGCTGCGCTGGGTAATCGGGTTGTTGGCCTTCTCCGCCCCAATCCGATAACGCATCAATCCATCAGCGACGGCAAAGGTCAGGTCCACGCTGGTGTCGGTTCTCCCATTGAGGTGCCCGCGACTGAGCAGGCGGAACAACGACCACGGCCCGCGATAGCTCAGGCTGGCGGTGTTGCCGGTGCTGTGCACCAGGGTCAACTGGCTACCGTTGGTGTTGCCCAGGCTGTTGGGCCACACCAGTCCTGTGCGTTGCGGCGCGCCGTGTTGGTAGGGGATCAGTTGGCCGTCGACGCTGAGCATGCTGCTCAGGCGGGTGGCGCTCAGGGCCAGGGGTTCGATGGTGAGTTGCACGGCCAGGTGGCCACGGTGGTTGAAGAAGGTGTCACGGATGCGCTCCGCCTTCTTGAGCTGTTCCAGTACGTCGTTGCGCACCAGGTAGCCACCGAGGCTGTCTGAGTACAGAGCATCGAGGTTGTCCTTGAGAAACACGTTCAGGTATTGATCGTGGAACTGCTGCAGACGCCCTTGTGGACCGAAGAACGCTTCAAAGTCGTCCAGCGAGGCGTCCTCGCCGCTGACCTTGAATGGGTAGCGACCCGCCAAGCGCTCACGGTAGAAACTGTAGATTTCACTGTCCCAGCGTTTTTCCAGTTCACGCAGGGCAGCAATCACCAGCACCTGTGCGGTCTGGTCGGCGAGCTTTCTGACGTGTTGGTTCAGCGGCTCGGGCAGGCCCACGGCGACGCGTTGCAGGTTGGCTATCGGGTCAGCACCGTCCAGGGAGAAGCGGTTGAGTACGGTTTTCAGCGCCGCCTTGCCGGGATCTGGGTTGTCGTGCACGGCTTTGGCGTAGTCGTAGACGGCGCTGACTGAGCGCAGAGTTTCTTCGTAATAGGACGGCTGCTCGCCTCGCGCAGCGATCAATTCCGCCAGGCTGGAGAACGCGCGCCGGATACCGGCGGCTTGTTGCTGGCCGTCCGGAACCTTGTCCATCGAGAGCGGTGCTTGCCCCTCGACCAAGGGCACCGACGGGTAGATCACGCTGTTGTCGCGCAAGGTTTCCAGCAAACGCCGCAACGGCGCGGCCGGGCCGGTGACCTGTTCCAACACCGCCACGCCGTGGCTGAGATCGTCGAAGTCAGTCACCGCGAACTGATTCAGCGCCCGCCGCCAGCTGTCCACGTAGTCGGCGCTGTACAGGGCACGGATACGTTGGGTCAGCACTTTGCGGTCTTCATCGGAGTAGTCCAGGCGTTGCCGCTCGCCGAGCACCCACTGGTCGATCATCGCCAGTTCGATGATGCCCTCGGTGCCGGGTTCGAAATAGTCCTTGAAGCCCCTGGCAGTGAGCAGCGGTGGCAACTGCAAGCCGCTGCCCTCTTGATCGGTGTTCAGCGGGCGGTAGACGATATCGAACGCCGGCCCCACTTCGTTGCGCAGGTCCAGTGGGCGATGCAAACGCTCCAGGGCATCCTGTTTCAGGCTCATGTAGACCCGTTCAGCCATGGGCAACTGGCGCAGTTGCTGCTGCACCTGGCCAATACGTTCGCGGTAGTGCGGCAGCTCGGCGTCAGCGTATTTCAGCGCGTAGTCCAGGTGCCCCATCAGGTCGGCCTGCAACTGGCCTTGGCCAGGATAGGCGCGCTGCCATTGCTTGCCGACCCATTCTTCGACAATGGCTGAGCGGCGGTTTTGGCGCTCTTCGAGCATGCGGTACACGCGCAGGGCCGCCAGTTGCTGATTGCTTCCGGCGGGCGCGGTGTTGATTGCATCCAATACACCGCTGGCAATCGCAGGGAGGAAGCGTTTGGACAATAGGTTCAGATAGGCCTCATCCACGGTGGGGCCAATAGCCCTCCCCTGATATAGCCCCATATCCGACAGCAACGGCCAGGCTTGGCGATAGTCGCCGAAGACCAGCACCGCATCACGGATCTGGTCCAGGGGCAGCAATAGGTTGCGCCCGGTAGGGTCGACCTTGGTGTCGATATCCCGCCCACTGAACTCCTGGCTCTTGACCAAGACGTTGACCGCCTTGTCTCGGTTGATGTTGAAGTAAAACTGCCAGGTGCCGATGACGACCAAACAGCCCAAGGAGGCGACGCTGAACCCGGCGATCAGCAACCGCCGCTTGCTGCGGGCCACCTTGATGTTGTCGCCCGCCAAGCCTGCTTCGGGGTAGATCACTCGTTGGAACAGTTGCTGGGCAAAATAGATGGCGGTGCCACCGGCTGGTTTGACTTCGGGTGGCGGTGGCGGCAGTTGATAGGCTTGCCCCGCTTCTTTGACGAAGGCGTTGCTCAAGGTACCTTGCTGAAGCACCGAGGAGAAATACAGCCCGCGCACCAACGCCGGGGTTGTGAAACGATCGCTGCCGAGCATTTCGCCGAGAAAGCCGAACAGTGCCGGGCGCAAGCCCGCCATCTGATGCATCAGCGCCTGCAAGCGATCACGCTCCTCCAACGTACGCGAATCCCTGGTGCTGTTGAAAACCTGTTCGCTCAGGCAGGCGACAAAGGTTTGGTATTGGCGCGTCAGTTCTGCCAGCCAGGCATCGAAATCATCCACCGCGTCCAGGCTGAAGGTGAAGCCCAACAGGTCTTCGCGCCCACTGCGCGACAAGCGGGCGAAGAACTCTTCAAAACCCTCCAGCAGGTCAAACTTGCTCAGCGTCACGTACACCGGCAAACGCGTGCCCAACTGCCGCGTCAGCTCAAACAGCCGAGTGCGCAGCAGGTTGGCGTGGGCCTTGCGTTGTTCGGGACGTTGCGCCAACAAGACCTGCACATCGATCACCAGGACCACGCCGTTCAACGCTCGACGGCTACGGTTGCGCGTCAGCCAGTCGAGCAGGTGCGACCAAAGGCGCGCATGGGTGCCGGTGGGCAGTACCGATTTGACCTTGCCCTGTTGCTCGACGTTTTCAGCCGGTGAGTCCGGATGGCTGAGGAACTCACCAGGAGGGTCGATCAACACCGCCTCGTCACCGATCCACCAATCCACCGGATAGGCCAGTTGCTCTTCCTGATGAGCCCTCACTCCGGCCTTGGTCACATGGGATAACGCAAAGCTCTGGTTGGAACGCGTGATCAGACTGGTCTTGCCGGCATTTTCCTCGCCCAGCACCAGATACCACGGCAGTTGATAGAGCGAACGGCGGCGCTCCATATTGTTCAGCAGGTTGCCCAGGCTGCGGTCCAGCGCACGCTCCTGCGCCTCGATATAAGGCAGACTGGGATCGGCTTGCACCGCTGCCTCATGTTGGCGCTCCACCTGTAGACGCTGGTAACGATTACGCACACGCCACGCCCAGATCAGCAGCGGCATCACCACCACCACGACACTGGCCGAGATGCGCACCGACAATTCACTCAGCGGTTGATGCTCGCGCCAGGTCCATTGGGGGCCTAGCCACCAGATGGCGATCAGCAAGAACACTACGCCCAGCAGCACCAGCACCGGCAATGCCTGGTTGAACTGACGCAGTACCGGCAGGCCCCAGCGTTTGAGGTAACTCCAGACCATCCCCATAAATCGCTCCTACTCCTTAACCGCTTTAATCAAATGACTGTCGTCGACGGGTTGCGCCACCTTCCGGTACAACTCCGGCTCCCACCCTTGCGCCGTGGTCTCGCGCATCAGCCGCGCAACGTTGGCGTATAGGTCATCCGCCAGCCACGACAAGCCACGCGATGTCAGCAAGTCGGCGGCGATCACAGTGGCGTAGCTGCGCTGGCGCGGGGCGTCTTGGGCAGCGTGCAGTTCCTGCAGGCGCAGCAGCACCCGCTCAACGCCTTCAGTGTTGAGTTGGGCTGCCAGTTCGTCGCGCAGGCCGGTGTATTCCTGCACCGGGCTGCCGGTGGTTTGCGCCTGATCGGCGCCGGTGATCCAGGCCTGGGTCTGCGCATCAATAAACGGTGTGCCGTCGCTAAAACACAGTTCCAACAGCGCCGGAAGACGACAGACAAACCGCTCGCAGGTCTGGCGGATGGCGCCGGCCACTTCTTCCATCGCCAGGCGCGAGGCGACCTGGGCGGCCAGGTAACTGCCGCGCAGCCAGTACGGTGAGGCGCAGACACTTTTTTCGATGCGCAGCAGCAGATTCAGCTCAATGCCGTTATGGTTCAGCGCGTCCTGGTAGCCGTCGACGATATCCTTGGGCACGGCGGTCAATTCGGTGCGACGGTCGCGGGTGATGGGCGGCGCGGTGCGCAGGTGCGACCACAGGCCGAAGCGGCGCAAGTGATAGCCGGTGGGGTCGTAGGGGTCTTGCTGGTTGATCTGCTCGGCCATGTTCAACATGGCACGGCGTTGTTCGCGCTCATTGCTCGGCGCTTGCGGCTTGGGGCTGGTGAAAAAGGCTGACTCCAGCACGCTGCCGGAGGTGGCCACACGGGCGGGCTCAGTGGCAACGACCGGCTCGCTGTATTTCTCCAGTTGGCGTTGCAACGCATCCAACGGCGCCGGATCGAGCTTGGCGCTTTCGGCGCAACGTTGCAGGTTGGCCAGGGCCAGTTCTGCCGCGGCTTGATAAGCCGGTTCAAAGCTGCTGCGCTCCAAGGTCGGCAACACCTGTCCAAGGTCGCTCAGCAGGCGCTGCACCTGCTTGCGCTTGTTCAGATAGCCGGTAGGGCCGGGCTTGGGGTGGGCACTGTCCCAATACCGTTCAACCATGCCGGTGACCAAACTCAGGGCATCGGCCCAACGCGCCCATTGGCGAGTTCGCAGCCAGACCACTTGCAGATGGGCGACGATGCGCCAGTGCTTGCACTGGGTCGCCAGGTATTGGCGGGAGGCTTCGTCGATATAGGGCCAGTCGATATCCCCTTCGCGCAGGCCGCCGAGCTTGACCATTTCCTGGTCGATGGCCTGGTAGGTTTCGTCCTCCATATCGAAATGCCCGGCGGGTAGCTCGGGATCGATGGGGGTCAGCAGTAACTTGACAGTGTCCGCCGGCACGTCGATCACCAGCGACATACTTGGCGCTCCTGCTCGATCAGTTCACCCAGCCCTTCGGCATCGAAGACCAGGCCGTGCAGCTGCGGATAGTCACTCTCCAGCCGCAGGCGCTGGCCGCCGCCCATGTTGCGCAACAGGGAAATCGCCTGCAGCCCGCGCCCGGCGTCGACCACCAGGCCCGCGTCGTCTAGGACCTGCCACTGATAAGCCGCGGAGACCGGGCGTTCATCCTTGAACAGCTGGATGCGAATCTTGTTGGGCTTGGCCGGTTCATCCAGCACCAGTTGCAGGCGCGATATTTTCGATTCGCAACTGATGGCCAAATAGGGCCGAGGCGGCAACGCTCCCAGGGCCGGGGCGGAAATCACCAAGCGGGGTTGTTGGTCGTTGTCCGGCTCCGGGAATGACGACAACAGGAAACGCTGGTCCTCGGGGGAACGCTTGGCTTCATTGCGCTGGACCAGATCGACAATCGGCAGTACCCGGCCCAGGGCATGTGGTGCCGCTGGTGCGTGATGAATGGGCGTACCAGCGGCCAAATCAAAACACTCCAGCCGCTTCAAAGGGGAGACGATGGAGGGGCAATCTTGTGTCGCCGCTTGCACACCCGTTACAGCCACCACCATGAGACAAAGCCCCCATTTCCACCCTCGCCATCCGTCGCGCATCAACACCTCCTGAAATGCCTCATTGAGGTCCAAATCAGACATTTTTTTAAGTTTTCGAACTACCGCTTTTTAGCATGCGAGTTCAACGATTAACTTTAAGAGCATCTCCTGAGTTCAACGGGGAGGCAAGTAAAAGACGAACAGCACACCACAAAACCCGAACAAAAAAAATGCCTGTCAGATATTTCTATAACCACCGTAGGAACAATGCAAACTTGTACAACTCCCTATGCCAGCTTCCTACGAATCGCGTCCACATCGTCCTACATGACAAATATTGCAATAGCCGGTTCTAATGCGCCGACCTTCCGAAAAGGATTTTCCCTATGTCGAAAACTCAGGGTTCTGTCGCGCCCAAAGAACGCGTCAACATCAAGTACGTCCCAGCCACGGGCGATCAGCAGGCTGAAGTTGAGTTACCTCTGAAGTTGTTGATTACCGGTGACTTCAAAGGCCACAGCGAACTAACCGCCCTTGAAGACCGGCAGTCCGTTCGAATAGACAAAGACACCTTCAATGAGGTAATGAGCAAAGCCGAAGTTGCTCTGGACATGGCTGTTCCGTCTGTTTTGAACAACAACCATGACACCGACTTGAATGTGCAAATTCAATTCAAAAACATCAACGACTTCGGCCCCGACGCCGTCGCCCGCCAAGTGCCTGAATTGAACAAGTTGCTGGAACTGCGCGAAGCCCTGGTTGCACTCAAAGGCCCCATGGGCAATGTCCCGGCATTTCGCAAACACCTGCAGAGTCTGCTGACCGATGAAACCGCCCGCCAACGTCTGGCAAGCGAACTGAATCTGGTGCTCGACGCGCCCCACAACTGATTGAACGCCCTTCTCAACGGAGTACTCCCCATGCCCATGGAAAGCGCCGCCGCCCACGTATTGGTGGCTGACGAATCGCCGTCGTTGCTCGACCAATTGCTGGCCAACACCACCATCCGCCCCTCCCAGGAAGGTTATGCCGTGGCCCGTCAGGGTGTGGCCGCGTTCATCAGCGAGATCCTGCAAAGCGGTGACCACCAGCAGCCGGTCAACAAGCATCGGGTCGACCAGATGATTGCTGAAATCGACCGTGCCTTGAGCAAGCAGATGGACGTAATCCTGCACCAGCCGCAGTTCCAGCAACTGGAATCGGCCTGGCGTGGGTTGAAGCTGCTGGTGGATCGCACGGATTTCCGCGAGAACATCAAGCTGGAAATGCTGCATGTCACCAAGGAAGAGTTGCTGGACGACTTCGACAACGCCGGCGATATCACCCGCAGCGGTCTGTACAAGCACGCCTACACCTCCGGTTACGGCCAGTTCGGTGGCGAGCCTATCGCGGCGATGATCGGCAACTACACCTTCGGCCCGTCATCCCAGGACATGAAGCTGTTGAGCTACGTCGCCTCCGTGGGCGCCATGGCCCATGCACCGTTCGTGATGGCGGCCGGCCCTGAGTTCTTCAACCTCAAGAGCTACCAGGACCTGCCGTCGGTCAAGGAAGTCAGCGACATCTTCGAAGGCCCCGGCCACACCAAATGGCGCAGCCTGCGCGAGATGGAAGACTCCAAATACATCGCCGCAACACTGCCGCGCTTTCTGCTGCGCTCGCCTTACAACGGGCTGGAGAACCCGATTCGCAGCTTCTGCTACAACGAAACCGTCGACGGCAACCACGACAACTACCTGTGGGGCAACACCGCGTTCCTGATGGCCACGCGCATCACCGACAGTTTCGCCCGCTACCGCTGGTGCCCAAACATCATCGGCCCACAATCCGGCGGCGCGGTGGACGACTTGCCGGTGCACCTGTACGAATCCCTCGGCCAATTGCAGGCCAAGATCCCCACCGAAGTGCTGATTTCCGACCGCAAAGAATTCGAGCTGGCCGAAGCCGGCTTCATCCCGCTGACCATGCGCAAGGACAGCGACAACGCGGCGTTCTTCTCCGCCAACTCGGTGCAAAAACCGAAGAACTTCCCCAAGACCCGCGAAGGCCAGGAAGCCCAGACCAACTACAAGCTCGGCACCCAG
The DNA here is from genome assembly GCF_009601685.2 of Pseudomonas brassicacearum. Lineage (NCBI taxonomy): Bacteria > Pseudomonadati > Pseudomonadota > Gammaproteobacteria > Pseudomonadales > Pseudomonadaceae > Pseudomonas > Pseudomonas brassicacearum. The sequence continues at coordinate 6,454,092 of NZ_CP045701.2, forward strand.
TTGCCGTATCTATTTATCGTCAATCGCCTGGCCCATTACATCAAGGTGCTGCAACGTGAACAGATCGGCAGTTGGAAGGAACGCCAGGATCTGGAACGCGAACTCAACACCTGGCTCAAGCAGTACATCGCCGATCAGGAAAACCCGTCGTCCGACGTACGCAGCCGTCGCCCCTTGCGTGCCGCGCAAATTGTCGTGCAGGACGTGGCTGGCGATCCGGGCTGGTACCAGGTGTCGCTGGCCGTGCGCCCACACTTCAAGTACATGGGCGCCAACTTCGAAATCTCCCTGGTCGGCCGCCTGGACACCCAATAAATGGGCGGCAGCCTGTTCGAACGCCTGGAACCCGACGCACCGCGCTACCGCCCCGGCAGCGCGGATGAACAGGCGCGACAGCGGGTCGAGGCGATCAAACGTCACTTGGAACACGTGCTCAATTCACGTCAGGGCTGTTCGCAAAGCAGCCCTGAACTGGGCCTGCGCGATTTCAATGGGGTTACCCAGGCCAGCAGTGATCTGGTGGTGGCTATCAGCGCCGATATCCAGCGCTCGGTGGAAGCGTTTGAACCCCGCATCCAGGTCACGGGCGTGCGCTACCGGCCCGACCCGGACCTGCCGCTGGAGCTGAACTTTCGCCTGGATTGCCAGGTGCGGGTCAACCACAAGGAAGAACAGGTACAGATCGAGGTGGCCATGCATGGCCGCGACGGCTACACCCGCGTGAGATGATGAGGATGCGATGGACTTGAAACAACGCTTTGCCGAGGAACTGCGCTACCTGCGCGAACTCGGCCGCGAGTTTGCCGAGGACAACCCGCAGCTGGCGCAGTTTCTCGGCGATCAGGCCGGCGACCCGGACGTGGAGCGGCTGCTGGAAGGCTTTGCCTTCCTCACCGCCAAGCTGGGCATGAAGATCGACGATGATTTGCCGGAACTGACCCATCCGCTGTTGCAGATGCTCTGGCCCAACTACCTGCGGCCCTTGCCCAGCGCGACCATCATTCGCTTTACACCGTTGCCCGACGCGATCAGCCAGCGCCAGCTGATTCCCAAAGGCACGCCGTTGTTTGCCAAACCGGTAGATGGCATCTCCTGCCAGTTCCGCACCTGCACCGACATCAACCTGTACCCACTGGCCTTGCAGGAGGTCAGTGACGCCCACAGCCGTGAGGCCTCGGTGATGCGCATCGACCTCAAGGTGTTGACCGAGCAGCCACTGACCAGCATGGCCTGTGACCAGCTGGACTTTCACCTGGGCGGCGATAACGCCACCGCGCTGACCTTGTACCTGTGGCTTGCCCATTATCTGGACAGCGTCACGCTGCACATCAATGACCAAAGCTATCGCCTGTCGGCCAAGGATATTGGCTTCCCCGGCTTCACCCCCGAGGAGGCCCTGCTGCCCTATCCGCGCAACGTGTTCGATGGCTACCGCATCCTGCAGGAGTACTTTGTGTTCCCGCAGCGGTACCACTTTTTCAGTCTGAACCGCCTGGCTCACGTTTGGCCGGATGCCAGCGCCACCACCCTGCGTTTCGAGTTTCAGTTCAGCCGGCCAATGCCGCACGATATCCGCCTGCGTACCAGCGACCTGCACCTGTACTGCGCGCCGGCCGTCAACCTGTTCCGCCACGATGCCAACCCTATTGCGCTGGACGGGCGCAGCCTGGAGCGGCGTATCAGCCCCAGCGGCAACAGACCCGAAGCCTACGAGATTTTTAGTGTCGACAAGGTGACTGGCTGGGATGCCGCCGACAAGGAGCGCAAGGGCGATCCATTGCGGCGCTTTACGCCGTTCGAGTCCTTCCAGCATGAGATCGAACACGCGCGAGGCCGCACGGCACTGTACTTCCGCACGCATATCGAGGAGTCCCATGGCCGCGAGGGCTTGCGTCATCGCATTGCTTTCGTGCGCGGCGATGAAAGCCTGTACATCGGTGAGCATGAAGCGGCGTCCATCGAGTTGACCTGTAGCAACCGTGATCTGCCGCAGTTGCTGGGTGTTGGGGATGTGTCGCTGTCCACCGAAGTCACGCCGTCGTTTGCCACCTACACCAACCTGATCGCACCGACTCGCAGCTACCGGCCCGTGCTGGACAGCAGCCTGCACTGGACGCTGATTTCCAACCTGTCGCTGAACTACCTGTCGCTGCTGTCGGCCGAGCCGCTCAAGGCGGTGATCCGCGCCTACGACTTTGCCGCCTTGCACGACTTGCAACAGGCCCGCGCCACCCGCAAGCGCCTCAACGGCATCCACGAGGCCGTGACCACGCCCATCGACTGGCTGATGAAAGGCCAGCCGGTGCGCGGCTTGCAGACCCGCCTGCAATTGGACCAGAACGCTTTTCTCTGCGAGGGCGAGCTGTACCTGTTCGCCAGCGTGCTTTCGCACTTCTTCGCCCTGTACGCGAGCATCAATTCCTTCCATCGCCTGGAAGTGATCAATACCACCAACAACGAGCGTTATGAATGGCCACTGTTGACCGGCAGACAACCCGTGATCTAGCCGATGTGCTGCTGGCTGACGCGCGGAACTATTCGTTTCACCGTCTGCTGGAGCATTTGCACGCTTTGCATGGCGATGACCTGGAGGCGCAGCCCTTGAGTGCTGCGGCGCGCCGCCGTGTGCGCCTGCAAAGCCATGCGGGGCTGGGCTTTCCGGCCTCCGACGTGGTCGAGGCGGTGCGCCTTGAGGAGGATCGCGAAGAGATGCGCTATCGCTTGCAGACGAGCTTCTTTGGCTTGCACGGTACCGACTCGCCACTGCCCGGCTATTACCTTGATCGTCTGGCTTACGAGCAGGCTCAGGAGCGCGGGATCCGCCCGGCGTTCATGGATTTTTTCAACCATCGCTTGCTGACCCTGCTTCACACCAGCTGGCGCAAGTACCGCTACTACATTCGCTTTCAGGCCGAGGCCAGCGACCGCTTTTCGCGCTACGTATTCTCCATGGTCGGGCTGAACGACAACGACCTTCGCGGTGCCACGCCGCTGCCCTGGGGCCGCCTGCTGAGCTTTGCCGGGTTGATTGCCAGCCGTAGCCGGTCGCCCTCGGTGGTGTCTGGCATTGTCGAGCATTGCTTCGACCTGAACGGCGTGTACATCCGTGAATTCGAGGTGCGCACGGTAAACTTTCCGCAGCGTCAGCGCATGGCGTTGGGCAAAGTCAACGGCACCCTGGGCAACGACTTTGTGGTGGGTGACCGCAGCAAGACCCGCGCCAGCAAATTCACCTTGGTGATTCCCAACCTGACCCAGACGCGCTTTCGGCAGTTTTTGCCCAGTGGTGAGCAGTTCGGACGATTGCGCCAGTTGATGGATTTTCTACTGCGCGACGTCACCGCCTACGACCTGGAACTGGGCCTGCGCGAAGAGGATGTACCGCCCTTCAACCTGCAACGCGCTGGCGGCACCCACCTGGGCTGGACCAGCTTTATCGAACATCAAGAACAACGTCATCCCGCCGTGGTGCGGATTCGGGGGCGCGCATGAAGTTGACGCTGGTCATCAATAATCCTGCGCAGTTGTTGCACGGGTATTTGCCCGGTCATCAATTTGGCCCACAAGGCGGCAGCATCGGCAGTGCCGCGGTGGACTGGCGCCTGGAGGATCGCCACAACAGCGTACGCCCCACCCACTGTGACATCCGTGTCGTCGAGGGGCGCTTTTGTGTGATCGACCGCAGCGGTAGAACCTACGTCAACGGTCACGATCTGCCACTTGAGCGTCATGTTGCGATAAGCCTCAACGACGGTGATTGGTTGCAGATTGGTGCGTATCAGGTGGCGGTGCAGCTCGGTGAGCACACCCCAGGGCAGCGTTCGCTCGATGAGCTGCTCGGCGGCCACCCCGAGGGCATGCACGTGTGGCACCAGGAAGACCTGCCGAGTAGGCCGCTGGCGGATAGGCGACCTGCCACTTGCCCGGAATTCGAGCGCCTTTGCCGGCCCGAGGATCTAGCCGCGCAAGGCGACCCGTTGCGAGCGATGCATGAAACGCCGCCACCCGAACCGCTGGCTGACTGTTGCGCGCCTGCACCCAAGCGCACCGTCAGCCTGTTCAGCACCCTGCGCCTGGGTAGCTTGTTGCTGGCCTGCCTGACCCTCGTCGGCTGCACCATGCTCGGCAAGATCGGCCAGGTGATCTGGACGCCATCCATCCCGGTCGGCGGCCCTGACGATCAGCCCAGCCGCTACTCCCTGAGCCTATATGCCAGCGACAACGTCAACCCACGCCTGATCAGCACCGGCACGGCGCCGGATGAAGACGCGAGCCGCTCGCACTACACACTCAACGTGCAGGCAACCAGCCCGCAGGCTCTGACGGACAAAGTGCAAACCCTGCTCAGTCACCTTTACGAAAGCGTACCGGCCCAATCGCCACTGAGCGACGAACCGGCGCCCGTAGTGCCGATGTCACCTCTGGAAGAAACGCTGTTGGGTGACTACGACGCCCAGGGTGTACGCCTGACCACCCCGTGGGGCAACCCGACACTGGCGCATGTCGCCACGCCAATCGCCTTCAAGGTGTTGCAACTGAGCGACGACTCGCTGCTGGTCAACGCCAGCCCCCAGGCCCTGGCCGAGGACCTGAGAAAAACCTTGGGCAGCACCTATGTCCGCGCCGACGACTACCTGCTCCAGCCCGGCCAATTCAAGTTCATCGACCTGCGCACCCTGGATGAAGACACCCGCTTTATCGCGGTGATTGCCAACTACCACAGCAGCGAGGTCGGCCAGTGGAAACAGCGTCTGCGCGTCGAGCCGAAAGGCCGGCAATACGCGGTGCTGGTGCAGCTGGACGCCGCGCAGGTCAGCCTCAAGGGAGAAACCCGATGAGGCCCTTTCCAGCCGCTATTGCCCAGAGTAATTACCGATGAGTTCACGTAACCCCGTCATCTGGCATGAAGGTTTGTTCGTCAAGCCCCAGCATTTCCAGCAACAGGCCCGCGCCGCCGAAGCCGCCGTGCACCAGCGTTTGCACAGCCTCAACGACGCCCTCTACGGCTTCAACGAGCTGGTGTTGAACAGCGAATACCTGAGCTTCGGCAAGGTCGCGATTACCCAGGCACGCGGAATCATGCCCGATGGCAGTGTCTTCGATATCCCCCACGACTTGGCACCGCCCTCTCCGCTGGAAATCGCCGACAGCAGCGCCGTCGGCCAAATCGTCTACCTGGCCCTGCCGCTGCGCTCCAACGGCGCTCTCGAAGTGCGCTGGCCCGACCAGTACGGCAACAGCCGCTACATCGCCCGCCGGGAAGAAATCCGCGATACCCACAGCGATGACGGCGATCAAGTCGGCATGGACCTGGCCGTGCCCAACCTGCAACTGATGTTCGAACGCAGCGACCGCAGTGCCTTCACCGGCATCGCCTTGGGCCGGATCAAAGACAAGCGCCCCGATGGCAGCCTGGTGATGGACGAGCATTTCTACCCCACCAGCCTATCCCTGCAAGCGGTGCCGGCGTTGCATCGCTACCTGGGCGAAGTGGCCGGGCTGATGCGCGAGCGGGCCAAGAACCTGGCCCAGCGTATCGGTTCACCGGGGCAGTCGGGCGTGGCCGATGTCACCGATTTCAATCTGCTGCAAACCCTCAACCGCTTGTTCCCGCTGTTCCAGCACTTGGCTCGCCAGCGCCAAGTCCACCCGGAACGGCTGTACATCGCCCTGGCACAGGCCTGCGGCGAACTGGTGACCTTTACCGATGAGGGCCACCTGCCCCAGGAATACCCGGCCTACCAGCACGACAACCTGCGCGAATCCTTCCAGATGCTGGAACACACCTTGCGCCGTGCCTTGGGCACGGTGCTGCAACCACGTGCGGTGTCGTTGCCGATTGTCGAGCAGCAGTACGGCGTGCGTAGCGCTGCATTGAATGACAAGCGCCTGCTGGACAACGCCGAATTCATCCTCGCCGTGCGCGCCGAACTGCCCGCCGAAACCCTGCGCCAGCAACTGCCCAAGCAGATCAAGATCACCTCCACCGAAGGGCTGGAGCAACTGGTCAGCCTGCAACTGCCGGGTATTCCACTGCGGCCGCTGCCGGTGGCGCCGCGACACCTGCCGTTCCATGCCGGTTTCAGCTACTTCGAACTCGACCGCCATCATCCTGCCTGGCAAAACCTGAGCAGCGGCAGCGGGTTCGGTTTCCATATTGCCGGTGAATTCCCTGCGCTGGAGTTGCAGTTCTGGGCGATCAGGAGTGAGAGAGATGAATAAAACGACACCAGACTCATGGCATCACGAGGAGATCTCCGGCGCAATCGACTTTGACGGCAAAACGATCACTGCCGGCAGCCAAACAAACTTGGCCGACCCTGAATTCAACATGCGCGGCGTGGCCTGGAACCCGTTGTGCGATGCCGCCACACCGCTAATCGGCCTGGTCATCCGCCTACGCCGTCTGGACCAACACGATGACGTACCCGCGCTGTACCTGAGCGTCAGCAACCAGATCACCACGATCATGGAGGAAGTCAGCCAGCTCGACTACGACGCCGGCATGCTCAAGGCCTATTCCTACAGCCTGTGTCTGCTGGTGGACGAGGTGGTCATGCGCACCACGTGGGGCAGGCTCTCCAGCTGGAGCGCACGCTCGTTGCTCAGCCAATTCCACGGCGAAACCCAAGGCGGCGAAAAATTCTTCACCGTCATGAACAACATGATCCCCGAAGCGGCCAGGTACCAGCATGTGCTGGAGTTCATGTACCAGTGCCTGATCTCCGGTCTCAAGGGCAAATACGGAGCCCATATCAAGGGCGATGACGAAATACAGAAAATCATCACCCAGCTGCACGGCCTGTTGCGCCCCTTGCGCGGCGAAACACCCAAGCGCCTGACCGACCCGCTGAGAAACGTCGCCCCGCGCAACTACCGGATCAAACGCGCCTGGCCATTGTGGACGCCGTGGGCCATGGCCGCCGTCGTGCTGACCGTCGCCTACACGATATACGCCATCCGCCTGAACACCATCACCCAGCAGGTGCTGGTGTCGCTGGAGCGAGTGCTGCACCTGTAACCGATTTTCAGCGTGCTCATCCCGAGCGCCTGCAAAGCCATGGCCGTGTCGGCCATAACCTGCGGCCCCCAGGGGCCGTTCACTTGATCACGACAAGGAGCTTGTCATGCCAACACCTGCGTACATCAGCATCCACGGCAAAAATCAGGGCCACATCACCAAGGGCGCCTTCACCGCCGACTCGGTGGGCAACGTTTATGTGGAAGGCCACGAAGACGAAATCCTCGCCCAGGAAATCGACCACGCCATCGGTACGCCCACCGACCCACAGAGCGGCCAACCGTCCGGGCAACGGGTGCACAAGCCGCTGACATTCACCAGCGCCTTGAACAAAGCCTCACCGATGCTCTATCAGGCCCTGGCCACTGGCGAAATGCTGCCGACCGTTGAAGTGAAGTGGTTCCGCACCTCGGGTGACGGCAAGCAGGAGCACTTCTTCACCACCAAGCTGGAAGACGCCACTGTCGTCGACATCCACACCGTCCTGCCCCATGCGCAAAACAGCAGCAACGAAAACTACACCCAACTGATCAAGACCAGCCTGGCCTATCGCAAGGTCAGCTGGACCCATGTGGTGGCCGGTACCGAAGCCTCGGATGACTGGCGTAAGCCGGCTTAAGCGCCAACCGGAACGTTCCGCCGCACAGGCGGCGGAATGTTCACTGACTCGATGCTAATCAGGAGGCTCTATGCCCGCCGTCGTTCTGGTCGGACACGACCATGATTGCCCTTTGTGTGGCCCCACCACCGTCGACAACGGTACGCGCAACGTGACCGTCAACGGTCGCGCCGTTGCTCGTGTTGGCGACACCCTCGGATGCGGCGCCGTGATCACCAGCGGTTCGCCCTCGATGATCGTCAATGGGCAGCCAGTAGCCCGTGTCGGCGATACCACCGATCACGATGGAACACTGGAAAACGGTGATATCAGTTGGTTGATCGACTGACATTTACACTCTCGACAAGGAGGCCCCATGCCCCGTCAAAGCGACCTGCGTTACACCTTCGAACCGCTGCGGGGCGATCCCTTCGAAGTGGTTTCTTTCAAGCTCGAAGAAGGCCTCTCCCAACCATTCAAACTTGAACTGGAACTGGTCAGCCACGACGCCGCCATCGGCTTCAATAACGTGCTCGACCTGGCGGGGTTGTTCACGATCTGGCGCGGCGAAACCCCGGTGCGTTACGTCCACGGCCTGGTCAGCCTTTTCACCCAGGGCGACACCGGCTTTCGCCGCACTCGCTACACCGCCGTGATCGAACCGACATTGGCGCGTTTCAGGCTGCGTTCCAACTGGCGCATCTTCCAGAGCCAGACCGTGCCCGACATCATCACCAACGTGCTGGCCGAGCAAAAGCTGACCGACATCCGCACTGAAATCTGCTTCGACCACCAACCCCGCGAATACTGTGTACAAGCTGGCGAAACCGACCTCGACTTCATCGCCCGCCTCGCCGCCGAAGAAGGCCTGCTCTACACCTTCGAACACCGCGCCGACGGCCACACCCTGATCCTCACCGACCGCGTTGGCGGCCTCGGCACCATCGGCACCCACACCGATTGCCCGGTGATCTACCAGCCGATGGCCGGCGGCGATGCCACCGCACCGGCCCTGACCCGCTTTCACTACACCGAGCAAGTGCGCACCGCCGTGCAGGTGCAGCGCGACTACACCTTCACCCACCCGCGCTACAACCAGCAGCACACCGCCACCGGCGACCAGGACTTGAACAACCAGCACAAGGACTACGAACGCTACGACTATCCCGGGCGCTACAAGCGCGATATCGCTGGCAAGCCCTTTACCAAGACGCGCCTGGCCGCGCTGCGCAACGACGCCAAGCTGGCCCATCTGGAAGGAGACGACGCGCGCCTGCAACCGGGGTTGGCGTTCGATCTCAACGATCATCCGCGCGAGGATTTCAATGATCGCTGGCGCACCATCGCCATCCAGCACGAAGGCAAGCAGCACACCAGTTTGCAGGAAGAATCGTTTGGTAGCGGACTCGGCACCTCTTACACCTTGAAGGCCACAGCCATCCGCTGGAACTCGGACTGGAAGGCGCCGTTGCGTGACAAACCCTGCATTGACGGCCCGCAGATCGCCACGGTGGTTGGGCCACCGGAGGAAGAGATTTATTGCGATGAATGGGGGCGGGTGAAAGTGCAGTTCCCGTGGGATCGCTCGGACAAGAACAACGACCACAGCTCCTGCTGGATCCGCGTCACCCAAGGCTGGGCCGGGGCGACCTGGGGCTCGATGGCCATCCCGCGTGTGGGTCAGGAGCTGGTGATCAGCTATCTGGACGGGGATCCCGACCAGCCGATCGCCACTGGGACCGCGTACCGCGAGACCAATTTACCGCCCTACCCGCTGCCCGAACACAAGACGCGGATGACTATCAAGAGCCGAACCCATAAGGGCGAAGGTTTCAATGAGCTGCGCTTTGAGGATGAGTTGGGGCAGGAGGAGGTGTTTATCCATGCCCAGAAAGACAAGAACGTTCATGTCAAGCACGACAACACGACGTTTGTGGGTAATAACCGCAAAGAAGAAGTAGGCAATGACGAGCAGATCACTGTCGGGAACGACCAGTCCCACGTGATAGGCCGGGACCACACGCTCTCGTCGGGACGTGACTATGAAACAACCGTCGGTCGGGATCGCAGTGAGCGGGTCGGCAACAACCGCTACGACACCACAACGGCCAATCACCAAAGCGAAGTGGGCGGTCACTGCCAGCAGACGATCTCAGGGCAACATCGTCTAACTGCCGGCCAAGGCATGCACCACACCACCACCGTCTATCAACTGCAAGCCAGTGAGCGTGTGGTCTTTCAGAGCCCCGGTGGCAGCCTCACGCTGGACGCGCAAGGCATCCACCTCAATGGCGTAGCGATAACCCTACGTGGCCCGGTAACCTCCACGGCCCCAGGCGCCGGCCAAGCCCTGACCCTGCAATTGCAACCCGAGTCAGGGCAGACCTGCGTGGAGAAAAACCGATGACCCTGGGTAGCGTCCAGGCGTTCGTCGCCGAACAGCATGCGTCCGATGCAACGCTGTACCTGCTACTCGACCTCTTGGCCGACTGCGCCGCGGATGATCCATTACACATTGAGGCGCTGCGTCGAACGCTTGGCAATGACGCCGTCACGCCTGTGCATCGGCCCGATCTAATTCATACGCCATCGGCCTGCCCAGCGTTGGTGACCCTCGCTACGCCCGGCGTCTCGCCATCGCAAGAACTATTGGCGCGATCTGCCTTACGCGCGCATGAGGATTTGGATCGTAACAAACGTTACGTTTGCGGCTGGCTCAGTAGCAACGCCCCATCCTCGGACCTAAGCGCCCACATCGTGTCGCTAGGACAACTTCCCTTGGAGCACGGGCGAACGTATTTCCCGATACATGAGCCGTTGCGTCTGGAGTTGCTGGCTGGCACCTTCCGCAACAATGAGGGACCTTGGTGGCCGATCCGACACTGGTTGCTGCCCACCAGCAGCGGTACCGGCAGCGTATTGGTAGGCGTCCTCGAACGTCGCACCGCCCCGCATACCCGCACGACTGCCGTACAGCAAGATGCCCCCATGGTGTCTGCCCTGCTAAGCAGTTGGCGACGCGCCCTTCGCTTGCCGCTGACGTATGCCCCCGCCCGCTGGAACGGTTCTACTGCACTCCCGCCCCAAGCGGCGGCACAGGCCTTTATCCAGATCCAGCAAGCCCGCCAACTGGGGCTTAGCCACCAAGACGACATCCTGACATTGGCCTTGCACCGCCTGATGCTGCATCCGCGCCTGCATCAGCACACCGGCGTTCGCGCCCTGATCGAGCAAGCGGTCCAAGGGCAAGCGCCGCTCAGCCACTTGTTAGCCCCCTACAACGACAACGCCTGGCAGCGGGCCGTGTCGGATCTGACCTATGCAGGAGCACTTCAATGACCTTGGGCACACAGCTGAGCATCGCCATAGCCGAGACCGCCGCTTCAAAAGATCAATGCAAGGCCTGTCAACGTAAAGGGCTGCCCATCCTGCCATTGCGTCACGCGCTGGTGCCACGCTCACCCAATGAATCGGTGCGGCCGGATACCGTGCGTATTGATACCCGCATGGGCTTACGCACGTTACGCGCGGGTTACCTGTATGTATTGCTGGATCGCAAAATCTGGCAGGCCTATCAGGTCAGCCCGGACGGTTATCTACGTCAATTCAACCCCTACGCACCTGCGCCTGCCAACGAGACCCCACTGTCCGATGCTTGCGTCTCGGCCAATCACGATTGCCCGGCATCATTTCTCAACATCGACACCGACAAACACACCCAGGCGTGGCTGGCCTTTGCCAGCGACCCGTGGCCGGCCAGCGTGCTGGACGCGTATAAGGCCGGCCATGCTTCAGAGCGTTTCCACAAGCTCGACCTCGCCAGCGCACGCGACAACCCCGCCAGCGTGGGCCTGGCCATGACGGATGAAAACCTGCAAGTGGACAAGCAGGTTTACGAATACCAGCAACACCAGACGACCCCACTGCCCATCACTACCGAACCCGATTGGCGCTTCTATGAGCATCCGCCGCAGAAGCCAACATCAAGATTCGACAGCGTGCATGGTTTCCATAGCCGTGCCCATCGCCTGAGCGCGCTGAAGGGCTTCCTGCGCAACGCCATCCCACAGCAGAAGCTCCAACAAGGCGTCCTCGCGTTTGTACTGGATGACATCATCGGCCTGGTGCAGGAGTTCAACGACACCCGCAACCGCTGGATCCAGCAGCGACAGACCTGGATGAACGACCCGGACCGGGCTTATCAATACCAGACCTCTCAATTACTGCTGGCTATTCGCGAAGTACATCGCGAACGGGCAGAAGGCCAAACGCCCCTACCGGCGTCTGTCGAGGCCATGACCGGCGATGGCCCACCGGTATTTTCCAGCCCTGAGCAGCAACGCGAGCGGATCGTGCAAAAACGCACCCTGGCCGCCAACCAGAACCTGGAGGAACGCTACGACGAACAAAGCCGTGCCCGGTTTCACCAACGCTATGAGCAAGAATGCGCGAACTATCAGCGTTACATCGACCAAAGCGCACACGCCTATGCGGCAGCGTGTCGCTCCAGCCTGTTTGCGTGTGTCGAGCAAAACGACTACGACGGCGATGATCGCCCGTCAGGAATGGCTTACAGCCAGACCATGGCGCTGTGCCTGGAGGGTGGCATCAGTGAAGCGCCCACGACACAAGATGACGGCCATACCGCCTCCCTCTGGAGTGACTGGCTGAACGACCCACAGAGTCCGATCTACCGTGCCCTTCTCTTGCGTGACAAACGCTTGCTGGCCGACTTGTTGCCCAGTTTCAAGGCGACAGGCGATACCGACTGGAACGACAGTGAAAAGCTCTATTCCGCCATTACCAAGCTCATCGGCAACGACGACTTCAAGCACCATGTCCGCCCCCGTTTACAGCAAGCCATGGCACAGCTTCTCGGCGCCCTCAACGCCGCTGCCGCCCGCTTGCAACCGTCGCTCGGCCCTGGTGTGGAACGGGTCGTTTCGCGCATCAACAGCGCCAGTCAACTGCTCTACAGCGGCATTCATCTGACCGAGCTCAAGGTGAAGATGAAGCTAGGTGAATACTACGCCCTGCAATGCGAGCACCTGCGCAACCTGCAACGCAAGGCCGCGGATGCCATCGACCGCACCTGGGAAGGCCTAAAGGACGAGCTGGGCAAAATCGACGATGAGGCCCGCAAGACGCGCAAACAGGTGCGCCCGCTGATTCAGGGCGGCCTGCTGAGCCTGGCAGTGCTGGACCCCAAGATCGCCAACCTCAGCGTGACCATCAGCGTCTGGGTGGAAGGCCAGGTCAGCGAGCTACAGGACACTCTGATGCGCCAGGCCAACCTCGGCGTGGATCAGCTGGGTAAAGGTGCCCACGCTACGCTGGTCGAAATTGCCGTCGGGGTAGGCACGCTGGACCCGCAAGCGCGCAAGGTGCTACAGGGCGTCAAGGTGTCCTCATACCTGGCGGCTCAATGGGTGCGTACCGGCTTTACCGGGTTGCGTGGCGCGGTCGGCAGTAGCGAGCTGTTGCTGGCGATGGGCGGGATGTACCTGCTTAGCGACTCGCTGAAAAAAAACCTCAAGGAAGCGGAGAAAGCCATGGGCGAAAAGGCCGTTGAGGCCAGGTTGGCGTTGTATGGCAGTAGCTTGGGGGTGTTGGGGGGAGGCGTGGAAATCGTAGGTATCGCACTGGAAAAGGGGGCTGAGCAGGTGCAGAAGGTGGGCAGTTTGTCTACCCAGGCGATGACTGCTGCAAAAGCGACTGCACGTGTGGGCAACGTGTTCGTACGGGCCGGGGGGAGTATTGCTGCGGTGGCGGGATTGTATGATGCGACGCGAGCGGGGTTTGCTGCTAGTCGCACCTCCAAAGCGGGTGATGCTTCTGCTGCAGGGCTATATATGCTTTCGACGGTGCTTTCAAGCGTAGGAGCTGGCTTGGGTATCTGGGCTGCCGCTGTAGGCGCCAGCACGCTATTTGGCCCATTAGGTGTAGCCATACTTCTCGGCCTAACAGGATACGGTTTGTACAAATGGGCCGAGGGAGAAGAATCAACACCACTCGACCGCTGGGCACGCCGTTGTTTTTTTGGTATGCACAACGAAGTCCCCCCGTTCATTGGAACAGACCTGAACACGCCCACATCGCCATTGCCGAACTTAATGCCGCGACCATAGGTGTTGAAGCTGGCATCAATTTTCGCTTACGAATCGTCAATAGCGGCTCACATGGCTGGGGCAGCCCCATGGGTAGCGTAGGCGCGCAGGTCCATGAACAGCACCTTGAGTATCGCCTGGTTCTGCCGCTCTTCGACGCCAACCGGTCGGCCTATCGTTGGTCACTAACGGTTCATCGTCACGGCGATGGCGCGGCCAATCAATACACTGGCGGTGAAGTACTGGCCGAAGGCGAGTTGAATCCGCCCATCCTGGCAACCGCAGCCAGCAAACGCAGGGCGGCGCTGGCCGTACCCAAACACCCGAACAAGCCTGATTACCAAGCCGATAGCACCCTACCCAAGCAGGAAGTACGCACCGTCTCGTTGGCCGACGCCCGTACCTTGCAGGTCAAGGACATTCAAGGTGCCGTGGTGCTGTTGCCCTACAGCCGTCGGCACAACATTGAAGCGGCAACCTTGTCGGTAACCTACTGGCCCGATCGCGACATTCACGATGCCTATGCCGAGCTCATCTTGATGGATAGCTTGTAGACGACAGCCGATGGCGCATCTGGCGTACACATTCGTCTACTTTCCCCATGGCAACCATCGCGGTACGTCATTAACAGTGTGTCTGCTTACTGGTTACTTGGTGCCCGCTCGACAAGCCAAAGGTCACAAACAGCTCTCACCCAAACTGGAACTCTCCATCATGCTATTCACAACACCTTTACTCGACAAACCTGCTCCTGGCTGGAAGCGCGATCTTACAGGTCCAAACGAGTCGCCCTCCATTGAACCGTATCCTCCCGTACTATCGAACCCACCCAATCATGTTGACAATGTGTATTTCGAACTGGCGCGCGCCACGATGAGAATTCGTGGGGTTGGTGCTTGGTTAACTCCTTTCATGTTTGTGTTCTCTCTAGTTCCTCCCTTCGCTTGGATTACCCTTTTTATAACAACTGGAGCTGTACCTTCTTTTGTATTCCATTTCTTCGGCCTCATCGCGTTTATCGCCCCTCTATGGGTAGGCGTGTTCTTCTGGCGGATGGACACCGAAGCCCCCCGCGACGAACCCATCCGTTTCAACCGCTTGCGGCGCAAAGTCTATGTCTATCGCTTCTGCCATAACGGCCTCAAGCCCTTCAGCCGCAGCGCCTGGGGCATACGAACCGAAGTCTATGACTGGGATGATCTGCGCGCCGAAGCTTGCAGCGTATACGGCCCCATGGGCAGTGGCGGCCTCATCGAAACCGTCACCCTCGCCGTGGTGAAGCCTGGCACTCACCAGGTCATTGATCGTTTTCATTTCGCCCACGAAATTCAACAAGGCGAAATGTACTGGGCCATGGCCCAGTTGTTCATGCAACAAGGTCCCCAAGCCCTGCCCACCTTCCCCCGCCCACCTCGCGACTGGAACAACGAAAACGTGACATTCAACCTCGCGCGCCGTTTGGCGCCCAAGGTGCGGTGGCCGACGGAAATAGACCTGGAATCACGCACCGCGCCCTGAATACAACCCGTCAACCGAAGCAGCCTCCATACGACAGGCTAGATATTGCAAGCGGCGTTCACCCCGAACTGGAACGGCTCATCATGGTATTTAAAACACCTCTACTCGACAAACCTGCTCCTGGCTGGAAGCGCGATCTGCCGGGGCCAAACGAGTCGCCCTCTATTGAACCGTACCCTCCAGTACTCTCGAATCCGCCCAATCATGTTGACAATGTGTATCTTGAACTAGCGCGCGCTACAGCGAGAGTTCGTGGCGTAGGCATTTGGTGTGCCGCATTCATGTTTGCAATGGCATTGTCCTTAGCAATGTTCCTAATAATGATCCACGCCAGTTCTCCAACCCCTTCGTCTTTGCTATCCAAAATATTGGAGCTCGTCCCGATAGGTATCGGCATGTGGCTAGGTATTTATTTTTGGCAAATGGACGTTGCCCCTCCCCGTGACGAACCCCTCCGCTTCAACCGCTTACGGCGTAAAGTCTATGTCTATCGCTTTCACCGTGACGGGCTCAGGCCCTTCAGCCGCACCGCCTGGGGCGTACGCGTCGAAGTCTATGACTGGGATGATCTGCGCGCCGAAGCTTGCAGCGTATACGGCCCCATGGGCAGTGGCGGCCTCATCGAAACCGTCACCCTCGCCGTGGTGAAGCCTGGCACTCACCAGGTCATTGATCGTTTTCATTTCGCCCACGAAATTCAACAGGGCGAAATGTACTGGGCCATGGCCCAACTGTTCATGCAACAAGGCCCGCAAGCCCTGCCCACCTTCTCCCGCCCACCTCGCGACTGGAACAACGAAGACGTGACCTTCAATCTCGCGCGCCGTTTGGCGCCCAAGGTGCGGTGGCCTGCGGAAATAGACCTGGAGTCACGCACCGCGCCCTGAATACAAGCCATCAACCGAAGCAGCCTCAATACGACAGGCTAAATATTGCAAGCGGCGTTCACCCCGAACTGGAACGGCTCATCATGGTATTTAAAGCAGCTTTACTCGACAAACCTGCTCCTGGCTGGAAGCACGATCTACCGGGGCCGAATGAGCCACTGTCCACTGAGCCCTACCCTCCTGCACTTTCAAATCCTCCCAATCATATTGACGACGTATGCCTTGAACTGGCACGCGCCACAGTTAGGACTCGTGGGGTTGGTGTCTGGATGGCCCCCTGTATGTTCCTGTTTGCTCTCATCCCTCCCGTCGCTTGGATCGTTATCCTTATAGCGACTGGAGATATACCCTCGTTTATATTTCATTTCTTCGGTCTCATCGGATTTATCACCCCCCTATGGGGAAGCGTGTTCATCTGGCGGATGGACACCGCCGCCCCCCGCGATGAACCCATCCGTTTCAACCGCTTGCGGCGCAAAGTCTATGTCTATCGCTTCTGCCATAACGGCCTCAAGCCCTTCAGCCGCAGCGCCTGGGGCGTACGGACCGAAGTCTATGACTGGGATGATCTGCGCGCCGAAGCTTGCAGCGTATACGGCCCTATGGGCAGTGGCGGCCTCATCGAAACCGTCACCCTCGCCGTGGTGAAGCCTGGCACTCACCAGGTCATTGATCGTTTTCATTTCGCCCACGAAATTCAACAGGGCGAAATGTACTGGGCCATGGCCCAACTGTTCATGCAACAAGGCCCGCAAGCCCTGCCCACCTTCTCCCGCCCACCTCGCGACTGGAACAACGAAGACGTGACCTTCAATCTCGCGCGCCGTTTGGCGCCCAAGGTGCGATGGCCGACGGAAATAGACTTGGAGTCACGCACCGCGCCCTGAATACAAGCCATCAACCGAAGCAGCCTCCATACGACAGGCTAAATATTGCAAGCGGCGTTCACTCCGAACTGGGTGAGGGAGCTTGCTCTCGCTGGGCTGCGCAGCAGCCCCAAAACGGCCGGCGCATTCCTACAGAAAAACCGCTGCGCCACCGAGCGAAAGCAAGCTCCCTCACCCCGAATCCTAGGCATTACGAAGGCTTGTTTATTCTCCCTCCACAACGCTTCCACCAAGCTACGAATCCTTGCGCCATTGCCTACAACTACGCCAGAATTCACCCGCTTGTGCGCCTTGCCCGTGGGTTCTATCGTTTCCCTGCCACTGCCCATCAGTGGTCGGGTTTAGTAGCCCTGGATGGAAATACATAATGGTTGCATGAGTCTCATCAGTCAGGCGTCGCCTGCATTTGATGGTGGCTGTGCGCATGGCGCCTTCGGGCGCGCCGGGCTTTTATGTATTTTCCACCGGTCTACTAACTTGCGCACAGCTGCCACCCCCTTCGTTTAGTAGCGAGATGGTTGCGGCCTACTAGAAGGAAAAATGCATATGTTCAAGATAACGCCGAACCCTCCAGAAACTGACTCAACGTCTACTCATTCCGGTCGCAAAAACAAAAAGCACGACGAAACCACCAAACGCGTCTTGGATCACTACCTGCTACCCAAACCGGAAAAGTCCGAAGAAGCATCCAAACCAGACCAGCTCTTCACCGTGAAAAAAAACGCCGACAACGAATGCCTGCTCGCCAACCTCAGCGAAAACCTGGCATCCGCCGACGCGATGATCAGCAACCTGGCCTTCGACCTGGAAGGCCCCCGCCGCCACATCGCCCTTGGCATTCAGCAACTGATCGAACTGAGTTCAATGCTGGCCAGCCGAGTGCTGGATAACGTCGATCCACGCTAACCGCTACACCACCCAGCTGTGGCGAGGGAGCAAGCTCCCTCGCCACAGACCGCGTACACGTGTGCTGCCGTCTTGGCGAGCAGGCGCGTGAGCATGTCCTTCAAGTAAGCATACGGATCATGACTATTCAGCCGTGCAGACTGGATTAAACTCATTATCGCCGCCGCTCGTTTGCCGCTGCGTAGCGACCCTGTGAAGAGCCAGTTCTTGCGACCCAACACCCAGGGTCGGATCTGGTTCTCGCACCAATTATTGTCAATGGGTAGTGCTGTGCTGTCGACTTGGGGACATCAGACGCTTGAGCGGATGCTAAAAGCCCTGTACTTACTGTTTCAAGGTGTGCCTCTTCAAGGGCGGCTGTCGCGAGCCGAGCCGCCGGGGCGTCTCGGCCCTTCGGGCATTCATCCTTCACACCTACGGGCTTCGGCATACGCGCACCGCTTGCGAGGGAACGCACCACTCCTCGTTAATCTGTAACCTGCGGGCAAGGGTTAAAAACCTCGGTTACGTCGAGTGTTGTATGCCACGGGACGGCAGTGCCTGACACCATTCCGCCTACGGTTTGCTGTCGACCCGACTTGCGCACATATCCGCCATCCGTCCCAGTGAAGACGTGCTGCCCTGGCTTCGTCAGATAATCAAAGAAACTGACTTTCACAGGCACATTCATTTGCCCACCCGGCGTAATGACGGCGAGCATGATCGCTCGGTCTTTGGTGAATACAACGAACGGTTCGACTCCAGTGCGACCACCAACTGTCTTCACGCACTGCACTTGTTCTGGGAGGATGCGTGCGGTTTCAGTGTAGGTGTGGTTGTTGTAGAGGCTGAGGATCAGGCCTTTGCTGGTCAACACTCCCAGGCCTTGAGTGACTCTGCAGCTGCCTTCGCTTCCATATGGGAACAAGCACCAGTTCGTTTCCGACACGGCTTGAATATCCGATGGTGCAATTTTCAGATCGCGCTGGATTTGGGCTTTTGATTCCGGCGTGTCGTAAGGGATCATCACGCATCCACCGACTGTTACTACTGCGATGAGGCCTATGGCCGCAGCAACGTTTTGAACTGATGATTTGAAGGTGTTCATTGTTCGCTCTCCTTGCTGTATTACCACCACTGGAGGGCTGTGGCGATTTTGGTAGCGAACCTTACGACATGGGCGGCAAGCAGTCATCCTCGTGCTGATAGCTGGATCGGTAGATGACTTGACTGGACGCTTACCCTGGGCCGTTAGCAACCGTTTACCAACAGCTGCTTTCGGCCGATTCTGTTGAAAAAGTCGGTCTGCCCAAACTGCCTGATCATTGACTGGTGAAAACGCCTTTTTTGCACGCTGCTACGTGAAATCCGAGTCCGGAAGCCCCTGCCGAAAGTAAAGATTTCAATCTCGGACGCGTACTTTTCTGATGCCCAAACCATGGCCGACTTTTTCAACAGAATCGGCCAAAAGCAGCCGTTTGGAATAGACTGCTTCCGACGAATTTGGACTTAGTACGCCAATTTGCGCTGCTAGGTTCGCAGCCAATAGTAGAGGTCGAACTTCGACTTCATGTGTTGAGGATGCTGGTTGTCGGAGTCGGGATCTGGAATGGCGACTCGGCGAGTCCAGAGTGGGAACCACTCACCATCCCGCATATCGCTATCGCGAACCATTCGCACATTCTTCAACATGGTTCGCTCGCAGGCACCGAATTGGACGAAATTGACCTGCGCCTCGATCAAGCTACATCTATTCGGTCCATCCACCTGGTGAGGGTAATAGAGTTGGAACACGTCATCCTCCCAGAAGCAAATTGGGCAAATGTCGTATGACCCTGGGTGTTCCTCGAAGACTGCATATCCGCAGCATGGGCAGGTAAACATCAGTTTTCACTTATGGGTGGCAGTCTATTCTTGGTCGATTTTAGCCACATGCTGAACGGTTGCAATGGGTCGGTGGCTGCCCTTAATGACAGGCCGCAACCGGCCGATTCTGTTGAAAAAGTCGGTCTGCCCAAACTGCCTGATCATTGACTGGTGAAAACGCCTTTTTTGCACGCTGCTACGTGAAATCCGAGTCCGGAAGCCCCTGCCAAAAGTAAAGATTTCAATCTCGGACGCGTACTTTTCTGATGCCCAAACCATGGCCGACTTTTTCAACAGAATCGGCCAAAAGCGGTCTCTTGCCCTTATCCTTCAGGATCAGGTATTAGCTATGAACATTAGCTACATGGGATTGATATAGACGCAGTCACTGTCGATGCACGCCTATACTGGGCGACTCGGTATCAGTATTCCTACCGTCGAAAGCACGTCACTCCGGTATGACAACCTTAAACAGCATCGATGAGTTGATCGTATGAGATTCCATCCCGATGGTCCTTCGATACCAGATATCCTCCTGGAGCGCTGTGATTCTGGCCGCGTGGTATTTCTGTGCGGTGCCGGAGTTTCGTTACCATCTGGTATGCCTACTTTCGTCGGTCTTACTCGTCACGTCATTGAGTTTTTTGACCCGCCAGCCGATTCAGAAATTATGGCCGCGTTTCGGCCATGGCTGAACGATCAGTCTGCTGCGAATGTCCCACTCGACCAAATCTTTAACCTCCTCCACCTTGAATACGGCAAGGATGAAGTTAATGCTTTGGTCACGGAGCGACTAAGCGCCCCTCTAAAAATCAAAGATGTTGGACGTGAACACGATCTGATTAAGCGAATTTCTTCAAGTCAGAGCGGCGTGCCACAGATTGTAACGACGAACTTCGACCGATTGTTTGAGGTCGGGAATGAGGGAGGGCATCTGGTCTGGCATGTGCCGCCTGCGTTTCCAGATCTGAACTTCGGATCGAAGATAGAGGGGATCACGTATCTTCACGGGAGACTGGTGGAGGCAGCCTCTGAAACTCATCCCTATGTGCTTAGCAGCGCAGACTTCGGACGTGCATACCTCTCAGAAGGATGGGCTACCAACTTCATCAGACACCTCCTCGAACGGCATACCGTCGTTTTAGTCGGCTATCAGGCAGAAGACCCGCCTGTCAAATATCTTCTACAGGGCCTTAATCATGACGGTCAGTATGATCGATCTCGACTCTATGCCTTTGACCGTGGGCTCCCAGAGGACATCGAAGCCAAATGGCGTGACAGAGGCGTTACAGCGATAGCCTATTCCGATCACTCGGACTTGTGGACGAGCATGGAAGCTTGGGCAGAGCGAGCCGATGATCCGCGCAGATGGCGTGCATCCGTAATCGCTCAATCCCAGCAGGATCCGAAAGTCCTCTCCCCTCATGTGCGCGGCCAAGTTGCTCATGTCCTTCGCACGGCTCAGGGCGCTAGATTATTCTCGGAAGCTAATCCAACTCCGCATCCTGAATGGGTATGTGTGATGGATGCGTATGTGCGATCGGCTGAACCAGTCCGTGACTACGACGTTGATGCAGAGACCTTTGACCCTCTGGTCGCTTATGGACTTGATGACGATCTGAGCGATATCTCTGATGAAGACCGCAAGCAGGGTGTAAGCAACGACAATCTATTGGTTTGGCGGGAGGAAGACGACAATCCACATACGCTTCATCGGCTCGGTGGGCGCCAAGCAGAAGGTTTTGAGGCAACGCCGGTAAGGCTTGGCCACCTTATCAACTGGGTGAGCAAAGCCATCGACAGCCCTGTGCTGGCCTGGTGGACCATTCGTCAGAACGGTCTGCATCCACGACTTCTGCAACAGTTCGAGTTGCAAGTGGAGCATTCAAAGGCTCTCAACGAACGAGCTCGTCATATCTGGAGCCTCATCCTCGAACATAATCGAGACCCTCGTAATCGTCAGTGGAATGGCGAATGGTTTGACTTGAAGAAACGGATCAATGCAGAGGGATGGACGGCTAGTTCCCTAAGAGAATTCCGGAAGGTTACGACTCCTCGTTTGGAGATCAAGCGACCGATTGGCCTGGCGCAGTGTAAGCCACCGTCAACATCCTGGGGGGACATTCATCTCGGCGACCTCGGTCAGTACGAAGTCATGTTCCTGGATAAGCACAACGAAGATTTAGACATACCCGACGAAGTACTACCACAGGTATTTGGCATCCTGCAGGATCAGCTTACTGTCGCCTCAGGACTATTGGGGGATATCGAGACCATCTACTTCCGTACACCGACTTGCTATCCGGGACGAGAAGTCGAGGGAAAAATGTACATTACGAAAGCCGCGGAGGCGATGGCTTGGTTTGTTGAACTTTTCGATCAGATGATTGCTAAATGGCCGGCACTTGCGATAGCGCATGCGATGACTTGGCCCCCGACGGAGCGTTACTTCTTCCGAAAACTCAAACTCTATGCGTACAGTAAAGTAAACCTCTTCGGGGCCGACTCGGTTGCCGAGCAAGTTTTGTTCTTAGATCAAGAGGCATTCTGGGACATTAATGTGGCCCGAGAGCTTCTTTTCCTACTGGTTGACCGGTGGAAAGAGTTCTCTCAGGTGAGTCGGAATCAACTTATAGACCGTATCTTGACGGGCCCCGACCAGCGTACTCACTGGTCTGACGAAGAGTTCCATGACCTGCGGGATGAGTTCGCCGCAAGATACGCTCGATATCTCGAACTACAAGGTTGTGAACTTACAACCGCTCGCAGCGAACGGCTTGCCGAGATGATCGGAGGTATTCTTGATTGGAGCGACGCTTGGGCGACTTCGACTGTCATCGAGCACGGCTCTCATACCGGCTGGGTCGGTACGGACGAGAAACCAGATGCAGTCTTGGATCTTCCCGTAAACGAGGTGGTCTCCAGGGCAAAGGAAGAGCTGAAGCGTGACTTTGGTAGTTTCACCGAGAAGCGACCCTTTACTGGTTTGGTGAAGGTCAATCCGCGAAAGGCGTTGTCTGCTCTGACGATTGCAGGTAAAGCTGGCGATTACCCAGAAGCTTTCTGGTCCTCCATGATCAATGAGCTTCCTGAAGACACCACAGCCAGGCTGAGACGGGTATTCCTGAACCGAGTAGCACGGCTTCCGCATGCAGTTATCGCCCAACTGAACCACACGTTGGGCCGATGGCTCCAACAGCACCTGGTGGCAATCCTTGAGTTTGATGCCGACCTCGGTTGGGCGGTCTACGATAATATCGTCGAAGGCATCCTGAGCGGTGGAGCAGATGCAGCGAAGAGTGGTCTTGGTGAAACCCGCCAAGGTGGAAAAGTTATCGAACGGTCCTCACGCACATATGGCCATGCGATCAACGGCCCCGTCGGTATGTGTACTGAGGCCCTTTTCCGCGCAGTGCCCAGAGAGAGGCAGGAGGTCGCCGGCTCACTACTTCCAGATCACATCAAGTCTCGTGTCGAACGCCTCTTAGCTGTACCTGGCGAGGGCTCAGATCATGCCGTATCAATAGCGAGCAGGATGCTGAACTGGCTCATGTTCGTAGATCCCGTCTGGACCGGGGAACGACTTGTTCCCATATTGGCGTTCGAACATCCAGCTTCGGAACCAGCATGGAACGGATTTCTTTATAGCGGCCAAGTGCCTCAACGGCCGTTGCGAGAGGTTATCAAACCGCTCCTGCTTCAAGTATTCCCGTGGGTCGAAGGATTTTCATGGGATCGTGACCTCTCAAGAGGAGCCGCCGAATGGCTAGGCTACATGTGCGTATTTCATCCGAATGAGCCTGGCGGCCTTTCACAAGGCGAAATGCGTTCGGTCCTTCGAGCAATGTCTGATGACACTCGGAACCGGTTCATCTTCTGGCTAGGCCAGGTTGGACAAAAAAACGAGGACGGTTGGGCCAAACACGTCATCCCTTTAATCAACAAGGAATGGCCGAGAGAACGCCGATACAGGACCTCAGCATCGATGAGAGCCTGGATAGGCATGCTTGATGACACCGGCGATAGTTTCCCCGCAGTCTATGAAGCGGTGAAGAAATTCTTGGTGGCGGTGGAGACAAATGATCACCCGTTCTACCGGTTCACTCGAGAGTTAAACGATGAAAAGCCGATTACCGTTCTATTCCCTGAAACAACACTGGATTTGATGAATAGAGTTACACCCCAGATTCTCACACGCCCTCCATACGAGTTGCCGAAGGTGCTCACTCTGATCGCGGAAACCCAGCCTGACCTGAAATCGGACTCACGTTATTTACGCCTTGTCGATCTTGTTGAGCGAAGCTAAACCTTGGTCTTTCAGTCGAAAAGTCAGCTGCTATCCTCGGACTTCCCGGGTACCAGACGACTGTTTTTGACTGCACTAGCTCTGGTGGATCGTCCGCTTCTGGCCGTTAGCGGTCAGATTGTTTATCCAACCGGGTGACTTCATCTGGTCGACACCATCACCCAACACGCCGCCTGCGAGGTGGCCCTCGAGCATAAATATGGCTTGCCGAACCGCCCGGCATTGCTGGCCCAACTCATCCAGACCGGTGATCACTTCATGGTCCCCAGCTACATTCCCGCTTGCTGGGCGACTTTACGGCGCTGGCAGGAAGCGCAAATCGAGGGAAGCACGCTGGCGACAAAACGCGAATATGAATGGATCGACAATGCACTGGCACGGATTACCCAACAGTTGCGCGATGAAGAGCGCTACCTGGCGGGACGGGGCGCGCCCAATGGACGTAGCGAAAGATCCGTCAACATTGCGCTGATCCGTGAGGTCGACAAGATGCACAACACGCGCGCGCGCCTGGCCACGCTGCGCAACGCGTCAGTCAGCGAAAAAGACGTCTACGGAAGCTTGGCGGAACAACCCGAACAACTGGCACACAACCTGGCCCGCTGGCAGGCACACCCGGAAAACCGAGTGGCCGAGCAACTGGCGATGGCGCCGGCCATGGATGACGACAGTGAATTGATCCGTGGTGCTCACGGGTATGCGATCGGTAAACCCTATACGCTGGATCTTGATTCCATCATCTGATCGACGCGGCGTTCTTCACGCCTTCAGGTCAGGATGTACCGTGCTGCCGCCTTCGCGAGCAGGCTCGCTCACACTGGGGTTGGTTGTGGGCGCTCATTCTGTGATCACCTCAGGAGGGTCAACGAAGCTCAACCTGTGGCGAGGGCGCTTGCTCCCGCTGGGCGGCACTGTAGGAGCTGTCGAGCGAAGCGAGGCTGCGATCTTTCCCCCTGGCATGTTGAGTCTCAAGCGAAAGATCAAAAGATCGCAGGCTTCGCCAGCTCCTACAGAACCGAGCGGGAGCAATCTCTGGCCACGAATTCCGGGACAATTTGGAGCCTTGTTTATTCTCCCTCCGCAAAGCTTCCACCCAGCTACACATCCTTGCGCCATTGCCTACAACTACGCCAGAATCCGCCCGCTTGTGCGCCTTGCCTCCGGGTTCTATCGTTTCCCTGCCACTGCCCATCAGTGGTCGGGTTTAGTAGCCCGAGGTAGTGTCAGTAGGATGCATGAGCTCTCCATCCAAGCAGGTTCCTAACCTGTCCTTGATGGTGGCTGTGCGCAGGGCGCTTCGGCGCGCCGGCAATGCTGATCTCCCCGGTCTACTAACCTGCGTACAGCCGCCACCCTTCTTTTAGTAGGGAAGAGGTTGCGGCTTAACCATGGAGTATCAGCACATGTTCAAGCCTACACCGAATCCCCCCGAAGCAGATCGCACCTCTGCGTCCGCTCAACCCAAGACGAAGAAACAAGACGACGCAGAAAAGCGCGCCTTGGATTACTACCTGCTACCGAAACCGGAAAAATCCGAAGATACGTCCAAACCAGACCAGCTCTTCACCGTGAAAAAAAACGCCGACAACGAATGCCTGCTCGCCAACCTCAGCGAAAACCTGGCATCCGCCGACGCGATGATCAGCAACCTGGCCTTCGACCTGGAAGGCCCCCGCCGCCATATCGCCCTTGGCATCCAGCAATTGATCGAACTGAGTTCAATGCTGGCCAGCCGTGTGCTGGATAACGTCGATCCGCGCTAGCCGCTACACCACCAACCCCGTGGCGAGGGAGCTTGCTCCCGCTGGGTGGAACTGTAGGAGCTGTCGAGCGAAGCGAGGCTGCGATCTTTCCCCAGGCATTTTGGGTCTGAAACGAAAGATCAAAAGATCGCAGGCTTCGCCAGCTCCTACAGGACCGGGCGGGAGCAAGCTCCCTCGCCACGGATCGCGTACATCTTGGGCCCAGGTGTAACGTTCCGCCGCCTCGCGAGCAGGCTCGCTCCCACAGGCACTTTCTGCCCCACCCCCGCGCACGCCCGCGCCAACAAGGGGCGATTTACGGTCAAACTTATTGGCCATTTCGATCCCCTTTTGGCCTCTCCTGCCGTTCTCTGAAACGCTGCGTGCCGCAAGACTGTGTTCACACCGATCAGCCTTAGCGGAGAACAAAAATGCTGACGATCTACTCAGACGATCACCACCTGCACCACGGGCGCTGCGAGTTGATGGACGGGCAACTGATGCCCTGCTTCGAGATGCCGTCCCGGGCCGATCATGTGTTGGAGCGGGTCAAGGCGCGGGCGCTGGGGTCGGTGGAGGCGCCGCAGGATTTTGGCCTGGGGCCGATCCAGCGTATCCACAGTGCGGCGTACCTGGAGTTTTTCAAAGGCGCCTGGGACCGTTGGGCCAAGTACCACCGCGACGGTGATTTGTTGCCCTACACCTGGCCGGCGCGGACCTTTCGCACGATCATTCCCACCAGCCTGCACGGCCAATTGGGTTATTACAGTTTCGACGCCGGCGCGCCGATTACCGCTGGTACTTGGCAGGCGGCCTACAGCGCCGCGCAAGTGGCCCTCACCGCCCAAGCGGACATCCAGCGCGGTGCGCGCAGTGCCTTTGCCTTGTGCCGCCCACCGGGACACCACGCCGCCAGCGATTTGATGGGCGGTTATTGCTACCTCAACAACGCTGCCATCGCCGCCCAGGCCTTTCTCGACCAAGGCCATGAGAAGGTCGCGATCCTGGATGTGGATTACCACCACGGCAACGGCACCCAATCGATTTTCTATGAACGCAGCGACGTGTTGTTCGCGTCGATCCACGGCCATCCGGAGGCGGAATTTCCGTTTTTCCTGGGCTATGCCGATGAGCATGGCGAGGGCGCCGGTGAGGGCTTCAACTTCAACTACCCTTTGCCAGCAGGCTCAGGCTGGGACACCTGGAGCGCGGCGCTGGAGCAGGCGTGCGGGCAAATCCGGGGTTACGACGCCGATGTCATCGTCGTGTCCCTGGGTGTGGACACGTTCAAGGACGACCCCATCTCGCAATTCAAGCTCGACAGCCCGGATTACCTGGCGATGGGCAAGCGCATCGCGGCGCTCGGCAAGCCGACGCTGTTCGTGATGGAAGGCGGCTACGCGGTGGCAGAAATCGGCATCAATGCCGTGAACGTTCTTGAAGGTTTCCAAAGCGCCCCATGAGGAATAACAGCATGAACAGACTCAAGCGTTTAATGGCTCCAGCCATGTGCGCCGCGCTGCTTTGCGGCGCGGTCCAGGCCGAGGAGCGCACCTTGCGCGTCTACAACTGGTTCGACTACATCACGCCCAAGGCCCTGGACGATTTCAAGGCGCAGAACAGCCAGGTCAAGCTGGTCTATGACATCTTCGACACCAACGAGGCTCTGGAGGCCAAGCTGCTGACCGGCAACTCCGGCTATGACGTGGTGGTGCCGTCCAACGTGTTCCTGGCCAAGCAGATCGAAGCCGGCGTGTTCCAGCCCCTGGACCGCAGCAAGCTGCCGAACTGGAACCACCTCGATCCCAAGCTGATGAAACTGATCGAAGCCAACGACCCGGGCAACAAGTTCGCCGTGCCCTACATGTACGGCACCATCCTGATCGGCTTCAACCCGGACAAGATCAAGGCCGCCCTGGGCGACAATGCACCGGTGGACAGTTGGGACCTGATCTTCAAGGAAGAGAACATCAGCAAGCTCAAGCAGTGCGGCGTGGCGCTGCTCGATTCGCCGTCGGAGATCCTGCCCCTGGCCTTGCAGCACCTGGGCCTGGACCCCAACAGCAAGAAGCCGGCGGACTACGCCAAGGCCCAAGCGCTGATGATGAAGGTGCGCCCGTACATCACCTATTTCCACTCGTCCAAGTACATGGCCGACATCGCCAACGGTGATATCTGCGTGGCGGTGGGCTACTCCGGCAGCTTCTCCCAGGCGGCCAACCGGGCCAAGGAAGCCAAGAACGGTGTGACGGTGGACATGCGCCTGCCCAAGGAAGGCGCGCCGATCTGGTTCGACATGCTCGCCATCCCCAAAGGCGCGAAAAACCCGGACGACGCCTACACCTTCATCAACTACTTGCTGCAACCCCAGGTGATTGCGCCGGTCAGCGATTTTGTCGGCTATCCGAACCCGAACAAGGACGCGACCGAGATGGTCGACCCGGCGATCCGCGGCAACCCCAACCTGTACCCGACCGCCGCGGCCATGACCACGCTCTACACCCTGCAACCCTTGCCCAGGGATGCCGAGCGCGCGCGCACGCGGGCCTGGACCCGGATCAAATCCGGCCAGTAAAGGCTGTTGGGGGAAAAGGCCATTGTGGGAGCAAGCTTTGCTCCCACCAGCGTATACATAGTTACCACCTGCCCCGTTCCTGGCCTCTCTAGCATGAAAGGCCCGAAGCATCCGGCTTCGGGTTTTTCATGTATCTCGAGACAGGGACACTCAGATGACGACACCAGACCCTACCGACACGCCCCCTTCATCCGACACAAACATCAAGGGCGCGCTGCTCAACCAATTGCTCGCGGGCCCCAGCTACCCGGAAGTCGCCGCCGCACTCCTGCGGGATGCGCTCAAGGAGCTTTACCCCACCCTGGACATCGATCCCTATACCACCGTCGTCGGCGAACCGGCCTGGGACATTGTCGGCGGCGAATTGATCGAGCGCCCCACCCGCTATCAATCGCTCTGCGACCTGCTCGTCCTGCAATCGGACCGAAGCAAACCCACCTTGCTGGTTGATGGCCTGCACTACCTGACCCAACTACCGCTCACCGTGCCCGAAGTGCATTTGCCGGTGCGTATCGACCAGATCGGACGTTTGATCAACGAGCTGGCCCCGGCCATGTTGCAGGCCAACCAGGAGCAGCAGTTGGCTTACTGGAACGCTCCATTCGGCAGTTATGGTCCGCGTTGGCATGAGCTCTCCAGCACGCTGCGCAAGCTCTGGGACGTCAAGCAGGTCAAGGGCTGGACGGCGACGGAATGCGACATGGCCAGGCAGTTGTTTCTCTACCCCGACCCGCAAGACCGCAACGACAAATATGACAGCCACGCGTATCTGATCGACATCGAGCGGGTCAACGGCGACCAGGCAAACCAAATCGCTGAGAATTCTCTGGTGGTGCTGATCGGTTCGATCGACAACAAGGAAGTCATCCTTGCCCATTCATTGGTCAACGGTTATGAGAAGTTCGAGTCCCGACAGGCATTGGGACAATCCCTTACAGCTCATCTGGGCTCCTTTAGCCGGCCCTCGACAATCCGATGGCGACTCTATGAGCCCAGCGGCAACATTTTCGACAGCAAGGCCTGCGGGATCATCGCCATACAGGTGAAAATCGTCGGCACTCCCCTTATCAAGCAACATTCGACCTCCTCAGTAAACGAACCACCCACCAGCGGACTGAGCACCGGGCCTGGCGAAGACTGGTTTCAAGAACAGTTACCCGAGTGGCTACAGGCCGCACCGGTACCCGACCAGATCCTGTTTGCCCAATACATGAAGAACCTGTCGGCGCTGAGCATCTCCCACGTTGGCAAAACCTACTTGGACGATATCCCCCCCATCAAGGAATATGCGGCGCGTGCCTTGAAGACGCAGATGCGCGCCGATCACGCCGACGCCTCGACGCTGGACCCGGAAAAAATCGAAATTGAAATAGAAAGCCTGGTTGTCTGGGGGACTTTCGTCGTTCCCTTCGAGTTGGACAGTACTCGGTTCAACCTCGTCGAACTGGCACTGCAAAACCTGATTGCCGTTCCATCGGGCAACAAGACCGTCAGGTCCCTCGACGGGGCCGAGCTGCCCGAGTGGATGACTGTCGATTACGTAGAAAAACTCATCACCCAAGTCGATATCGGACGCGTTTATCCCGAGCTGATCAAGCGCAGACTGCTCGATGACCCGGCAGAATCGGCCCGCCGCGAAACCTTGTACATCTCGCAATTACGCATACAGCTGCCCTTGCTCGCGCTGGAGGGAAAACTGCGTGGGGTAGGCAATATCGATGAGCGCGGATGTCGCTATGTCGCCGCACTGATGGAACCTGAGGAAGCCGACCGCAAAGTGGACGGGCAAGCGGTCGTGCTGCGCAAACTGGCCTTCGTGCCCGAACTGCAGCTGGGGGTTTCCCAGGATATCGTTGCCAATATGTTCGTGATCGGCCCACAGACGCTGGGTGCCGGTCCTTGCCTGCTTTATCGTCCGTTGTTGGAACCACAGCTTTGGCAGTTCCCCTCTTTCAGCAACTTGTTGTATGCGATCCGGCAAACCGACGCCTTGCGCCAGTCAGTACTCGCCTGGCTGCCTGACGGCGTCCGGGAAACCTACAGCCGTGACGTATTCCCCGGCGCACTCCCGTCCCCTTGGACCGTGGTGGAATTCCTTGCCGACCCGCTGTCGTCGCTGGTCAACAATGGCCCCATCAGTCTGAGCGAGGAAACCCTGGGGGGCGATTTCCTGCCACTGTTATACAAAGCCAATGCCAACGCCTTGGTCACGCTTGCCGACCATCAGTCGGTCTCCAATAGTGAAAGCCGGTGGGCAACGTTCAAGCAAGCGGGTTGGCTGATTCTCAACTTGGCGCTGCCCTATCTCGGCACCACGGCGAACACCGCGACCTGGCTCTGGCAAATTCTCAACGACCTCGAACAATTGACGCAAAGCGACGAGGCCCCCGACCGGAACACCAAATGGGAAGTTTTCGTTGATCTACTGCTGAACGTGGCATTAGGCATCATCAATTACACCAGCGAGCGCAACAGGGCAGGTCAACGCAAACTGGCAACAGAAGCCCCGGAAATTGCCCCTGAGCCCAGCCTGCCCCTGCCCAAGCCCGAATTGACTATCGAGACGCTCGCTCCGCTCACCGAAACCGCATCGGCGCAAGAGCACTACAGGGTCATCCATACCAGCGGCGCCCTGATGGGCAAATCGAGCAAAGACGTCAAGCGCCTCGAGAGCTTCAGCATCGACGCGCCCAGCGACCTCGGAGAACCCGAAACCGAAGGCACACTCAAGGGGCTCTATGAGCAAGATGGGAACTGGTACGCGAAGATGGCTGGAGAATGGTTCGAGGTGTCCGTAGAAGGTGACCAAATCTCCATTGTCCGCGGCACGCACACCGGCCCACCGCTGGTCCATGACGACCATGGCCAATGGATAGTCGATAGCCGCTTGCGTTTACGCGGCAGCGGATCAAAAGGCGCCAGGCGCAAGGTGATCGTCGACGCACAACGCCGCAACATTGAATTGCTTGCCCAACTCAACCAGTTTGAGGAAAAGAAACCGCAGATGCAGAAGCTGTTGACCATGCAAGCGCAGGAAATGAAGCAGGCTTCGGGTTCAACCAAAGACACCAAGCGCGAGGCCTATTTGACGACCTTGCAGTCACAGCGGGAAAACTACGAGCAAGCACTCAAGACCCTGCTTGAGTGGCCGGTCTTCCAGGCCCGGCCCGAATGTCCTCGTATCAGCCTTGGCTATCTCAACGCGCAAATCAACTTCACCTTCGCAGAAATGGACGCGTTGCGAGAGCGCTTCAGCCCGGCCCTGAGCGAGGCCATGCGCATGATCACAGCCAAGGTCAAGACATCTGAGCAGCAGCATGTCGATGCGGCCAACAACATGATCAGCACCGCCGAAGACATGATCGAGCGCCTGGACTATATGGAAACGCGCTTTTCCAAGCTCAAGGAACTCGGGCGCGAAGGCTTTGAGTTTGTCCGGCAGCACCGTGGAAAAATGCCTGTCTATAAAAGCGACGATCTGTGGCTTATCCAGATAGAGATGTATCGCCATCTCTGCCTGTCCCTGGAAAGTGTCAACACGATGCCTGAGGGCTGGTTGGAAATTAACCAGTTGGTCGACAACGCCACAGTGGCTTTCCAGAGCCTGCGGGACGCCATCGATGAGCGAAGCGTGATCCGGCTGGACGAGCAAATCGACGCGATTGGCAGCCTGACGGAACAGTTCGCCGCCATTGAAGAGCATCTCGATTACCTGGGCAGCGAATACAAGGACAGCGCCAACCCCGAGCACATCCAGCGCATGCTCAAGCTGGTCGGTAAATGTAAAAAACGGGCATTGCAGCATCTGGCACAGGCACTCGATGAGCGAGGCAGCCGACGCAGGGCTGACAGCCCCTATGAGCAACGCCCACGAACCCGGAAAAAATTCATCAGGGCCCGCTTCTGGGGCTTCGTCAGCGGCGAGCCTCGGTTATCCGGGCTGCGCGAAGAAACGGACTGGGTGGACGTGAAGAATCCGTTCTCGGACGAAATCATCGTCACGTTCCACCGCAAGAAAACCGGCGAATGGGCCCCTCATGAGCCATCCACCCCCCCATCGTTGGCGATACCCGCGCTGCAAACGAGCATTCGCAAAGGCCAGGCCCTGATCGATGGCCTGGCTGACTTCAAGGCGCAAATCGAACGCGACCTGAAGCAGCCCAACCGAACGCCTGCCGGTATTGCCATGATCATGAACGCGCATGCCAGCAGGATGGCGAAAGTCGGCATCGCGCTCAAAGCGGCCCTTGATCAGGCACTGAGCGTTGTCACAAACGAAACGATCGAACTGTCACCGCAAGAACAGCGTTCGGTCGATGCCCTGCGATTGCAGCTCAAGAAAGAATCGATGGCACTGTACGCGCAGGAGTTCGAGACCGTCCTGAACATCATCAAGCAGAGCCCGCCCACCATGACTGGCGTTATCTGGCTAAAAGACCGAAATCGAATTTCCATCGCCAAGCGGAAAAATCGACAGCGGATCAAGACGCCAACACAGGGCTATCTCGATCGTTATGAGATCACCGACAAAAAGACCGGCAAACCGCTCTGGTTCGCGGATTTTCTTTACTCCACCAACTGGGTGCCTGCCCGGACGTTCCTTTCGGCACGCCTGAAAACGGTCGAGCAAATCAATGCTGGAATGACCGAGCGTTCCACCCGGAGCTTGAGCCAACGTCAGTTGATCGATCATTACCGTAGCGAAATCGCCGTGGATCAGGCCCAGCAGGTGTTTTTTCCAAAAGAACGGCCTTGAAACGGACTGATACGGCTGTGAGGCCTCAGACTTTCCAGGCCTTGGACAGGTTCGCCAGCGCGGTGTCAATCGCCGCTGGCGCAACCGCCGCAAACCCCAAAACCAGACCGGCACGCGCCTGCGAGGGTGTAGTGGGCAGCCAGTAGCCGCTCAGGCCGTTGATCTCAACCCCAACGCTCGTCGCCTGAGCGATCAGCTCGTGCTCACGCTCGATACTCGCCACAGGCACCGTGACATGCAGCCCGGCTACCACCGTGGGCATGGTCCCCAAACCCGCAACGGCCTTGGGCCAGCCTGCCAGCAACGCATCACGCCGAGCCAGCGCCGCCCTGCGCATGCGCCGGATATGCCGCTGGAAATGCCCCGCAGCCATGAACTCGGCCATGACGGCCTGGGTACTGACTTCGGAGTGGCGCACGTCCACGGCGCGCCGTCGGGCGAAGGCGTTGACCAGGCCGGGTGGCAGCACCAGGTAACCCAGGCGCAGGGCCGGGAACGCCACTTTGCCGAACGTGCCGACGTAAAGCACCCGCCCGTGACGATCCAGTGCAGCCAACGGCGCCAGTGGCGCGCCGCTGTAGCGGTACTCGCCATCGTAGTCATCCTCGACGATCCAACCCTCGTTGCGTTCGGCCCAAGCTAACAACTCCAGCCGCCGTGGCAGGCTCATGACCACCCCGGTCGGGTATTGATGGGACGGGGTGACATAGGCCAGCCGACAGTGGCTCAACGCACCGAGCGCGGCGCAATCCAAGCCATCGCCATCCACCGGCACGCCCCTGACGTCGGCACCGGCAACGGCGAATGCATGCCCAGCGGCGCGATAGCCGGGATTTTCCACCGCCACGACGTCGCCCGGATCCACCAACAGCTGTGCACAAAGGCTGATGCCCTGCTGTGCGCCACTGGTGATCACAATTTGTTCAGCCGTGCAGTGCAGCCCCCGGGAGCTGCGCAAGTACGCCGCGATCAGCCCGCGCAAGCGCGCATCCCCTTGGGAATCGCCATAACACAGTTGCTGCAGATCCGGCTTGCGCCAGAAAGCCGCATTCAGCTTGGCCCAGACGTCGAAAGGGAACAGATCGAAAGCCGGCACACCGACCCTGAACGCTCGTGGCGGGCCACTGGGCGGCTGGGCCAAATGGTGTTTTTCGACACGGTTCAACGCGTCACTGTGGATAACTTTACTGGATGGACCCACAGGTAAATCGAGCCAATCTGTGGATAAGGTTGTGGATAACCCTGTTGAAAACCCTGTGGATACTTTTGTGGATATGTTTTTCAGCGGCAACGTCGTCGAGGACAGTTTCGCCACATACGTACCGTCACCGACCCGCCCTTCGATGAAACCCTCGGCGTAGAGCTGGTCGTAGGCCCGCACCACACTATTGCGCGAAATCGACAAGGCCGCCGCCAGGTCTCGGCTGGCCGGCAGGCGCGTGCCGCTGGCCAGGCGTCCGTCCAGCACCCGGGCTCGCAACGCCTGGTACAGCTGGCGGCTGAGCCCTTGGCGACGGTCCAGCTCGATGCCTGCGGGATTGAACGACAGTGGTGGCGCGGCGTTGTGCATGACAGCCCTCACGAATGGACCTATCGAATTGGCCGAAAGTGGCTCTTACAACAGACCAATAGCCTGCCTAGGATGCTCGCATTCGCCAAGGAAAATCATCATGTACAACCCCAAAGCCTTTGCCGTCGAAGACCTGTCCCAGTTGCACCAGATGATGGACGATTGCCGCCTGGCCGTATTGGTCACCCAGGGTGAACACGGTCTGCAGGCCAGTCATCTGCCACTGTTGCTGGACACGCAACAAGGGCCGAACGGAAGCCTCTACGGCCACATGGCCCGGGCCAATCCACAATGGCGCGACCTGCAAGCCGGTGCCGAAGCCTTGGTGATCTTCGCCGGGGCCGATGCCTACGTCAGCCCAGGGTTGTACCCCAGCAAGGCCGAACACGGCAAAGTCGTGCCGACCTGGAACTACGTGGCCGTACACGCCTATGGCAGCGCCGAGGTGTTCAGCGACGCGCATCGCCTGCGCAACCTGGTGAGCGCCCTCACCGACCGCCACGAAACCGCTCGCGAGCAGCCGTGGAAGATCGATGATGCGCCGCCCGAGTACATCGACAGCATGCTCAAGGCCATCGTCGGCTTCGCCCTGCCCATCCAACGCCTGGAAGGCAAGCGCAAGCTCAGCCAGAACCGAAGCCCGGCGGACGCCGCCAGCGTACGCAACGGCCTCGCCGCCAGCCCCGCCTCGCAGGACCGGGCGCTCGCCCACCTGATGCCTGAACAATCGTCCAAGGAGTGAACATGAGCCAACCTCAAATCCGTCTCGTCAGCGCCGACGATCACGCCGCCTGGCTGCCGCTGTGGCAAGCCTACCTGCGGTTCTATAAGACCGAATTGCCGGACGCCGTCAGCCAAAGCACCTGGCAACGCTTGCTCGATGAGCGTGAACCGACCCATGCTGCCCTCGCCTGGAAGGGCGACACGGCGGTGGGCCTGGTGCACTTCATCTATCACCGTTCGAACTGGAGCATCGAGAATTCCTGCTACCTGCAAGACCTGCTGGTGACGGAACAGAACCGTGGCACTGGCGTGGGTCGCCAGCTCATCGAATTCGTCTACGCCACCGCCAAGGCCGATGGTTGCTGCAAGGTGCACTGGTTGACCCACGAAACCAACGCCACGGCGATCCAGCTGTACGAGCGCATCGCCGAGCGCCCAGGCTTCATTCAATTTCGCAAAGCCCTTTAAGGAGCGCAGCATGTCGACTTCACTCGCCGATTGGAAAGGTGTCCCGGCGCCCTCTGCACAGTTGCTCGAAGGGCGTTTCATCCGCCTGGAGAAACTCGATCCGGCGCGCCATGCCGATGGCCTCTGGCAAGCCCTCGAAGGCCCCGGTGCCGACCCGAAACTCTGGGATTACTTGCCCTATGGCCCGTTCAAGGATCGCGGCGCGTTCGACGCCTGGCTGAACAACCATGCGGCCAACACCGACCCGTATTTCTTCAGCGTGATCGACCGTGCCAGCGGCGAGGTGCAGGGCATTCTCAGCCTGATGTCCATCGTGCCGGCCCAGGGTCGCATCGAGATCGGCCACGTGACCTTCGGCGCACCGATGCAGCGTTCGCCGAAAAGCACCGAGGCGGTTTATCTGCTGGCCAAGGAGTCTTTTGCCCTGGGTTATCGCCGGCTGGAATGGAAGTGCAACAACGCCAATGCCCGCTCCAAATACGCCGCCGAGCGGTTGGGGTTCACGTTCGAAGGGGTGTTTCGCCAGCACATGGTGGTCAAGGGCCAGAACCGCGACACCGCGTGGTACTCGATACTGGACTCGGAATGGCCGGCGATTGCCGCGGGCTTCGAGCGCTGGTTGAGCGAGGACAATCAGCGCGAGGGTGGACAGGTGCGAGGGTTGGTGGAGTGTCGGGCATAGGTATCGGTGCCTGACGCTCCGCCATCGCAAGCAAGCCCGCTCCCACGGGGGATCTGTTGTGGACCTGGATTCATTGGTCATCGCAGATTGACTGTGGGAGCGAGTTTGCTCGCGATGGCGATCGATCAGGCCATGAACTCATGGCCTGCCAAGCACCGATTACTCCGGTTTCGGTCTCATCTCGCCGAACGATTTAAGCGATTGGCGCGTGACCCCATTCCTCAGGTACTGCCATGCCCAGTCCGGCACGGCCATATAACCTTCCAGATACAACGCAAAGTTCAAACGGGTATGCCCCAGGCGATCAGTTGGGAAGTCGAAGCTGTACAGATACTGTTGGGCGCGGCTTTGGCCCATGCTGAACAGCTCCATGACAATGCGATTCGCGCGCTCCTCTTCACTTGTGAGATTGCTTCTTAATGCTCGCACGAACTCCAGCGCAGAACGCAGTACGCCGGGGCGACTGAGCGTGCGTTGAATCGCCGAATCACTGAAGTGTGACCCGATCATATCGTCCCAGATTCGCACCGCGTGACTGCTTGGCATCTGTTGAAGCGAACGCCTTAGGCCAGGAGTATTGAACAGGATGTTCACCCTGGTATTGGAAGGTGATTGCCCTGGGGCACTGAATAACTCCACCAACGCTGCTTGATCTCCTTCTCCAGCGGTGGCCTGCGCGTTGCCCATGAACTTCCAAAGCTGTGTCAGCGCGTCTTGATGCGTGACGATGTTTTGCAGGTTAGTGTCATCGAACAGTCGCATCCAGTGGATATCAATATCGTTTTGCCTGACCACTTCTGCATAACGAGTGTCTGCATATTCGGCGATGATCCGCAGTCGTTTGTCCGAAAGCGCCGGATTACGCAGCCACCTCGCCACGACACTCACAGGCAGCATGCCATCGAGGTTGGATGAAACCACGAAGGAGCGCAGAAGGATGTGTGCCCGCTTCAACAACTCAGGAAAACGTTCGAGGGATGCCAGCAGCAGGTCGCGAGTGTCCTCGGCCCTTTCGTAATAAATATACTGGTCCATCAGCTCCGCATCATCATCGACTAGCCTGCCCGTTTCGCGATGGAATCTCAGTTTTACCAGGTCCAGATCGTTGCGATCCACCAGATAGGCCCCCTCGAGCAACGCCTCAAGCTGATCATCGTCGAGATGACCATGGGTGGCCTGATCGAACATCACATAGGCCGCCCTGTTCTTCGGATGATGATCCGTCAACTCCCGGGCCTTGACCCCATACTCGAGCATGATGTGCATCACCCCTTCAGAGAGCCGAATGTATTCGTTATTGATCAGTTCGGTGACCTGGCGGTCTTCAAGGCGCCCTAGCAGGGTATCGACGAAAAACCGCCGTAGGGTTTGCTCCTCTACGGTGTAGAACGGCGCGCTGCTAGGCATGAGCTGCTGCGGAGACCTGGACGACAAACGGCGCCCGATTTCCTGCAGAATCTCGGGAGGCAGGTCGGCTTGCTGCGCCGAAACCAGCGTCCTGCGGCCGACATTGTTTACGTGCAGCGCCAAGAAATCCTGAGTCGGTTTAAACAAGCCGTGGGGGTTCGGTCCCCCATAGATGATCCGGGTGAGATCGGACATTGCCGCCTCGTCCAACAAGTCGTCCAGCCAGGGGGCATTTTCAAAAAGCGCTTGCTGGACCCCGGAAGCTTGCGACACCACATATTGATTCAACTCGGGATGCTGATCGATGTAGTCAGCCGCTGCGTTGCGCAACCCCTGCATCGAGAAAGTCGCCTGCGCTTGACCTTCATTCAGCCCACGGGCAACGGCATTGAAAAAACAATCACCGTCGCCAGGAATCTCCACGACACGATCCCCCAGAATCAGGTTGTAATGGTTCTGGGCCGAGCGCCTCAAGACAATATCGGTACTTGACTGACCCGGGTGATAGCCCATGGGATAGACGCTTTCAGCCTGGCCCGGCGTAAAGCGTACCGACCAACTCCGGTGTGCGGTTATCTCATCAACGATCAGCAAGCTGCGATTCTGCGGCCAACTTGGAAGACGAGTGATGATCGCCGGGACCAGCTCCATGACTTGAGTGTCCCAGATGCCGGGTGTGCGAATCGAGTGGGAAACCGCTGATGACGATACCTTGGGTTTCGAGGGACCTTGTTCGGAAGGTGCATTGGCAGGCCGCTTACCGCCTCCTCGTCCAAAACCTACGGCTCGCCACTCGCCATTGGGCATCCGTGCCACGGTACTTCTCATGACGCCGCTGGAACGGATGCTCGATCCTGTCACCGGGTCGACAAGGGTCGCTTCGGTAGCCGTCAACTTCGTGTGATCGTGCACCCGGAACACAGTCCCATCGGGTTGGCGCACGAACACCGGCCGATGGACGCTACCGGT
Source organism: Pseudomonas brassicacearum (assembly GCF_009601685.2). Lineage (NCBI taxonomy): Bacteria > Pseudomonadati > Pseudomonadota > Gammaproteobacteria > Pseudomonadales > Pseudomonadaceae > Pseudomonas > Pseudomonas brassicacearum. The sequence goes on from NZ_CP045701.2 coordinate 6,493,059, forward strand.
AATATCATTGTTCACCGCGGGACGATAAAAGCCTTGGGCATCGGCGGCCACACCCTGTATCAACGAGGTGTCCGTCACGGCGTATCGTCGGTAGAGCGCCTCCTCCAGGGGCAGCCCAACGAGCACTTCGTCCTGGCTTTGGCGAGCTGTCACCGCCAGGAAGGAGGATTGTCCCCGCACTGGAACCGTCACACCCGCCATCCCTCGTCCGCCATAATTTGCCACCCTGTGCAAGAAAACCAGGGTCGTCAGGTTCATTGGGATCGAGCCGGTCCTGACGATCAACAGGCCTGTCTTGATCGCACTTCCAAGTAGCTGGAAACCGGGTATCAGGAGCATGCCGGCCAGGTCCATGAAGACTTCCATCGCCACCATCACAATCCTGGCCGACGTCTGGCGCTGTACATCCTGGTTGCTGTTGGAGCGGTGATCGGCGTAAGCCCTATGGAAGTTGAGGTGCGCTTTGTGAAAGAACTCAAGCAGATCGTTGGGAATCAACATGCCCCGGGTCAACGGTTGGCCACGTTGTTGCCCCAATACGCGTTTTACTTCTTCAGGATCGGTGGTACTGATGCGTGATCGGAAGTACGCCTGCCACTGCTCTTGCTGCAAAAGCCCGGCGATACCATCGCCCAGGCTGGAAAACTCATACAGGTCCTGCCCCTCGGGGCTGTCCGGAAAATAAGCCCCCACGGTTCCCTTGATATCCGGGCCGTCCTGATCTGAAAAAATCAGGGCGCCATCAACACTGACCGCATTGCCCATCGTTCCATGCTGCCCTCCGGCGCCCAAACTCCCCCCCAGCAACAGACCGTACGCATGAACCCGTCGCCCCTGGACGAGGGCACGTGTCTGTGGGAGAGGCGATTGGATAATCGCGTCCAGCCAGAGCCCAAGCAGCTTCCTGGGCTTGGGCGGTTTGAAAGTGCTGTCAAATACAGTGGCCTTGAATACCTTACTCCCCCCAAGTTCAGCCTCGTACGCTTTGAGTTTCATGTTGGCCAAATACGCCGCCTGCCAGGCTGTCTTGTATTCAGGCTTATTCATTTTCTCCTTGAGGTAAGTTTCATAACTGCCACCGGCGTCGATGCGCCTCGCCATCCTGGCGACCTCACCCCCCGTCAAAAGAATCAGGAAGCCGCTGGCCGGGTGTCGAATACGATGGCCATCCGGATCGGCAAGGTAGACGGCCACCACTTCCCTCATGGCGTTCGGATATTGAAGCGGGCGCAGATTCTCCAGCATCAACTCGGTCAGGCTGCAAATACGCGACTGCCTTGGGTTGGCGCTCTTGCCGTAGGACAGCGTGACCAGGGTCTTGTCCGAATCGGGGTTTATGCCGGGGTGAACGGTGAGTTGCAGGTATTGTTTGACCTTCTGGCGGGTGAACTGCCGCAATGTCTGGAGATCACGATTGCTGAGTTTATGGACGGCCTCCAATACGCGGTTTTCCAGACGGCGGCAGTTGGATTTTTCCGACCGGTTTGCGGTTTTGTAGAAAACGGGGCGGCTGTTTTCCACCAGGGTTTCCTGGCGCCTGGCCAGCGGCCCGGCGAGCGCCAAATTGGGCAAAGCCAAGGCATCTTCAACCTTCAGCGCAAAAGCCGCCAATGCGAGCGCCTCGTTTGCTGGTGCATTCAGCACCGCGTCCAGTGCGGTGCGTTGGCTCTGCAGCAGATCATCCGCCGCCACGTCAAAAACTGACCCGGACACCTCAGAAGAAATATCCCGGATCCCACGCTTTTGCCCCGCGAAGGTTGGGCTTACTTGATTGACCAGGTCCTGGAAAGATTCGAATCGTTGGAATCCTCCTTCCAGCGAGTACAGGAACAAGGCGTTTCGATCCATGCGTTTGATGACCATCGCAGCGGGCCATTTCTGTGGTTTCGCTGTGCCCATGTCGAGCATGACGCAATAGACATGGGGGATGGGCGCCCGCATCAAACGACTTCTGTGCGCCATGGAAGGATGTGTGGTGATGAGATTCAGCAGTCGGTCTTCTTCATTCTGCTGGGTTCGTGCCTCTTGGTTTAACTCAATCGCCGGGTTGCGATCGACCTTGTACAAATCCAAAAGATGCAGGTATCGCCGGGACAGGAGATGGGAAAGGATTTCTTCAGTCGTCGACGGTGTGGGCGTATCGAGCAAGTCGCTGTTTTGGCTTTTGCCAAAGGCCGCCAGATCGTCACGCAACTGACGCTTCAAGTTGTCATTGGCTGTAGGTTCGACGATATAGAACACCGACTCCATGATGGCTGGAATTTTCGCGCCTAATGGGCTGGCGAATAAGCTGTCGCTTTCCTCCACCGAGTCCGGACGACTGAAGAAACCCACGCCACCGGATTTGTAGTTCGCAGGCGTATTTGTCGCCAAACAATCCAACATAACCTCAGTAAAGCTCTGAGAGGACGTCAACGAACGGCCACCGAGCGAGTCCACGGCAAAATGGTTTACGTAGCAATGATCGGGATCGATATCGGGTAGCGGTGAGGTGCGAAACTCTTGCTCGGGAATCTTTACCTTGATTCGGCTGACCAGCAGATTCTTGAGCGCCGTGTCGAACGTCGGATGACCGGCAAACAGACGCGCCAATTGCGTCTGATTGGTATCCAAAAGCCTCAGTTGTCTGATTTGTTCTTTTTCATGGGCGCCGAGCTGAGCGCCCTCGCTATCCATGGCCGGATAAGTGACTTGAACCTGTGCATCGTCGATAAGGCCCCATTGACCTGATCGCTGATCGGCGAATTCATGTTGAAACTCAGCCTCGTTGAACAACAAATGGGTGGGTTTCAGAGATACGCTGGCAGGATGGGGCTTGGCGTCAGGTTCATTCGCAGAAGAGACAGTCATTTCAGGTGTCCGATTGTGAGTAGGACACAGACCCTATCGCGCCGCTCCAGCGCAAATGACATACATACGTATAGGATTGGCTTCGGGATTTACAAAAAAGCGTAAGCCGGAATGTCAGCGAAATCCCAAGAACCGTGGCGAGGGAATTTGCTCCCCGGCCACGGTGATTTCCTCAGGTTCAGGCCAGCTGTTGCGCCAACACCGCAATATGCTCCGGCCCGATCCCGCAGCAGCCGCCCAGGTGGCTGGCCCCGCGTTTTTGCCAATCCGCCGCCCACTGGAGATAGCCTGGCGGATCGAGGTCTTCGCGCAGCGGATCGAGCCCGTCGTTGGCCGTCGCTTCCTTCGGTTGCGGCGGGAAGGCGTTGGCGTAGGCACCGATGTGGACCTTCACGCCCAGGCGCGCAAAGGTGTCCCGTGCGGCATCGATGGCCGCGCCGATCACTTCCGGCTGGCTGCAGTTGAACAGCAGCACTTCGACACCCAGTTCGGCCGCCACCGCCGCAGCATCCGCCACCGGTTCGCCGGAACGCAGGCGCGGCACTTCATCGGTGTCTTCGTCTTTGAGGGTGAACGACAGCCAGAAGGGCTTGCCGTCCTTCGGCAACCCGGCGTGAATCGCCCGCGCTTCGACCGTCGAGCTCTGGGTCTCGGCCAGCCACAAGTCGACATGAGGCGCCAGGCCATTCACCAGGGGCGCGAGCAATTCACTGGCGCGGGACGCGTCGAACAGATCCGGCCGATAGGAACCGAACAACGGTGGCAGCGACCCGGCCACCCGTACCGCTTTGCCCGAAGCGTGCACCGCCCGTTGCGCCAACTCGCCCGCCAGTGCGGCCAGGGCCTGGCCTTCTTCGGCGAAACGCGCCTCGCCAATATGAAACGGCACCACGGCATAGCTGTTGCTGGTAATCACGTTGGCGCCGCTGGCGATGTAGGCCGCGTGCACAGCCTCTACCGCCTGGGGCGCTTCGCTCAAGGCCAGGGCCGACCACTCGGGCTGTCGAAACGGCGCGCCCCGGCGTTGCAGTTCGCGGCCCATGCCGCCATCGAGAATGACTGTCGTTACTGCGCCCATATGCGATTCACTCATAAGCTTATGAAAAATACTCACTACCGGAGTCGTTCTTATAACTATTTAATACGCACCATTCGGTGAACCACAACTTATTTTTCTATCAGGGCCCTCCCATGAAATTACAACCACTGCTGGCCCTGGGCCTGACTCTGCTGGCCGCCTCTTCGCAAGCATCCGCCGGCGCCACGCTGGATCGCATCGAACAGAAAAAAGAACTGGTCGGCGTGCTGATGGAAAGCTATCCACCCTTCTCGTTCCTGAATGATCAGAACCAGCTCGACGGTTTTGACGTGGACGTCGCCAAAGCCGTGGCGCAGAAATTGGGCGTGAAGCTGCGCCTGGAAACCCCGTCCTGGGACGTGATCGCGGCCGGCCGCTGGAGCGGGCGCTATGACATCTGCATCTGCTCCATGACGCCGAGCAAGGCCCGCGCCGAAGTGTTCGATTTCCCGGTGCAGTACTACGCTTCGCCCGCGGTGATCGTGGTCAACGCCAAGGACGACCGTATCCACGGCGCCAAGGACTTGAGCGGCAAGAAGGTCGGCCTGACCAGCGCCTCCAGCTACGAGAGTTACCTGAACAAGAACCTGGTGATCGAAGGCGCCGAGGATACCCAACTGAGCTACCCGTTCGAGGACGTGCAGATCGCGCCGTACGACACCGACAACGTAGCGTTCCAAGACCTGGGCCTGGGCGCCGGGGTGCGTCTGGACGCGGTGCTGACCAACCTGGTGACCGCACAGCCGCGCCTGACTGAAGACAAGCGCTTCAAGCTGGCCGGCGAGGCGCTCTACTCCGAGCCGAACTCGGTGGCCATCGAAAAGGGCGATGCCCAGTGGGACAGCAAGGTCCGTGAAGTCTTTGCCCAGTTGAAACAGGACGGCACGTTGAGCAAACTTTCGCAAAAATGGATCGGCGCCGACATTACCCAATGACTTCTTTTCCACCCCCGCAGCCACCGCCACCGGTGGCTGAGTCACGCCTGCAGAAAATCTTCGGTTTTCGCACCCGGCTGTACCTGACCTGGGCGGCCATGCTGGTGCTGTTCGCGAGTTTCTTCCTGAGCTTCGACCTGAAGTTCTCCATCATCCTCGACAAACTGCCGAACCTGCTGGGCGTGCACCTGGCGCCCAATGGCTTTTTGCAAGGCGCAATGCTGACGTTGTTCCTGTGCCTGTGCTCGATCGTCGCTTCGTCATTGCTGGGCTTCATCACCGCCTTGGCGCGGCTGTCCAGCAGCGCGGTGGCGTTCGGTATGGCCAGTTTCTATGCGTCGTTCTTTCGCGGCACGCCGTTGCTGATCCAGATCCTGCTGATCTACCTGGGCCTGCCTCAACTGGGCGTAGTCCCGGGCGCCGTCGCCGCCGGGATCATCGCCCTGTCGCTGAACTACGGCGCCTACCTGAGCGAAATCTTCCGCGCCGGCATCCTCGGCGTCCCCAACGGCCAACGCGAAGCGTCCCTCGCCCTGGGCCTGGGCGAAACCGTGATCTTCTGGCGCGTCACCCTGCCCCAGGCCATGCGCACCATCATCCCGCCGACCACCAACCAATTCATCTCCATGCTCAAGGATTCTTCGCTGATCTCGGTGATGGGGGTTTGGGAGGTGATGTTTCTGGCGCAGTCTTATGGTCGTTCCAGCTATCGCTATATTGAAATGCTGACTACGGCGGCGATTATTTACTGGTTGATGTCCATTGCGTTGGAGCTGATTCAGGCGCGGATGGAGCGGTATTATGGGAAGGCTTATCTGAATAATCGTTGAGCTAGGGTGGTCTGGGAGGCCGTAAAGCTATTCCGTGGATTGGTGTGTATATCCATTGCTGCGGTAACGGATATACACACCAGCCAATCCGCCCCCCCCAAAACGGCGCTTTCCATTTCTGAAAGGGTTGTAGGGCAAAGCTTCGAACCATGAAAGCCAACGAGACAACACGCTGATCGCAGCACGAGCGGCCTACACATTTCATCCGCCGAATCTTTCCTGTGACGGGGAGATGGCTGGCATCGCCGCCCAGGGTGAAATTTTTAAAGTGCGACCTCCGTCATTAGAGGTCCCATTCGATGCCTACCCAACACACATACCTGCCCCAACATCTTGCGCTGGCAATCGCCTTGGCGCTTGGTTGTGCCGATGTTTCGATGGCTCAGCAACCTACCGATGTCCCCACGACTGCCGAGCTGCAGGAGCGTCTCAAGGCGTTAGCAGAAGCTCCAGATACCAAACTTCACAATGTCGACAAACCTCGCAAAGCTGGCATGAAACTGACCAAGGCCAACGACTTGGTCAACGTCAGTGCAAATGCTGCGTTCGGCGGGATGGTTGATGGAGGTGCCGGTACCAACGTGTTGCGATTGGACGCCGCCGTGCACTCAAAATTGGCTGATACCCGTAACTTTCTGGCCTTGCACGTCACGAAAGGCGAATGGGAGCACATCGCAAGCTTCACTGGCTGGGGAGTGATCGAACCAAAAACCAAATTGATCAACACCGGCCTTATCGACGGACAGATCGGAGTCCTCGGTGAGTTTGACAACAAGGGGGATGTTGCAAATAACGTGATTGTCGAGCCGGGGGCTCGTATGGCGAATACTGGAACAGTGACCGGCCGAGTAGATGTTCGAGAGAATGCAACGTTCAGCGGCTCCGGGACAGTGGGTTTGCTGAACGTAGAGGGTCAGTTGGAGGTAGGCCTTGAAACGGGTGCCCCCTTAGCCAGGGAGCTGTCTCTTTCCAAAACTGCCGTACTGATCTACGGCGTCGACGAAGACGGTCGTAGTTCGACGATCAATGTTGACGGCACCGCGCGCTTGAACAACGCGACGCTGAAGATCGTCGGTGTACCAGGCAAGTACATTGATGCTAAAGAACATACCGTCATCAAAGCAGGGCAGATCGTCGGTGAATTCGGGATGGTGATCAGCGAGCTAAAATTCATGACGGCGACACTGCACCCCACTGCGACGCAGGTCAGCCTGACCTACGCGCGCAACGCTGTTCCAATCGAAGCGGCAGCGATCTCCGATTACGGGCGAGCGATTGCGACCAGTATCGAAGAACCGCAACCGATCAAACCAGCCACCGAACCCAACGCCGCTATCAATGCCCTGCTCGGCAGCAACCTGATCACCGCCGCCAATGCTCTCGACCAATTGAGCGGCTACGACACCGCCGACCTCGGCAACGCCACCCTGAGCAGCGTCGCGCCGATCCGCAGCGGAATGCTTTCAGCGATGAGCCGTAATCACCCGACCGGTGAATATGACAACGGCCAGGTCTGGGTCCAGGCCATCGGCAATAGCGGCAGCCTCGCCAAACAGCTGGGCAGCTATGCCCTCAAACACTCGACAAAGGGTTTGATGCTGGGAACCGACTGGGCTGTCAGCCCCGATTGGCGGCTCGGCATTATCGGCAGCAAGACCCAGACCCGGCTGGACAGCTATCAGTTCGACGGCGCGCTCGACAGTTGGCTCGTAGGTGCGTACGCCTTACGCCAGGACGGGCCGCTGGCGCTGCGCCTGGGTGCCGTCCATGGCAATCATGACGGCAGCACCAAACGCCACGTCGCCTTCAACGGGTTCAGGGATCGCCTGAAGGGCCGTTACGATGCCACGACACAGCAGGTCTTCGGACAGGTCGGCTACAACCTGGATATCGTTCATTTCGATATCGAGCCCTACGTCCAAGTGGGCTACCAACGCTACCAACGCGATGCCTATACAGAAAAAGGCGGGGACGCTGCGTTGCAGTACAACGGCCAGGCACAGGAACACTACAGCAGCGACCTCGGCCTGCGCCTCGCCCGTACCTTCGCGCTTGACCAAGGCATGCGCTTGACGCCGCGCCTGGATGTCGGCTGGAAGCACTTGTATGGCAACGTCAAGGGCAGTTCCCATCAACGCCTGGTCCGCGGGGGCAACACCTATATCATCGAAGGGGTCGAGCTGGACCGTGACAGCCTGCTCCTGAAAGCCGGGCTGGACCTGGCCGTTTCACCACGGCATACGCTGGGGCTGAACTATCGCGGCGAAACGGGACAGGACAACCGCAACGGTGCGCTGATGGGCCAGTGGCGAATGATGTTCTGACAGGCAAAAAAAAAGGGGAGCACATGCCCCCCCGAGGTTAAAACGTTGTATCGAGGCTGTTTAGTCAGCCTTCGATCTCGATCAGGATCTCGCCCGGATTGACCCGGTCGCCCTTGGCTACATGAATCGCGGTGACCTTGCCGGCGATGGCCGCCTGCACTTCGGTTTCCATCTTCATGGCTTCGGTGATCAGCACTGCTTGACCGGCCTTGACCACGTCGCCTTCCTTGACCAGCACATCGACGATGTTGCCCGGCATGGTGGTGCTGACATGGCCCGGCGCAGTGGCTTGCTTGCGCTTGCTGCTGCCGCCGCCGACGAATTCATTGAGCGGTTCGAACACAACCTCTTCCGGCATGCCATCGATGGACAGGTAGAAGTGACGCTTGCCTTCGGCCTTGACGCCCACACCGGTGATGTCGACGCGATAGGTTTCGCCGTGAACGTCGATGACGAACTCGGTCGGTACACCTTCGCCGCCCACCGAGCCCACACTGCCGGCCTCAGGGATTGGCAGCAGCACTTCAGGGGTCAGGGTGCCGGCATCGCGTTCTTCGAGGAACTTGCGACCGATGTCCGGGAACATCGCGTAGGTCAGTACGTCCTCTTCGGATTTGGCCAGCGCACCGATTTCACCGCGCAGCTTGGTCATTTCCGGCTTGAGCAAATCGGCCGGACGCACGTCGATCACCTCTTCGCCGCCGATGGCCTGGCGACGCAGCGTCTCATTCACCAAACCCGGCGCCTTGCCGTAGCCACCCTGCAGATAGAGCTTCACTTCGTTGGTAATGGTCTTGTAGCGCTCACCGGCCAACACGTTGAAGAACGCCTGGGTGCCGACGATCTGCGAAGTCGGGGTCACCAACGGCGGGAAACCGAGGTCCTCGCGCACGCGCGGGATTTCCGCCAGCACTTCGCTCATGCGGTTCAGTGCGCCCTGCTCTTTCAACTGGTTGGCGAGGTTGGAGATCATCCCGCCCGGTACCTGGTTGACCTGGACGCGGGTATCCACGGCGGTGAACTCGCTTTCGAACTGGTGGTACTTCTTGCGCACGGCGTAGAAGTACAGGCCGATTTCCTGCAACAGCTCCAGGTCCAGCCCCGTGTCGAATTCGCTGCCTTTAAGGGCCGCGACCATCGACTCGGTGCCCGGATGGCTGGTGCCCCAGGCGAAGCTTGAGATCGCGGTGTCGATGTGATCGGCACCGTTTTCGATAGCCTTGAGCTGGCACATTGCGGCCAGGCCGGCGGTGTCGTGGGAGTGGATGAACACCGGCAACGATTGCTCGGATTTCAGCGCTTTGACCAGTTCGCCAGTGGCATAAGGGGTCAACAGACCGGCCATGTCCTTGATCGCCACCGAGTCGCACCCCATGGCCTCCATCTGCTTGGCCTGGGCCACGAATGCGTCGATGGTGTGCACCGGGCTGGTGGTGTAGGCAATGGTGCCCTGGGCATGTTTGCCGGCAGCCTTTACCGCTTCGATGGCAACGCGCAGGTTACGCACGTCATTCATCGCATCGAAAATACGGAACACATCGATGCCATTGACGGCGGCCTTGGCCACGAACGCCTTGACCACGTCATCGCTGTAATGGCGGTAGCCCAGCAGGTTCTGGCCGCGCAGCAGCATTTGCAGACGAGTGTTGGGCAGCGCCGCGCGCAGTTGGCGCAGACGCTCCCACGGGTCTTCCTTCAGGAAGCGCACGCAGGCGTCGAATGTCGCGCCGCCCCAGACTTCCAGCGACCAATAGCCGACTTTGTCGAGCTTGTCGCAGATCGGCAGCATGTCTTCGGTGCGCATGCGGGTGGCGAGCAGCGATTGGTGGGCGTCGCGCAGGATTGTGTCGGTAACAAAGATCTTCTTGGACATGGTCATACTTCCTTACAGGCCTGCGTGGGCGGCAATGGCGGCGGCGATGGCCAGGGCCAGCTCTTCGGGTTTGCGCTTGATCGAGTAGTTGGTCAGTTCAGGGTGGCTTTCAACGAAGCTGGTATTGAACTGGCCGCTGCGGAATTCCGGATTGCGCAGAATCTCCTGGTAATACGCGGCGGTGGTCTTGACCCCCTGCAGGCGCATGTCATCCAGGGCCCGCAGGCCACGGTCCATCGCTTCTTCCCAGGTCAACGCCCAGACCACCAGCTTGAGGCACATCGAATCGTAGAACGGCGGAATGGTGTAGCCGGTGTAGATCGCCGTGTCGGTGCGCACACCCGGGCCGCCAGGGGCGTAGTAGCGGGTGATCTTGCCGAAGCTGGGCAGGAAGTTGTTTTTCGGGTCCTCGGCGTTGATGCGGAACTGCAACGCAAAGCCACGGTGCTGGATGTCTTCCTGCTTGACCGACAGCGGCAGCCCGGAGGCGATGCGGATCTGCTCACGAACAATGTCGATACCGGTGATTTCTTCGGTGATGGTGTGTTCCACCTGCACCCGAGTATTCATCTCCATGAAGTACACCTCGCCTTCGGCGAGCAGGAACTCCACAGTGCCGGCATTTTCGTAGCCCACGGCCTTGGCGGCGCGCACCGACAGGTCGCCGATGTAGGCGCGCTGCTCGGGGGTCAGCTGCGGGCTCGGGGCAATTTCGATCAGTTTCTGGTTGCGGCGCTGGATCGAGCAGTCACGCTCAAACAGGTGCACCACGTTGCCGAAACTGTCGCCCAGGATCTGCGCTTCGATGTGCTTGGGATTGACGATGCACTTTTCCAGGAACACTTCCGCCGAACCGAACGCCTTGGTGGCTTCGGAAATGACCCGAGGGAAGGCCTGTTCGAGTTCTTCGCGGCTGTTGCAGCGACGAATACCCCGACCGCCACCACCAGACGTAGCCTTGAGCATGACCGGGTAGCCGATCCGATCACCTTCGGTCAGCGCTTCTTCGATGCCCGCTACGTTGCCTTCGGTGCCTGGCGTGACCGGCACACCGGCCTTGATCATGCTGCGGCGCGCCTCGGTCTTATCGCCCATGCGGCGAATGACTTCTGCCGAGGGGCCGATGAATTTGATTCCGCGTTCGGCGCAGATGTCTGCCAGTTCGGCGTTTTCCGAGAGGAAACCATAGCCGGGGTGCAAGGCATCACAACCGGTTTCCACCGCCAGGTTCACCAGTTTGCGCGGGTTCAGATAGCCGGCCAGCGGATCGGCGCCGATGCTGTGGGCCTCGTCCGCACGCTTGACATGCAACGCATGGCGGTCCGCGTCGGAGTAGACCGCGACCGAGCGAATGCCCATCTCGGCGCAAGCGCGCACAATGCGGACGGCAATCTCACCACGGTTGGCGATCAAGATCTTTGTTATCAATTGGAGGTTCCCTTGAGCCGGTGATACCACGGCCTGGGGGTTCAGGCCGACGCGTGACCAGATGTAACAATTGGTCGCAGCTCCACACTAGTCCTGGCTGGGGATTAACAAAAATGAATAATTATTGGGTGATGCATAAGTAAAGACTTATAGTTGCGCTTCCCGCCCCGCTCCAGAGTGCTTAGAAAATGCGTAAGTCATTGATGCGTATGACATTGCGTCAATTGCAGATTTTCAATGAAGTGTGCGACCTGAGGTCCTACAGCCGTGCAGCCGACGAAATGTCTCTCACACAACCGGCCGTTAGCCTACAGATTCGTTCCCTGGAAGAGCTGATTGGCCAGCCATTGTTCGAGTATGTCGGTAAAAAACTCTACATGACCGAAGCCGCCGAAGCCCTGCAACGTGCCAGCCGGGACATCTTCGGACGCTTGGAAAACCTCGATATGCAGCTCTCGGACATGCAGGGTTCGCTGCAAGGCCAATTGAAGCTGGCGGTGGAGTCCAGCGCCAAGTACTTCGTCCCGCACCTGTTCGCCGCGTTCAAGCGCCAGCACCCGGAGGTCAACCTCAACCTCACGGTGGTCAACCGCGGGCAGGTCATTCGACGGCTTTCGGACAACCGTGACGACCTGGTGATCATGTCCATGGTGCCCCAGGACATGGGCCTGGAATTCCTGCCCTTTCTCAACAATCCGATCGTCGCCGTGGCACCGCCCGATCATCCGCTGTGCCACATGGGCCCGCTGCGCTTGCAGGACCTGGAGCCCTATACGTTGCTGTTGCGCGAACCGGGCTCGGGCACGCGATTGGCCTGCGAGGAGTATTTCAAGGAGAAACGGGTGCATTTCACCCAGACACTGGAGGTGGCGTCGGCGGAGGCCCAACGCGAGTGCGTGGTGGCCGGGCTGGGCGTGGCGCTGTTGACGCGCCACGCCGTGAGCCGGGAACTGTCGTCCGGCGCACTCATCGAGTTGCCGGTGGAGGAATTGCCGCTGTACCGCAGCTGGTGCCTGGTGCAGGCCAGGGCCAAGCGCCTGTCACCGGTGGCTCACGCCTTCCTGGCATTCGTTCGCGGTGAGCGCGCTCAGATCATCGGCCTGGTTGAGCGTTTCGACGGGAAACCGCCGGCGCTGCCTGCCAGTAGTTGAATTCTGTCGCGTCAGGAAATTCGCTGATTTCGGCCAGGAGCTGGCGCTGTTCATAGCGGTCTTCGATGGCACGACGGAACGCCATGCGGCGCTGGTCTTCCTGCTGACGACGGGTTTTGACGGCGCTGCGTTCTTCGTAGGACTGGGTCATGTCGAGACTCCCAAGACGTATACGGGAGCTTTACGATGACGACGCGGGATGACGGTTTGGCGGCGCGCAGATTACAAGACGATGAATTTGGAAAGGTGCCACTTTGGCGAGGAAGCTCGCTCCCGCAGGGCCATAGGAGCTATGTAGCTGTGTAGGAGCTGTCGAGTGCAACGAGGCTGCGATCTTTTCCCAGGCACTTGAGTCTCAAGCAAAAGATCAAGATCAAGATCAAGATCAAGATCAAGATCAAGATCAAGATCAAGATCAAAAGATCGCAGGCTTCGCCAGCTCCTACAGAGCCCAGCGGGAGCCCGGCACGTCAAGACCGACTCAGTCGTCCAGCGCCTTCACCGACTTGGGCGACAGCCGCAGGCTGCGAAGGCTGCGCTTCACGCTCTTGAGGTGGTTGACCAGGCTTGGGCCTCGCGCCATGGCGACACCCATTGCCAGCACGTCGATTACCACCAGATGGGCGATACGCGAGGTCAACGGCGTGTAGATCTCGGTGTCTTCATGCACGTCGATGGCCAGGTTCACCGTGGACAGTTCCGCCAATGGCGTCTGGCTCGGGCACAGGGTGATCAGTGAGGCACCGCTCTCGCGCACCAGGTTCGCGGTGATCAGCAGGTCCTTGGAACGCCCCGACTGGGAAATGCAGATCGCGACATCGGTGGGCTTCAAGGTCACCGCTGACATGGCCTGCATGTGCGGGTCGGAATAGGCCGCAGCCGTCAGCAGCAACCGGAAGAACTTGTGCTGGGCATCGGCCGCCACTGCGCCCGAGGCGCCAAAGCCATAAAACTCGACACGCTGGGCCTGGGACATGGCCGTGACGGCTTTTTGCAACGCCACCGGGTCGAGCTTCTCGCGAACCTCCATCAGGGTATGCAGGGTCGTGTCGAAAATTTTCAGGCTGTAGTCAGCAACGGAGTCGTCTTCATGGATCGCAAACTGGCCAAAGCTCGCGCCGGCGGCCAGGCTTTGCGCCAGCTTGAGTTTCAGGTCCTGGAAACCCGAGCAACCGATGGCCCGGCAGAAACGCACGATGGTCGGTTCGCTGATACCGACGCTGTGGGCAAGATCGGCCATGGAGCTATGCATCACGGCCGCAGGATCAAGTAGTACGTGATCGGCGACTTTCAGCTCCGACTTGCGTAGCAAGTGGCGTGACTGGGCGATGTGTTGCAACAGGTTCAAGGGGCTGGACTCTTGTTATGGGCAGATGCCGGGATGTAGCAAGCTTGTAGTTATACTACAAGAATTGGCTTTTTGCCCGTCCAAAACGTAACTGGATTGCCTCGCCGGCCCTCTGTTTTGGCCGAGGATCCCCCGATGTAGCAGCTTGTGCCGTAGCGCAAACCTTCAACGCTGCCGATCCGCTGATTTCCAAGCCCGTCCTGAGCTTCCAACTCGGGGGAAAATCGTCTATTGGTCATTAGCCAATCACCCAGTAACTTGCTCCCATGACTTCCCGTCAGACGAATTCGTTGCCTGACGGGAAGTTATCGTCGTGCTTCAGGCTCATTCAACCAGGTGTTGCGCCCGTAACAATGCAGCCAGTCCCTCGGCCCCCACCGGCCGGCTGATCAGATACCCTTGAACTTCATCGCAACCTTCGCGCCTGAGGAATTCGAGCTGCTCCTGCCGCTCAACGCCTTCGGCCACTACCTTGAGCGACAACCCATGGGCCATTGCAATGATTGCCCGAGTAATTGCCGCATCCACGCTGCCCTCACCCAACCCGCGAATGAACGCCTGGTCGATCTTCACGTAATCCACTGGAATACGCTTGAGGTAACTCAGGGATGAGTAGCCGGTGCCGAAATCGTCGATGGCCAACTTGACCCCCAGGTCGCGCAATTGCTGGAACGTGGCAATGATGTGTTCAACGCTGTCGAGCAACTGGCTCTCGGTCAGTTCCAGCTCCAGGTATTGCGGGGCCAGGCCGGTTTCCTCCAACACTTGCCGCACCAGGCTGACCAGCTTGCCCTGGCGCAATTGGTGCACCGACAGATTGACTGACACCCTGATCGGCGCGAGCCCCTGGCGCTGCCATTCGCATGCCTGCCAACAAGCCTGGCGCAATACGAATTCGCCAATCGGCCCGATCAACCCGGTCTCTTCGGCCAGGCCGATGAAATCCCCCGGCGGTACCCGCCCCATGGCCGGATGATCCCAACGCACCAACGCTTCGGCGGCGTTCAGGCGACCGGTCGCCAGGCACAGTTTTGGCTGATAAAAAACCTTCAGTTGCTGCTCTTCCAAGGCCTTGCGCAGCTGATTTTCCAGTTGCAGGCGCTCCAGCGTGCTGGCCTGGAGACTGTCGGTGTAGAACTGGAAATTGTTGCCCCCCAAATGCTTGGCATGCTGCATGGCCATGTTCGCCTGGCTGACCAGCGTGGCAACTTCCCGTGTGTTGTCGGGCAACAGGGTGATGCCGATGGAGGCACTGAGCACCAGTTCATGGCCTTCGATGGTCAGCGGCACACGCAGCTTGGCGGCCAGCCGGGTTGCCACCCGCGCCAGACTCGAAAGGTTGCCATAGGCATCGAACAACACCGCAAACTCATCGCCCGATAGCCGGGCGATGGTGTCCGCCTCGGGCAGCGCATTGATCAGGCGTCGTGCCATTTTCTGCAACAACTGGTCGGCGATGTCATGACCGAGGCTGTCGTTGAGCAACTTGAAGCGGTCCAGGTTGATATGCAGCAACGCCAGGCTGCGCCGTCCGCCCTGGCGCACACGCTGATGAGCTTCGTGCAGGCGCTCGCGAAACAGCGAGCGATTAGCCAGCCCGGTCAATTCATCGTAATGGGTCAGGTAGCGCATCCGCTCTTCGGATTCGCGTCGCGCCGAAAGATCGGCGAAGAAGCCCACGATATGGCTAACATTTCCCCGAGCATCGCGCACGACGTTCAATTGGAGCCACTGTGGATACAGCTCGCCGTTGGCCCTCGCCTCCACCAGCTCCCCCTGCCAGGTGCCGTGCTGCTTGAGCGATTGGCGAATGATGGGGTAGTGCCGGCGCGCATCGCGACTGCACGGCAGGTCCACCACGTTACACCCGAGCATGTCATCGATATTGAAACCGGTGACCCGCGTAAATGCCTGGTTGGCGGCGAGTAGCACGTAGTGAGGGTCGAAAATCACGATACCTTCGCTGGCGGCTTCGAACACCGTGGCTGCCAATTGCCGCTGCTGCTCGAGTTCCTTGCTGGCGCTGATGTCTCGCCGGGTGCCGACCATGCGCAGCACCCGTCCGCTCACGCTGCGTTCCACGGCCCGACCGCGGTCTTCGATCCAGACCCAGTGACCATCGCCGTGACGCACGCGGTATTCGATCTGGTAATCCTCGCTGCGGCCCTTGAGGTGTTCGACCAGGGCCCGCTTGAGCGCCGGCAGGTCTTGCGGGTGCAGGCGCGGAGTGAGGTGAGTGAGCATCGCCGTGATGTATTCGGGCTCAAGGCCAAAGAGCTCCTTGAGTTGAGTGTGGTGCACTTCGTCAGTCAGCAAGTTCCAATCCCACAACCCCAACTCACTGGCCTTGAGCGCCAGGGCCAGGCGCGCCTCACTCTTGCTCAAGGCCTGGCTGGCGGCCTCCAGTTCAAGGCTGCGCTGTGCTACCCGCGCCTCCAGGCCAACCTGGGCCGCCCGCAATTTTTCCTCGGCGCTGCGGCGTTGCTCGACCTCCCGGGCCAGCGCGTCGTTGAGCTGAGCGCTGCGGGATTGTGCTTGCTGCAGATGCTCGATCAGCGCCTGGTTCTGGAAGCGTCGCAGCAGGCTGCTTTGGATCAAGCGGTTGACCTGCCAGGCCACCACGCTCAGCGAGACCAGCACAATCAGCCCAAGCCAGCCCCACCCACGTTGCTGCTCATCGCCGCCCCAGAAGAGATAGCCGATGGCCGGTAACAGGCACGGCAGGGTAAAGGACAGGAACGCAGGAAGGCTTACCGCATAAGCCACGCTGGCCGACAGGGTGGCAGCGCCAATCAGGCCGAACACCCAGGCCTGCTGCTGGAAGCTATCGGCCGGGACCAGTGCGATGCCGGCCCCGGCCAGTGTCAGGCCGGTCAGCGCTGAACCCAGCAAAAACATACGCAACCAGACCGGGTGTGCCTGGCGGCTTGGCATCGCCGAATCGAAAGCCGCCACCTGGATCACCCGCAACGCCACCAGCGACAACAACCAGACGAGCCAGACGCTGACCAGGAAATAGCGCCGCGGCTCCCATAGCAGTACGGCGCAGACCAGACCGTTGAGCAACATGAACAGCGTAGGCAGCAGCGAGCCTTGATACAGCAGACGTGTGCGTTCGACCGCCATCTCCGTAGCGTACTGCTTGCAGATGACCCGCGGCTCCACACAGGGGCCCGAGGGATCGGATTTGAGGGGCATTGGCACTGTTCTTGTTCTTATTCAGTAGAGCGTGGAGAACCCGAAACAAGCACCGAGCATACACAAGCCATGGGCCATCCCACACTGCCCCAGCTCATAAAAATACTGAAAAAAGTCGCTATTTCATTGGGTGGCGCCCCTCCCGAGCGAGTCCCGCCAACGCCTGTAGCCCATGACCAACCAGTCATCATCAAGCGGTCTTTTATCGGCTGATGCAAAGCTCGGTTTGCCCGGGCTGACGCCGCACCCTAGAATGCCCCGATGCGCGATGATCTCTCCCTTCTGCTGAACTCCCTCAACGATGCCCAACGTCAGGCCGTAGCAGCCTCCGTGGGTCGTCAGTTGGTCCTGGCCGGTGCCGGCTCCGGTAAAACCCGAGTGCTGGTGCACCGTATCGCCTGGTTGATCCAGGTCGAGAACGCCTCGCCCCATTCGATCCTGTCGGTGACGTTCACCAACAAGGCCGCAGCCGAGATGCGCCATCGCATCGAGCAACTGATGGGCATCAACCCTGCCGGCATGTGGGTCGGCACGTTCCACGGCCTGGCGCACCGCTTGCTGCGGGCGCATTGGCAGGAGGCCGGGCTGAGCCAGACCTTCCAGATCCTGGACAGCGACGACCAGCAGCGCCTGGTCAAGCGGGTGATCCGCGAGCTGGGCCTGGACGAGCAACGCTGGCCCGCCCGCCAGGCCCAGTGGTTCATCAACGGCCAGAAAGACGAAGGCCTGCGCCCGCAGCACATCCAGGCCAGCGGCGATCTGTTCCTGGCGACCATGCGCAGCATCTACGAAGCCTACGAGGCGGCGTGCCAGCGTGCCGGGGTCATCGACTTTTCCGAGTTGCTGCTACGGGCGCTGGACCTGTGGCGCGACCACCCTGGCCTGCTGGCCCACTACCAAAAGCGCTTCCGGCATGTACTGGTGGACGAATTCCAGGACACCAACGCCGTGCAATACGCCTGGTTGCGCCTGCTCGCCAAGGGCGGCGACAGCCTGATGGTGGTGGGTGACGATGACCAGTCGATCTACGGCTGGCGCGGCGCCAAGATCGAGAATATTCACCAGTACTCGGCGGACTTTCCCGACGCCGAAGTCATCCGCCTGGAACAGAACTACCGCTCCACCGCCGGTATCCTCAAGGCCGCCAACGCCCTGATCGCCAACAACACCGGGCGTCTGGGCAAGGAGTTGTGGACCGACGGCGGCGAAGGCGAGGCAATCAACCTCTATGCCGCCTTCAACGAGCACGACGAAGCCCGCTACGTGGTGGAAACCATCGAAAGCGCGCTGAAAACCGGCCTGGCCCGCAGTGACATCGCCATCCTGTACCGTTCCAACGCCCAGTCGCGGGTGCTGGAAGAGGCCTTGCTGCGCGAGCGAATCCCCTATCGCATCTACGGCGGCCAGCGCTTCTTCGAACGTGCTGAAATCAAGAACGCCATGGCCTACCTGCGCCTGATCGAAGGTCGCGGCAACGATGCGGCCCTGGAACGGGTGATCAACGTGCCAACGCGTGGCATTGGTGAGAAAACCGTCGAAGCGATTCGCGATCACGCGCGCCACAGCCACGTATCCATGTGGGAAGCCATGCACCAACTGGTCGCCAACAAAGGCATGACCGGTCGCGCCGCTGGCGCCCTGAAGGCCTTCATGGACCTGATCGAAGACCTGGCTGCCAAGTGCGGGGAAATGCCCCTGCACTTGATGACCCAGACCGTCATCGAGCAGTCCGGCCTGATCGCCTATCACGAAGCGGAAAAAGGCGAGAAAGGCCAGGCCCGGGTGGAAAACCTTGAGGAACTGGTCAGCGCCGCGCGCAACTTCGAGAGCAGCGAAGAAGACGCAGACCTGTCGCCGCTGTCGGCCTTCCTGGGTCACGCTTCCCTGGAGGCCGGTGACACCCAGGCCGACGAACACGAAGACAGCATCCAGCTGATGACCCTGCACAGCGCCAAGGGCTTGGAATTCCCCTACGTGTTCCTCGTGGGCATGGAAGAAGGCCTGTTCCCTCACAAAATGAGCCTGGAAGAACCGGGACGCTTGGAAGAAGAGCGGCGCCTGGCCTATGTCGGTATCACCCGCGCCATGCAGAATCTGGTACTGACCTACGCCGAAACCCGGCGTTTGTATGGCAGCGAGACCTACAACAAGGTGTCGCGCTTCGTACGTGAAGTCCCGAAGGGGCTGATCCAGGAAGTGCGGCTGTCCAACAGTGTCAGCCGTCCGTTCGGAGGCGGCCAGCAGCAAAGCACCAGCAGCCTGTTCGGCGGCAGCGACATCCCGGAAACCGGCTTCAGCCTCGGCCAGACCGTACGGCATTCGGTATTCGGCGACGGCGTGATCCTCAACTTCGAGGGCGCCGGCGCCCAGGCCCGGGTGCAGGTGAACTTCAGCGAAGGCAGCAAGTGGCTGATGCTGGGGTATGCCAAGCTCGAAGCGATCTAGGGATTTCGTAAGAAGCACCTTGCTGTGGGAGCAAGGCTTGCCCGCGAGGCGGTGGCGCATTTGACAGAGATGTGTCAGACAGATCGCTATCGCGGGCAAGCCTTGCTCCCACTGATGTCTCCCCCACATTAGTTTCCGACCGACCTTATTTCTTTTTCCTACAGCCCAAAGCGAACAAGCCTTCTTGCACAGCCGAAGCTGAACCTCAGCTGTCACGCAAAAGCCCGAAACACTCTGTCGCTAGCCAGCAACAGTTCAGCTGTGCAACATGGCGCGCGTGCTATCCACAAATGGGAATGCCTTTATATGAAACGTTTTCTTAGCATCGCCATGGCGCTGTGCATTGGCCTGACGATGGCCATCGACGCCAATGCCGCCAAGCGCTTTGGCGGTGGTAAAAGCTCGGGCGCTGCCCCGACTCACCAAACCAGCCAGATGGCACCGTCTTCTGCCGCTGGCTCTACCGCTGCCACCGCAGGCGCTGCCGGTGCCGCAGGCGCTGCCACCAAGGCCAGCGGTGCTTCGCGCTGGCTCGGCCCCCTGGCCGGCATCGCCGCCGGTGGCCTGCTCGCCTCCATGTTCATGGGCGACGGGTTCCAGGGCATGCAGATCTTCGACATCCTGATCATGGCGGTCATCGCCTTCCTGGTCTTCCGTTTCATTGCCGCCCGTCGTCGCAAGCAGCAGGAGCAATTCGCTCCGGCCGGCCACGCGCCGATGCAGCGTGAAGTGTTCAACCAGCAGCCGGCCAGTGGTTCGATCTTCGGTGGTTCGGCAGCGCCTGTGACCGCCCGTCCGGTCATCAATGCGCCGGCCTGGTTCAACGAGCAACGCTTCATCGAAGCTGCGCGTAGCCACTTCATGTCCCTGCAGCAACATTGGGACGCGAACGAAATGGACAAGATCTCTGAGTTCGTGACCCCGCAATTGCTGGAGTTCCTCAAGCGCGAGCGGGCCGAACTGGGCGATGGCTTCCAGTCCACCTACATCGACAATCTGACCGTACAACTGGATGGCGTCGACGATCGCGCCGACAAGACCATCGCCACCCTGACCTTCAGCGGTGTGTCGAAGGATTCTCGCTTCGACAAGGGCGAAGCGTTCAGCGAAAGCTGGAACATGGAACGTGCCCAGGGCGATGACCAGCCTTGGCTGGTGGCCGGTATCCGCCAGAACGGTTGAACCTTTGCCCGTTTTGCATGTTGAAATAAAAGAACCCCGGCTCAGGCCGGGGTTTTCTATTTCGCGGTTGCATCTATAGCGAGCTACTGTATAAACCGCTCCATATAAAACCGCGCCATCGAGAAAGAGGATCCCCGGACGTGGAAGAAATCATCGAACAATTGCGTGAAGCCAACGAGCCCGTACCGGTCCCGCTGGAGTTGCCCGACGAAGACTTGCTGGTAGAGATCGAAGAGCAGCTGTTCATCGATATCCCATTCGTCTTCAGGGAGTTTTTGCTGACCGTCAGCGATGTCGTCTATGGCAGCCTGGAACCGGTGACCGTCACCGATCCACAATCCCACACCTACCTGCCAGATGTGGCCGCCAATGCCTGGGATGCCGGCGTCGACCGCAGCCTGATCCCGATCTGCCAGGACGGCGACGATTATTATTGCGTCGAGGAAGACGGCACTGTGGTGCTCTGGCAGGCCGAAGAAGAACTGATCGCCGAAGAGACCTGGGAATCGGTCTGGCACTGGGCCCGGGATGTCTGGCTGGAAAGCTGAGCCCACCGCCGGTCAATGCCCGGACGAGTCCTTGTGGTTGTCCAGGGTTTCAAGCAAGGCCACCTGCATTCGCGTATGCAGGCGGATGAACCAGCGCCAGAGCAGTGCCGCCACGGCAGTCGCCACCACGGCGATCAGTACGAGCAACTTGTTGGTCGGCAGAATGCTGGCCGACAAGGCTGCCAATAGCAGGAAAATCACCAGCAGCGAGAGAATCGGGATCACTTCGGCGATCACCCGACGCACTCGCTGGGTGTGGCGGCCAGCCATTTCCGGTTTCACACCCATCTCTGCCAGCAGCATCGACAGCGCCTTGAGCTTGCGATAGGCGGCGATCAGGAAGGGTAGCGACAGCAGCAACGCACCGCCCCAAATCAAGGCCTTCTGCCAGCTCGGGTCGCTGATCCACGCTTGCAGGTAAGCCGACATTCGCTCGGCGAAATAACCGCCCGAAACAAAGATCGCGATCACCAACGCCAGGTTGACCCCAACCTGCAGCAAAATCCGCCGGATCATCGACGCCACCATCGCACCTTCACCATGGGGCTGGATACTGCGCAGCCATTCGCCATACATCCCAAGCACCCGCGTCAGCCGTTGCGGCATGAACGTTGCCAACTTGACGGACAACGGGTCAGCGGCCCGGATCAGGTACGGCGTCAGCAGTGTGGTCAATACCGAGACGGCAACCGCGACCGGATAGAGGAAATCGCTGGTGACCTGCAGGGTCATCCCCAACGACGCAATGATGAAAGAAAATTCGCCGATCTGCGAAAGCCCCATCCCAACTCGCAGCGAGGTGCGTCCGTCGTTGCCGGCGATAAAGGCCCCGACGCCGCAGGACAACATCTTGCCGAGCACCACTGCGCCGGTAATTACCGCAATCGGCCAGGCGTATTGCAGCAATATCGCCGGGTCGAGCATCAGCCCGATGGCGACAAAGAAGATCGCGCTGAACAGATCCCGCACCGGCTCCACCAGCCGCTCGATTTTCAGCAGTTGCCGGGACTCGGCCATGATCGCACCGATCAGGAACGCCCCAAGCACCATGCTGTATTCCAGCTTCACCACCAGCAGACAGAAGCCGAAACACAGGCCCAGCACGGTAATCAGTAGCATTTCGTTGCTGTCGAACTTCGCCACGTAGGCCAGCACCCTCGGCACCAGCAAAATACCGATGACCAAAGCGACGATCATGAACAGCGACAACTTGCCTACCGTGGAGAACACTTCGCCGGAGCTTACGGTGCCGCTGACGGCAATGCTCGACAGCAAGGCGATGATGCCAATGCCCAGGATGTCCTCGACGATCAACACCCCGAAAATCAGCTGCGCGAAGCGCTCGTTCTTCATCTTCAGGTCGTTGAGGGCCTTGACGATGATGGTAGTGGAGGAAATGGCCAAGATCGCGCCGAGGAACAGCGAGTCCATGGTGCTCCACTCGAACCAGCGGCCGATTTCATAACCGATCCAGATCATCAGCACGATTTCGAGGAACGCCGCGATGAAGGCCGTGGCCCCGACCTTGAACAGTTTGCGCAGGCTGAATTCCAGGCCCAGGCAAAACATCAGGAAAATCACCCCGAGCTCGGCCAGGGTCCTGATCGTGTCTTCGTCGTGGATAAAACCGAACGGCGGCGTATGCGGGCCAATGATGAAGCCGGCCACGATGTAGCCCAGTACCACCGGTTGCTTGAAACGATGAAAGAGTACGGTTACCAGCCCCGCAGCCATCATGATGATCGCCAAGTCTTGAATGAAACTGATGGCATGCATGTCGGGGCTCCCTGTTCTAATGACGCACTGCAGAGCTGGAGAAATCCGTTTCCTCTGTAGGAATTGCCCTCGCAACGGGCTTTTGAAGGGTAACACCGCGACTTCCGACGAAAAGACGGTGCAATATATGGAAACAGATCCCTCGGCGCGTGACGGCAACCACGGGCGCAGCGTCCCGATATCGGTGGTTTTTAAAACCTGGTGACCTGTTCGCAGGCCACGCACCAGCACCCGCAGAGGTGCACTCCCGAATGACTGCCTTGACCGTGAGTACGTTATGGAACCCGGAAATGCCCAGCTGTCGATGACGGTGTTGATGACCCCCGATATGGCCAACTTCTCTGGCAATGTCCATGGCGGCACCTTGCTCAAATACCTCGACGAAGTCGCCTACGCCTGCGCCAGCCGCTATGCCGGGCGCTACGTGGTGACCCTGTCGGTTGACCAGGTCATCTTCCGGGAGCCGATTCATGTCGGCGAGCTGGTGACCTTCCTGGCATCGGTGAACTACACCGGCAACACGTCGATGGAAGTGGGCATCAAAGTCGTGACCGAAAATATTCGTGAACGCTCGGTACGCCACACCAACAGTTGCTTCTTCACCATGGTTGCGGTGGATGATCAGCGTAAACCCGCCGCCGTGCCGCCCTTGCAGCCGCACAACAGCGAAGAAAAACGCCGCTACGAACAAGCCCAGCAACGCCGGCAGATTCGCCAGGAACTGGAAAAGCGTTATCAGGACATCAAGGCAGACGGGCCATAACGGATCGCCGAAGCTCAACTGTGGGAGCGAGCTTGCTCGCGATCGCGATGTCACAGCCAACATCTATGTTGAATATGACGTCCTCATCACAATCAAGCTCCCACAGGCGGCTTGCATTGATCAAAGGCTGATCGGCACAGCCTCGAACCGCACCCGTGGATGGGCGATCCGGTCCTGGGCGCGGACCAGTTCCAGCTCATAGCTGGTGCAGGCCTGGGTTTCCAGCAGCACTTCATGCACCGCCGCGGCAGTGAATTCGAGCGCCGCCACCAGGCTGTCCCCCAACAGTATCCGCGCCAGGAACAACCCCGAGGTCAGGTCACCCACGCCCACCGGCTGGCGCGGGAACGCCAGCAGCGGACGGCGCAGGTGCCAGCTACCGTCGGCAGTCACCAGTAGCATTTCGAAGCTGTCATCGGGTTTGCCGGGGTAGACCAGGTGCTTGACCAGTACCGCCTTGGGTCCACGGGCCAGCAATGCCCGGGCCATGGCCAGGCAGTCCAGCAAAGACTGCGCCTTGCGTCCCGAAAAACTGTCCAGCTCCAGTTGGTTCGGGCACAAGAAGTCCGCCACGGCAGCGGCTTCTTCCAGGAGAAATTCACTCACCTCGGGCGCCACGATGCAGCCCTTCTCTGGATGCCCCATGACCGGGTCACACAGGTACAGCGCCTTCGGATTGGCGGCCTTGATCCGCGCCACGCCCGTCAGGATCGCCCGCCCTTGAGCCGCGCTGCCCAGATAACCGGACAACACCGCATCGCACTGACCCAGCTCACCGATGGCCGCAATGCCTTCCACCAATGCCGGTATCTGCTCCGGTGCAAGCACCTCCCCGGTCCATTGGCCGTATTGGGTGTGATTGGAAAATTGCACGGTATTGAGCGGCCAGACGTTCGCCCCGACCCGCTGCATCGCAAACACCGCGGCACTATTGCCGGCGTGACCGAACACCACGTGGGACTGAATGGCAAGCAGATGAGGCGTACGTTTCATGCGGGAAGTTTCCGTAAAACGATTGAAATTCAAGCCGCGCAGTATGCGACTAAACACAGCCTGTACGACAGACCGGCGAGACAGTTAAGCTGGCAGCAACTTGTTGGAGCGCTTCGTTCATGCTGACCCTTGGAAACATTTTCGTGCTGATGCTGCTGGCTACCGGCGGCGCCTGGCTGTGGCACAACCATGGCTTGCGCGAACGGGCGTTGGCGAGGGTCATGCAGCATTGCGCCAACCTCAAGATCGAGTTGCTGGACGGCAATGTGGCGCTGAAAAAAATCGGTTTCGTGAAAGACGCCAACGGACGACGACGCCTGGCTCGCGTCTACACCTTCGAGTTCACCGTCACCGGCGAAAGCCGCCATTCGGGCACCATCACCCAGTTTGGCGCCCACAGCGCGCACATCGAGCTGGCGCCCTACCCGATGCCCTTCGAAGAAACACCGCCAACGCCGATTGAACCGATCCAGACCAGGCCCAGGGCTGAAGTCATCGAGTTGAGCCAGTGGCGCCAGGAACACAACAAGTGGAAGCCTTGAAACACGGCTGACTCAAGCACACTGACAATTCACCAGCCCGGCTTGCAGGCGATCAACGTCTTGCGGCTGATCGAAAATCAGCTCGATTCGAGAATCCTGGCGCCACTCACTGGCTTGCCAGCCCAGCGTCGTCCCCTCCAGTGCGTTGGCTGAAACCCAACCGTCGACACTGTGGATAACCATTTTCGCCCGCTTCCAGTCTTGCTCTTGCAGCCATCGCGTCAGTGCCGCTGCATCGAATTGCTGGCTGGGGTGCCAGCGCCAACCAATACTCCAGCCACCGTCCTGCTGCTGATACAGGCAGATCGGCAGCGTGGGGTCGGACCAAATAGCCGGTAACTGGCCCAAGCTCTTCGGCAGATTCAAGATAGCCACAGCCCCACTGCCCCGAGCCGCAAGCCCTGGCAATCGCTCGATCGGCAGCGCAGCCTGCTGCGTCCAGTACAACGCACGCCCAGGCAGTTGCGCCGTCAGCCGTTCGCGATCGGCTTGGGTGAGGGTCTCGGACTTGTTCAGCACCAACAGTCCGGCCTCCGCCAGGGTTTGTCGCTGCGCGTCGGGCAAAGGCTTGCCGTCTGCCATCGCCTGGGCATCCAGCACCAGCACGCAGGGTTGCACCGCCAGCACGCCGAGCCATGGTGCTTCATTCAGTTGTCGCATCAACTGCACCGGATGGCCCAGGCCCGAGGGTTCGATGAACAGCCGATCCGGCCGGGCCTTGCGCAGCAAACGCCCAAGACCGATCTGAAACGGCGTGCCGTTGACGCAGCACAAGCAACCGCCGGCCACTTCGCCCAGTGCGATACCATCGCCGGCCTGGGTCAGCAACGCGGCATCCAGGCCGATCTGACCGAATTCATTGATCAGCACCGCCCAGCGCTCATCGGCCGGGCGCTGCGCCAGCAGATGCCTGATCAGGCTGGTCTTGCCGGCGCCCAAAGGACCGGCGATGACATGGGTGGGAATGTGCTGCAACATAATCGGCGGCTTTCGATGGAGGTGAATATGCGAATGATCGGCTGGTTGTTACTGGCACTGACGTCGAACCAGGCATTGGCCCAGGCTTGCGTGGTCCGCAGCCAGGCGGAACGGCTGGATGTGAAAGTCTGCCAGCAGAACCGCAACATCCCGCAGAAGCTGTTTGCCGACGGTTTCTGCCAGCCAAACCTTGCCGGCCAGAAGGTCGAGGTGCAATACGTCGATCAGTGCCCTGGCGGCGCGTTCGGCGTTTGCAGCAACGCCCAGGTCGCCAATATGCCTTACCGCCAGGATATTCACTATTACGGCGTGGCGACCGATGCCGCTTACCTGCAGCCATTTTGCGAAGGGCAGAGCCAGGGCACCTGGCTCAAGCCTTAAGCCTTAAGCCTTAAGCCAGCCAATCCAGCGTGAGAATCAATCGACGCTCTCCCGGCGCGGGATCCGGAGAGCGATGGATCAGGCCAAGCCCTTCGTTACCGTGCCACTTTTCGCCTTTAAGCAAACCCACATCACCGCAACGAAACTGCTGGATCACGCTCGGATCACTGGGCTCAGCCTCAGGCTCGGCAAGGCGTCGCCGGTCCATGGCGCCTTCCTTGAGCCACTGGCTGCCGACACCCGCATAGGTGGTCAGCAGCCGCACCGGCACATGGTCAACGTGAAAGCGCGGGCACATGGCCTTGTCCAGTGTGCGCAGGCGCAGGCCGACACGTTGCGCACCCAACAGGCAGGCAAATGCACTGACCAGCCAGGCAACATCGGCGATAAAACCTTCATAGCCTTGCAAGTCTCTGAAACCCGCGGCCAGGCCCAGCAGCGCTGGCGGGGTGTCTTCCTGCGGCAACTCGAGCACCCGTGATTCGGCCAGCGGCTGGTCCATCGCCAGCACCATGGCCGCAAAATCGCTGATATGTGCAGGAAGCTGACGCTGCCAGACCGCCAGGTTGGTGCCGTCGTCCAGGATCTGCGTGAATATCCCTGGCGTATCCTCTTGGACCTGCCGTACCCGCACCGCCCTTTTCAGACTAGGCGCCAGCATCATGCCGCGACCTCTTCATGCCACGGGCCGAACGGATCCGGCAACAGGCGCCAACTTTCAACACCGAGGGCCATTTCCGCGTCAGTGAGCAGGCAAGCGTCCAGTTCAGCGGCGAGTTGGCCAAAATCGATATCCTGGCCAATGAAGACCAGCTCCTGGCGGCAATCGCCTGTGGCAGCAAGCCAGTTCTTCATGATCGCGGCTGTACTTTCTTCATCCTGCGGCCATTGGTTTTTCGGCACGAACCGCCACCAGCGCCCGGCGAAGCCATGCCGCATCAAGCCACCGGCCTGGGACCAACTGCCCGCCTCCTCAGGTTTGCTGGCCAGCCAGAAGAACCCCTTGGAGCGCAGCAGTTTGCCATTGGGCCACGGACGGTCGATAAAATTGAAGAACCGCTCGGGATGAAACGGCCGGCGAGCCCGATAGGCGGTCGAGGCGATGCCATATTCCACGGTTTCCGGCACGTGCTCGCCACGCAGCTCCTGTAGCCAGCCAGGGGCCTGGGCGGCGCGTTCGAAGTCGAAAAGGCCTGTGTCGAGAATCCTGCCCAACGGCACCTGCCCCATGACCATGGGGAGGATCTGCGCCTGGGCGTTGAGGCGCCGCAGAATTGCGCTCAATTCTTCTCGCTCATGCTGGCTGATCAGATCGATCTTGCTGATCAGAATCACGTCGGCAAACTCGATCTGTTCGATCAGCAGGTCGGTGATCGAGCGTTCATCCTCCTCACCCAGGGTTTCACCCCGTGACGCAAGGCTTTCGGCGGCTTGGTAATCGAGCAGGAAATTCACACCATCGACCACCGTCACCATGGTGTCGAGCCGCGCCACATCGGCCAGGCTTCGACCTTCTTCGTCACGAAACGTGAAGGTTTCTGCCACGGGCAACGGTTCTGAAATGCCCGTGGATTCGATCAACAGATAATCGAAACGCCCTTCCCTGGCGAGTTGCCCGACCTCTTCGAGCAAGTCTTCGCGCAACGTGCAGCAGATGCAGCCGTTGCTCATTTCCACCAGTTTTTCTTCGGAACGACTCAGGGTGACATCTCGCTGGACTTCGCTGCCATCGATGTTGATCTCGCTCATATCGTTGACGATCACCGCAACTCGCAAATTGTCGCGATTACGCAGGACGTGGTTGAGCAGTGTGCTTTTGCCGGCACCGAGGAATCCAGAAAGGACGGTTACGGGAAGACGATTGGGCATCAGGTATATCCTCATCGGGCGGCCGCTTCGACTACGGCTCGTTTCCAGGTTTGGCTGGGGTCAGGGTCACGGCATTTTATGTTATAGTATAACAACGCAATTCAACCAGCCCCCACCGTCCCCCATTGGTCTGAGATCACTCCATGCGCAATCATTTGAAATTCGTATTGGCGAGCGCGTTGTTGCTGTGGGTATTAAGCGCTTCAGCCCAAAGCTCGCTCTTGGCTAATTGCACCCGAAGTGCAAATTTGCTGGCGTGCGTGGATCTCCAAGGCAATGCCTACAGCGTTGCGACCGCGGGAAACACTATTTATTTACGGGGTTTTGAAGCGGCCAGTCGTCGTTATTGGGCGCAAACGAACAGTCGTTACGGTCAGCTCACATTCTTTACTGGCTTGGCATCGGATGGAGAAAGCTGGGTCGGATATAGCCGGCGTGTGGGCTGGACGACTCTCAATCGTTTCTCGAGTTCTGGCGGTAGCGCGGGCGCATTTGTATGCGGACGCATGAACGGGTGTCAGGACTCATCGCGCTGATGTTTCACGTGGAACGTGAACGTTTAGGGAGATGAAACTCCTTTCATGGAAAAGGTTTCTTTAAATTCATTGTTATACTATAACATCTAATTTTGAACCTTCGATGGACCTTGACCATGAACGCGTTAACCCTGCCCGACGTCGCTGCGCAGGCTTCACGTCAAACCCTGCCCCTTGATTGGGTGGGCATGTGTGGCATCGCAACGCCGGTGCTGATTGACGGCCAGCGTCTCAGTGCAATGGCCGATGCGGGTGTCAGCCTTGATGACGCTGAGGCGCGCGGCATTCACATGTCACGTTTATACCTGGCGCTAGAGCTGCTTGAAGAGACCACGCTGTCGCCAGCGTTGTTGCGCCGAATCCTGCAGCAGTTTCTCGATAGTCATGAAGGCTTGTCCCACGCGGCATCGCTCAGTGTGCATACCGATCTGCTGCTCAAGCGTCCGGCACTTATCAGCCCATTGATGGGTTGGAAACGCTATCCAGTGAGCATCGAAGCCCACTTGAAAAACGCAGTGTTCCACGTGGAACTGAACATTCAGATCCCCTATTCCTCCACCTGCCCTTGTTCGGCCGCACTTGCTCGGCAATTGATCCAACAGCAATTCGTCGACGACTTCGCTAACAAGAAACTTGAGCATGCCGAAATCCTGGCCTGGCTAGGTTCATCGAACGGCATTGTCGCCACCCCTCATAGCCAACGCAGTACGGCGACCCTGAGCCTACGCCTGAACGCCGATGCCGACGATTTGCCGCTGCAGTCGTTCATCAACGAAGCCGAAGCAGCCCTCGGCACCGCTGTGCAGACCGCCGTCAAACGTGCCGATGAACAGGCCTTCGCCCTCGCCAACGGCCAAAACCTGATGTTCTGCGAAGACGCCGCGCGGCGATTAAGCACAGCCCTGCGTCGGTCACCCGATATCGTTGCGCTGAATGTGCGCGTCGTTCACGCCGAAAGCCTGCACGCCCATGACGCCGTGGCGCAAAGCTGCTGGACCCGGGACGCGTCATGATCAACTGCCAAGCGCTGTGCTGGGGCGCCCCCGGACAACCCCTCACGCCACCCCTCGCCATGCAGCGACCGGCCGGCAGCCTCACCGCCATCATCGGTGCCAACGGCTCGGGCAAAAGCAGCCTGTTGAAAGTGTTCGCGGGCCTGCAAAAACCGATCTCCGGCAAAGTCACCCTGGAGGTTCCACGCCGCGGAGGGGTTTCGTTCATGCCGCAGCAACAGCATCTGGATCGGCAATTCCCCATCAGTTTGCAAGAGTTGGTGGCCGCCGGTTCCTGGGGTAATCGACACACGCCAGCCATGCGAAGGCAATTGCTCCAGACCGTACTGGCCGACTGGGCGTTGACCGGCCTGGAGCATCGTCCATTAATGGCGTTGTCTGGAGGCGAACTGCAACGCGCCCTGCTCGCTCGCCTGAGCTTGGCCGAAGCGCCACTGCTGTTGCTCGACGAACCCCACGCCGCCCTCGACGAACAAGGCCAGGCGCTGCTGTGGAAACACATTCATCAATGGCATGCCGCGGGCAGAACCGTGGTGGTGGTGTGCCATGATCTGGCAGCGGTCCGCCAACATATTCCCCATACGCTGCTGATCAGCAGCACTGGCTGCGTACTAGGCCGCAGTGTCGACTTGATCGCCCAACAACCTCTGACGTGGGTGGCCTGATGCTTGCGGTCACTCATCTCTGGCAACCGTTTCAAGAGTTTGTCTTCATGCGCAGGGCCTTGCTTGGCGGCCTGGTGCTGGCGTGCAGCACGGCGCCGTTGGGTGTGTTCCTGATTCTTCGGCGCATGAGTTTGATCGGCGACGCCGTGGCGCACGGTATTCTGCCTGGCGCCGCCCTCGGCTTCTGGTTTGCCGGGCTGAGCCTGCCCGCCCTGACTGTTGGCGGCCTGGGCGCGGGCCTGAGCATGGCCGGGCTCGCCGCCTGGATTACCCGGCGTACCGGTCTAAGAGAGGACGCCAGCCTCGCGGCGATTTATCCGATTTCCCTGGCGGCCGGCGTGTTGATTCTCGGCATGGCCGGTAAACGCCTGGACTTGCTTCATCTGCTGTTCGGCTCGGCCCTGGCGGTAGACGGTCCGACACTCACCGGCATGCTCTGGGTTTCCGGTGCCAGCCTGGTGGCGATGGCATTGATTTACCGACCGTTGCTGCTCGATACCCTGGACCCACTGTTCCTGCAAACTGTCAGTCGTCTCGGCCCGTTGGCCCATGGCGTGTTCCTGACCCTGGTGGTGTTGAACCTGGTGATCGGCTTCCAGGCCATCGGTGCGTTGATGGTGGTTGGCCTGATGATGTTGCCGGCCGCCGCGTCGCGATTCTGGAGCCGTCGCTTGCCGCTGCTGATGCTGATCGCGGGGCTGCTTGGTTGCCTCTCGGTGTGGCTTGGCCTGTTGTTGTCCTTCTATTACTCACTGCCCAGCGGGCCGTCCATCGTGCTGGTGGCGGGCGGATTGTACCTGCTTTCGGTGGTATTCGGTCCGGTGCACGGTTTGCTGCGCCGCCCGCCTTTGCTCACATCCCAATGAGGTGTTTCCCAATGCGCGTTCTGCTCGTGCTGTTCACTCTGATGCTGTCCATGTCTCTGTCCGCCGCCGAAAAGCTTCAGGTGGTGACCAGCTTCAGCATCCTCGCCGACATGACCCGACAGGTCGGCGGTGAGCATATCCACATCACCAACATGGTCGGGCCGGACGCCGATGCACACACCTACGAACCCACTCCAGACGACGCCAAGGCATTGCTCAAGGCAAAATTGATCATCAAGAATGGACTGGGCTTCGAGCCCTGGTTGGATCGCCTGGTAACCAGCACTGAAACCACGGCTCCGGTGATCAGCGCCAGCCATGGCGTCATTCCGCGCTCACTGGATGAGGATGGCGAGACCATCCCCGACCCGCACGCATGGCACAACCTGGCGAACGCCGAGCTTTATGTCAGCAATATCACCAAAGCATTGGAAGCTGCCGACCCGGCCAACAAGGCCGACTACGAACGCAACAGCCAGGCGTATCTGAAGAAAATCTATGCCTTGCTCGCCGAAGCCAAGGCCAAGCTCGGTGCGTTGCCACCAGGCAATCGCAAGATCGTGACCTCCCACGACGCATTCGGTTACCTGGGCCAGGCCTATGGCATCGAGTTCATGGCGCCTCAGGGTTTATCCACAGAGCGTGAACCATCGGCGGCAGAAGTCGCGGCGCTGATTACCCAGATCCGCCAGGCTAAGGTCAAAGCGGTGTTCATGGAAAACATCAAGGACGCACGCCTGCTCAAGCAAATCGCCGACGAGAGCGGTGCGCACATCGGCGGCACGCTGTACTCCGATGCACTCGCGGCTAGCGGACCGGCCAGTACCTTTACGGGTCTGTTCGAATACAACCTCAATACGTTGTATGAGGCGCTAAGTCGGCCTTGATAGAACATTTGTGGGAGCAAGGCTTGCCCGCGGGCGATGCACCGAGTTGTCTGCATCGCGATGCAAGCCTTGCTCCCACAGATTCTTCAAACGATTACTTCATACCCGCTTCACGCCCTCGGCTTGACCGTTCCGCAATCCTGCCCCAGCCACACCGCGCGAGTGTCGAGGCTGCCGTTCTGCTGGATGCCGGTGGCATTGAAAGTGCCGTTGACCTTGGTGGTGAATTCACGATCGCTCTGGAACGTCGCGACGCCATTACCCTGGGCTTTCGGGCAACTGAAGCGAAACTTCCACTGATTGCCGGTACGCTCGGTGATCTGCTGCTTGCAACCCGATTGCGGGTCTTGCAGCGGAATGTCATTGGTTTGCACCTGCGCCGGGGTCAGGCAGACACGAATACCTTTACCGCCCATGGTGATGCCCTGCTTCTCCAGCATCGCTCGCTGCTCCGGCGTCATCTGGTTCTGCACCTGGCCCAGGATCAGCTGCAGGTCCGGCAGGTTCTGGTTATCGACCTTCATGTTACTGGTGGTCAGCTCCCATAAACCCGGCTGGAGCATCTGCGCCTGAGCCGCCATCGGAACCGACAACCCCATTGCCAAGACCACACCCAGCAGACGAACATTCATTGCATAAACTCCAAAGGACAGGTGGCCGTTAGACGCCGCCCACAGGCTTCGGTTCAGGCTTGGGACGAGTGAATTAAATCGCGACATTCGCCATGGAACATGGTCTGTTAAGCATTGAAACCTCCGGAGCAAGAATGCCCCATGGATTATTTCGGCCCGCATGTTTTCGGTTACCTGATCGCGCTGCTCCACACCCTGGGTTCCATTGCCGCCGTCCACGCCGTCTTGACGGTGCGCACGGCCCAAGGCTCGATTGCCTGGGCCCTGTCGTTGCTGTTCATACCCTACCTGACCTTGATTCCTTACCTGGTTTTCGGACGCAGTACCTTTGATGGCTACATCAAGGCGCGCCGACAAGCCAATGAAGAGATGCGCAAGGCGATCTCCGAGCTCAACTGGCGACCGTGGGTCGAAGAGGCCCTGACCGCCCGCGCTTCCCAGGCCTACGACTCGTTGCGGGCCATGCCCCAGCTGGGGCGCACACCGTGCCTGGCGAACAATCAGGTGCGCTTGCTCGTCAATGGCCAGGCCACGTTCGAGGCGATCTTCCAGGCCATCGATAACGCCCGGCAGGCCGTGCTGATTCAATTTTTCATCATCCACGATGATCGCCTTGGCTTACGCCTGCAGGCACTGCTCCTGAAAAAGGCCGCCGAAGGCGTGGCGGTGTATCTGCTTTATGACCGCATTGGCAGCCACTCCCTGCCCCACCGCTACGTCCAGGCGCTGC
The DNA here is from genome assembly GCF_009601685.2 of Pseudomonas brassicacearum. Classification (NCBI taxonomy): domain Bacteria; kingdom Pseudomonadati; phylum Pseudomonadota; class Gammaproteobacteria; order Pseudomonadales; family Pseudomonadaceae; genus Pseudomonas; species Pseudomonas brassicacearum. The sequence goes on from NZ_CP045701.2 coordinate 6,526,880, forward strand.
GCGACGGTGGTGTCCACGTGAAAGCCTTCGCCACCCGCAGTGGCTGGCTCAACCGGTTCCAGGTCAACTTTCGCAACCACCGCAAGATCGTGGCGGTGGATGGCGTTCTAGGCTTCGTCGGCGGGCACAACGTGGGCGATGAATACATGGGCGAAAAGCCCCCCCTGGCGCCGTGGCGCGACACCCATGTCGAAGTCCGCGGTCCGGTGGTGGGGAGCATGCAAGAGTCGTTTGCCGAGGACTGGTTCTGGGCGGCCCGTTCGCTGCCCCCGCTGATCCTGCCGGACACCTACCCGGACGACGGTGTGCTCTGCCAGTTGCTGACCAGCGGCCCGGCCGATGCCTACGAAACCTGCTCGCTGTTTTTCGTCGAAGCAATCCATGCGGCCAGCGAGCGAGTCTGGATCACAACGCCTTACTTCATCCCCGACGAAGCGGTGTTCGCAGCCTTGCGCCTGGCGGTACTGCGCGGGGTGGATGTGCGCATCCTGCTGCCCTCGCGGCCGGACCACAAGATCGTCTACGCCGCATCCAGCCTGTATGCGTTTGAGGCGGTGCGGGCCGGTGTGCGGATGTTCCGTTACACGCCGGGCTTCCTGCATCAGAAGGTGGTGCTGATCGACCGGGAAATCAGCGCCATCGGCAGTGCGAACCTGGACAACCGTTCGTTCCGCTTGAATTTCGAAGTCATGCTGCTCACGGTGGATATCCGGTTCGCCACCGAGGTCGAGCAGATGCTTGAGCAGGACTTCGCCCAAGCCGTGGAAATCGACAAACAGGAAAGCCGGGAGACCCACCGCCTGCAGAAGATCGGCATGCGGATCGCCCGGCTCATTTCCCCGATTCTTTAAGGGGTGTAGATGTCGTCGCGGGTCCAGGGCAGTTCATGGCTACCGTCGGCGTGGGCCTTCACCGCCAGGATCTGATGCAGATTGATCCAGCCCTTGGCGAACGCGTAGGCGCAGCCGGCCAGGTACAGACGCCAGATCCGCAATGCCTGCTCCGACACCTCCTTCGACGCAGCCTCGAGGTTGTCCTCCAGGCGTTCACTCCAGTGATCGAGCGTGCGCGCGTAATGCAGGCGCAGGCTTTCCACGTCGACGATCTCCAGCCCCGCTTCGCTGATCTGGGCGGAAATCATCGACAGGTGCGGCAGCTCGCCGTTGGGGAACACATATTTCTCGATGAAATCGCCTGCGCCACGACCGACCGGACGACCGTCGGTGTGCTTGGCGGTGATGCCATGGTTCATCACCAACCCGCCCTCGCGCACGGCGCCGAACAGCGTCTTGCAGTACTGCTCGAGGTTGGCGTGGCCGACGTGCTCGAACATCCCCACACTGACCACTTTGTCGAAGCGACCGTCCTGCGGCAGGTCGCGATAATCCAGTAATTGCAACTCGACCAGATCCTCCAGGCCCTCTGCCTTGACCCGTTCCTGAGCCAACGTCAGCTGCGCCTTGCTCAGGGTAATACCGAAGACCTTGGCACCGAACTCGCGCGCAGCGTAACGCGCCAGACCACCCCAGCCGCAACCGACATCCAGCAGATAGTCACCCGGCTGCAATCGCAGCTTGCGGCACAAATGGCGGAATTTGGCTTGCTGGGCCTGTTCGAGGGTTTCACTGCCCGTCTCGAAATAGGCGCAGGAATAGGCCATGTCACTGTCGAGCCACAGCTGATAAAACGCGTTGGAAAGATCGTAGTGATAGGAGATCGCCTTGGCGTCGGTTTCCTTGTCGTGGAGCGATCGCACCGGCAGGTTGTCGGCGTCATCCTCGAGCAATGCCTGGCTCCATTCATCGCAGACACGAATGACTTCGTGAATCGAACCTTCGAGCTCCAGTTTGCCCTCTACGAAGGCGGCCCCCAGCGCATCAAGGCTGGGATGGGTGAATTGCGCGACCATTTGTGGGTCCTTGACCACGATCGTGACACTGGGGTCGTCACCCAGTGAAAATTCATGGCCATCCCAGAGCCGTAACCGAAGCGGAAGGTGCAGATTCTGTAAGGCCGGTGGAAGTTGCGCGAGCATGAATAAACCCCCTTGTTTCAGACGTCTGAAATGAGGGTAGACCATCATAGAAAAATAGCAGGCTATCGAATTTATAGCCTTTATCTATCACTGCCCCAAATTCACTCCTTGTGCCGGGTACTGCCAGTATGGGTACGCCCTCTCCAACAGAGACTGCAAGGGTGACGCACAGTTCGCCAAGGGTTTATCCAACGGTTCCCTTCGCTTGGATTTTCAGGAGTGGCTCCTGGAACCGCAGCAATCGCCCTGCATTACCTAACACTAGCAGGGTACTGAGATTGTGCAGCAGCGCAGCGATCATCGCCCCCGCCGCGCCGAGCCAGCCGAAGGCGGCAAACGCGACGATTGCCAGCGTCCAGCCCAGGCCAATGATCACGTTGACCTGCAACGTGCGCCTGCATTGACGACTCAATCGCACACAGGTGCCGAGGCGCCGCAGGTCGCTGCCGATCAGCACGATGTCTGCCGACGCCAGGGCAATGTCTGCACCGCCGGCTCCCATGGCGACACCCACCACCCCAGCCTTTAGCGCCAGGGAATCGTTGATGCCATCGCCCACCACCATAGGGCGGAACCCATGGTCGATTTCAGCCATGACCCGCTTGAGTTTGTCTTCCGGCAGGGCCTGGGCTTGCAAATCGCCAATGCCGACATCCCTGGCCAAGGTCGTGGCCACACTCTGGCGGTCGCCGGTCAACAGCAACTGCCGCCCCAGGCCCAGCTCGCGCAGCTCGGCCATGGCAACCCGTGCCTCCGGCTTGACACTGTCGGCCAACAACAGCCAGGCGAGGAATTGCCCGTTCAGGGCCAGGCCGGCAATCGGGCCATCGTGCTCAGGGATCGTTGAGGTTTGAATACCCAACTGTGCAAACAACTCCGGCCGCCCAAGCGCCGCTTCGCCCTGGTCGGTCATCGCGACCACGCCCAACCCTTGGCGCTCATGGATGTCCGTCAGCGCCAGGCAGTTTTCCTTTTCCACCAGTCCTGCCAACGCTCGACTGACCGGATGACTGCTGGCCGAACCGAGGCTGGCAGCCAAAGGCAGCAACGATAGAGGAGCATCCTGGGCATGTTCGATGGATTGCAGGCGCAGGACGCCGAAGGTCAGAGTACCGGTCTTATCGACCACCAACGACGTCAGGTCCGCCAGTTCTTCCAGGAAGGCCGAGCTGCGGATCAGGATCCCGTGGCGCGCTGCCACCGCGATCCCGGCAATGGCGGTGGCCGGGGCCGACAGCACCAACGCACAAGGACAGGCGGCAACCAACACCGCCAGCATCGCCTGGGCATCGTTGGTCACGAACCAGGTCACCGCCGCCAGCAACAACACCAGTACCAGGTAACTGCCGGCGTAGCGTTCCAGCAAGCGAGTGATGGGCGGCTTGGAGCGTTCGGCGTTTTGCATCAGGGCGATGACCTTGCCCAAGGTGGATTCTTCGCCGGTACGGGTCACTTCCAGGCGTAGCAAGCCATCCAGATTGATCGCGCCACCAAAGACTTCAGTGCCGACCACAGCCTCCAACGGCACCGACTCACCCGTGATGGGCGCGGTGTCGAGGCTGGCCTGGCCGGACAACACCAGACCATCGGCCGGCACCCGGTCGCCAGCGCGCACCTCCACGACATCGCCGGGCTGAAGCGTCGCGTTGTCGACATCAATGATCGAACCGTCGGCCTGTACCTTGCGACCTTGGCTGCGGGTCAGTTGGCCAAGGGCATGGATCGCCTCCTGGGAGCCAATGACGCTGCGCTCTTCCAGCACATGCCCGAAGATCATGATGATCGGCAACAATGCCGCCGTCAGCAAGTCGCCAGTGGCCCAGGCACCGAGCATCGCCAGGGCGATGAGTTGGTCAGTAATCCCGTGCAGGCTTGGATAGCGCAAGCTGTACCAAGCCGAACGCATCACCGGCACCGCCACCAACAGCGAGGCGAACCCCAACAGCAGTTGGCTGACTCCGCTCTGCTCCGGCGACCAGGCGCGCCATACCAGGCCCAATGCGAGCAAGCCGAGGGCGAGCATTGCCAAAGTCAGTTGCCGGGCGGCGATGCGTTGTTCCGTCGAGGACAACATCGGTGCAGCGCTGGTTTGGGCGGTCATTGTCCGGCTCCCTGGATGATCAGGCGGGCATCGTCTTTCGGGTCGACCGTGGTCACTGAACCGGCCTGGCGAAGGATGGCAGGCATGCGTTCGCGATACAGACGCAGCAGCATTTGCGGATCGCTGCCTTGGGTCTTCGCCAGGCCGAGCACCGTGGCGGTGTCGGCCGAAGCCTTGGCGAGTCGTTCGCTGGCCTGGGCATGGGCGACTTGCACGGCACGGTCGGCGTCCTGGCGGGCGGCCTGGGTGAGCTTTTCGGCTTCGGTGCGCGCGTTGGCCACAGCTTTATCGGCTTGCTGGCTGGCCGTCAGTACCGCGTTGAAGGCGCTGACCGCCGGCCCCGGCAGACTCGATTGCACATCGACCCGCACCACTTCGATCCCCAACCCCTGCCCCGTCGACGCTAGGTCAGCCAGGCGTCGGTTAAGCCCCTGCACCAGATCGCCACGCAAGCGTTCGCGACGTTCGGCCGCCTGGTTATCGCTGCCCATCAGTTCGGGGCGCGCCACCAGAATGGTGTCCAGGTCCCGAGCTGCGGTCAGGGCCACGGCACTGCGGGTCGCCAGCCGGTCCAGTGCCGGCAGGACATGCTCACCTTGCAAGACGAACGCGTAAGGGTCGGTGACTTTGTAGAACACTCGCACATCGAGTTGCACGACGCCGGCATCACCGGTCAATAAATAACCAGAACCGGCCAACGCATCGCTGACCGGCGTGGCGAAACTGGCAACACGATCAGCCTGCAAGGCCGCATCCGAGCGCAGCAGATTTTCCACCCGCCGCTCCAGCACCCGATCCGCCGCCGGCAACAAGATCACTTGTTCCACAGGACGAGGCCACGCCAACAAGAGGCCGGCATTCTGGATTCGATCCAAGGCTCCAAAGTGCAGCACCACCGCACGATTCTGCGGATCGATCTGCCGCACGTTGGAAAAAACCCAGGCCAACGCTGCCAACACCGTGACGACGTAAAGGGCAAGAAATGCCAGGCGTCCGGCCTGGATCCACGGACTGGATAACTCATTTGTTCCACGTGGAACCAAACTCATGGTTGTGTTCCACCTTTGCCTTCCACGGAAACAGGACCGTCCACCAGCACACGGAATGGCGCCGCATCGGTGCGCAAAATCAGCTTCGTGCCTGGGCTGACGATCGTGCCCAAGGTGTCCAGCGAACGGAGCAGGTTGTAGAGCTGCGGGGAACCTGCGTACGCACGGCCATAGATCTGGGCCGCCTCTACTCGCGACTGGGCTTCGATATCCGCGGCCTTCACCGTGGCATCGGCTTGCATGACTCGCGCATCACGCTCCGCGGCGGAGCGAATCTGCGCCGCTTCGCGCTTGCCGATGGCTGTGCGTTCGGTGGCGATGGTCTCACGCTCGGCGCGCATGCGATCCACCGTCGCCGTCAGTGTCACCGAGGGCAAGGTCAGGCGTTCGACGCCGACTTGCAACACCCGCACGCCATAAGTGGTGAGCAACTGTTGATCGATCTGCTGACGCAGCTGGGCTTCGAAATCGGCGATGCGCACCTGGCTGGCATCGGTGTTGACCAGGTTCGCCAGGTCAAAACTGGCGGCCGTGGTTTCCAGCGCCGAGCCGACGAATGTACGAATCTGCCGTGCGGCTTCGTCCGGTTGGTTCTGCACCGCACGCATGAAACGCTGCACGTTGTCCGGGTCTCCCTGCACCTGCCAAGCCACGTAGGCCTGGACGATGATCCGCAGCCCATCACGGGTGCCGACATCCTGCAGGCCACTGGATGTAGTGCGCAGTCGCAAATCTACCGGGATCGCCGCCTCGAACGGCGCCGGCCAGCGCCAACCCAAGCCAGGTTGCAGCAACACCCGCGCTGGATTGCCGAAACGGGTGATGACCGTGGCCTCCCCCGAACGCACTTGCACCAGGCTTGCGGCCGCAACGGCAAACGCCACCAACAGCGCCGCCCAACCCATCCGTCGCCACGGGAACGGACCGGCTTGCTGCGGATCGCCATGATGGTGGTGATGATGATGGCCATGGTGATGACCGGAATGGCCGTGATCGTGACCAGCGTGGTCGTGGTGATCGTGTGAAGAGGACTGGCTCAATGGGCAGCTCCTGGCGGGACAGGGTTACGCGGCGACGCGGGGTCTGCCGGCAGCGTGAAGGTACGCAAGTCGATGGTCGGCCCGTTGCCGTTGCCGCCCAGGCGATGGTCGAGAATCAGCAACCGGGCATTGGCGAGGCCCTGGCTCAGTTGACCCAGGTAGTGTTCCAGCACAAAAGCGTGCCCCGCCGTGGCGTAGGCTTTGCGGTCGGCATTGAAGCGCAAGTCGGCGGCCTGGGCAGTTGCGTTGATTTCCCGGGCGGTGGCCGTGGCCTGGTCATGGGCGACGCTGGCTTGCAATTTCGCCTGGTTCGTCTGTTCCGCCGCCGCGCCGCGCTCTCGAGCGATCAATGCCTGCGCGCCGATCTGCGCCGCCTGAACGCCGTGGTAGGCGTTGGCCGCTCCGGCCGGTGGATGAATCGCCTCCACGACCGTTGCCAGGATTTCCACGCCGCTGTCGAGCGATTGCAAGTCAGCCTGGACGGCGCGACCGATTTCGTCGGCGAGGCTGACACGGTCCGCGCCCAACAAACCGTCCAGCGTGCGCGACGCGAACTCATGCACCAGGATGCGGCTGGCGGTGCTGCGAATCAGCGTCGGCACATCGGCGCTGTTGTAGGTCGCCGCCAACGCCGCGGCGTCCGTCAAGCCGATGCGGTAGACGAAGCGCACGTCCATGTTGACGATCTGGAAGCTCTGCTGGTCGGCACGACGACTGGCAATGACCTGGGACTTGTCATTCACATGGCTGGCGTCCCACAACCGATTGGCGATTGCCGGTGCGGGTCCCTCCGCCGGTTCAGCCTCGACCACTGCCCGACTCTCCGCGACGCTGGTGGCCAGTTCATGCACAACGCCATTCTCGACGTTGAGCACCCTGCCCCACGGCCAAGGCAACGCGACATGCAAGCCCGGGCCGAATACCTCTACCGGTTTGCCGAAACGCTCATAGATGCCACGCCCCTGCAGCGGCACTTCGTGCACGCCCGTCAGCAACCAGCCCACCAGCACCACCAGCGCCAACACCGGCAAAAAAGCCCGGCGCATGTAACTGAAGGCCCAGATCTGGCGCAGGTCGATGCCAAAACGGTTGTGCAGTTCATGTTGCAAGGCCAGCCACGGTTGCGGCGGCCAGCGCAGCAGATCGGCGATGACGCTGCGGCCCAGCAGCGTCGGTTCCAGGGCGTCCCGGCGTGGGATGAATAACGACAGCACCGCGCGCAACAACAACTCTGCCGCCACCAGCCCCGGCAGCAACCCCATCAGGACTGCCAGGCGCGTCGGCCAGAGGGACGTTTCTGCGCCGAACAACAAGCACAAAGCGCCAAGCACCAGCACGATGATCGCCACCCGCGTCAGTTGCGCCAGCGGCGGCGCTTCCGGCCATTCCACGGGAGATTGCTGGGCCAATTGCCGCTCGAACACCAACAGCCCGAACGCCAACAACAACGACAACACCGCCCCCACACTGGCCGAGCCACCGAGGGCGGCAGCCGGCAGTTGCAAGTTCCAGGCTTGTTCCAGGCCCAGCAATACCAACACTGACCAACCCGCCAGCCACAACGCAGGCGCACCGATTTGCTTCAGCAGACCGACCCCGCGAGCCCCCATTCGCTCCAGCAGCCGCTCATACCAACCCAAGTTATCAACAGGCTCGTTTTCCGTCGGCAGGTTATCCACAGCCGGCAGCAGCGCCCTGCTACGCCATTGCGTGACCCACCAGGCCGATTGCAGACCTGCCACCAGCACCAGCAGTCCCGCAACTTGGCTGACCAGCAGCACCGGCCACAACGATTGCGGCGAAAACACCCCGATAAAAAACGCCAGTAACAGGCCCACGCCCGCCACGCTTCCCAGGCCGAAAGCAATCTGCTTCAAGCGGCGTCCCTGAAACGACGCGCGCTGAAAACGCGGCCATTGGGCCACCTGTGCCCCTTCGACATCAAGATCGACTTGCATACCACCCCAGCACTCGTGGCGCTCAAAATCCGGGCCCGTGGACAGACGCCACCGACGCTTCGTTACATGCCGTTACCTTATAACCATTACTGTGAAATTTCCGTTTTGAATTCTTCATGCCAAGGCCAGTGCCGACCTATTGACTTAAGCCTTGACCGAAATCGCTGGAAACGCTCATATTACGATCATAATTTTTTATCAGGGCAAGCGGGAGAACAGCGATGAGCAACTACGACGTGATCATTCTGGGCGGTGGACCCGGCGGGTATAACGCAGCGATTCGGGCCGGGCAGTTGGGGTTGAAAGCCGCCTGTGTCGAAGGTCGCGCCACCTTGGGCGGCACCTGCCTGAACGTCGGCTGCATGCCCTCCAAGGCCTTGCTCCACGCCTCGGAACTGTACGAAGCCGCCATGGGAAGGGAATTCGCCAACCTGGGCATTGAAGTCAGCCCCACCCTCAACCTTGCGCAGATGATGAAGCAGAAGGACGAAAGCGTGGCCGGCCTGACCAAGGGCATAGAGTTTCTGTTTCGCAAGAACAAGGTCGACTGGATCAAAGGCTGGGGCCACATCGACGGGCCGGGCAAGGTGACCGTTACCGGCAATGATGGCGCCAAGACCGAACTCAGCGCCAAGGATATCGTCATCGCCACCGGCTCCGAACCCATGCCGCTGCCAGGGGTGGTCATCGATAACCAGCGCATCCTCGACTCCACCGGCGCCTTGTCCCTGAGTGAGGTGCCCCGGCATCTGGTGGTGATCGGCGCCGGTGTCATCGGCCTCGAACTGGGTTCGGTCTGGCGACGCCTGGGTGCCCAGGTGACCGTGGTGGAATACCTCGATCGCATCTGCCCGGGGGTGGACGCAGAAGCCGGCAAGACCCTGCAACGGGCCCTGGGTAAACAAGGCATCCAGTTCAAGTTGAGTTCGAAGGTCACGGGTGCCATTACTTCAGCCAGCGGCGTGCAATTGCAGATCGAGCCGGCGGCGGGCGGCGAAGCACAGGCCCTGGACGCCGACTACGTGCTGGTCGCCATCGGCCGTCGACCTTACACGCAAGGGTTGGGGCTGGAGAACGTCGGGCTGAGCATTGACCCGCGCGGCATGCTCGCCAACCAGCATCAACGCACCGAAGCACCCGGCGTCTGGGTTATCGGTGATGTGACGTCCGGACCGATGCTCGCCCACAAGGCCGAAGACGAAGCCATGGTCTGCATCGAACAGATCGCCGGCAAGGCCGCCGAGGTCAACTATGCGCTGATTCCCAGCGTCATCTACACCCGTCCGGAACTGGCCAGTGTCGGCAAGACCGAGGAACAGCTCAAGGCTGAAGGCCGCGTCTACAAAGTTGGCAAGTTTCCCTTCACGGCCAACAGCCGGGCCAAGATCAACCACGAGACCGAAGGGTTCGCCAAGGTCCTGGCCGATGAACGCACCGATGAGATCCTTGGCGTACACCTGGTGGGCCCGAGCGTCAGTGAGATGATCGGTGAATACTGTGTGGCCATGGAGTTCAGTGCCTCGGCCGAGGACATCGCCCTGACCTGTCACCCACACCCTACCCGCTCGGAGGCGTTGCGCCAGGCGGCCATGAATGTGGAGGGGATGGCGACGCAGATGTAGGAACAACGCAAAGCCAGGGTGAACAATCTTTGTGGCCAGAGATTGCTCCCTCCGGACCGCGCCCGTAGGAGCTGACGAGTGAAACGAGGCTGCGATCTTTCCCCAGACACTTGAGTCTCAAGCGAAAGATCAAAAGATCGTCCGAACGCGGCCCGAGCCTTCGCCAGCTCCTACAGAGCCGAGCCAGCGCCAAGCTCTGGCCACGCTCGACTTAATTGGCCGCCATCCGCGCCTTGCGCCGGCGCCGACTGATCAATCCCAACCCCACCGCCACTACCAGCACCAAACCACCCATTTGCAGCCAACCCTTGTAAGGTCGCAGCATCGAGCGGATCGGGTCCAGGGCCTGGGTCACGTAGCGTTTGTTCGCCGTGCCAAAGTCCGGTTCCTGGCATTGATGACCGAAATCCTCGGCCCAATCCACATACGGACCTTCCTTCACGTACCGTTGATACAGCGCGCTTTGCTCCTCGAGGCTGGAGTTGTACCCCACCGCTTTGCATAGCACCGCCGCAAACGCCTGGCTGGTATGCGGCAATTGATCCGCCGCCTGACTCGCCAACGCGGTGGCAACAAACCGATAGTGGTAACGCACCTCAGGCTTCGCCGCGCTGGCCTGCTGGCGTTGCACTTCACCTTCGGCCACCAGCGGTCCGACCTTCAGCTCAACCGGTTCCAGGCTGTAGTTGCCGCCCAGGCTGGCGTAATCCGGCGCCATCTCATAGCCAAGCAACTCCATACCCCATTTGCGCGCCATCCAGGACGCATTGAAATACGCCTCGGCCCGTCGGGTTGGCCACCATTTGGACTCCGCGTCCTGGCGCAATTGCCCATAGGCGCGGGCCTTGTCCTGCAGGTCCGCGTTATCGAAATAAGCCGGCGCCTCATCAAAGCGCCCCTCCCTCAGCAAACGCCGGCCCAGCAGGTTGCGCAGACTCGCAGCCACCGGCAGCGGCACGTAGTTATCCCGATCCTCCTGGCTCAACGCCGGTGGCGCCGGGACTTGCGCGTCGACGTACTGCTTGAGCTCATCCACCGTGAGCACACGCTCTGCGACGGCGGCAGCGTCGTACCAATAGTTGCTCTGGCTGCGATAAAGCTGATCGAAGGCTTGCAGGTAATCGCCGCGCTGCAAGGCCAGGATCGCACTTTCACCTTCGACCCGGCACTTGGGCTGCACCGACTCGAAGTTCCAATCCGGTGTCCGCCGGCTGCCCCAGGATTCATCGCTCGGAAACGCCTGGGCGGCCTTGGCATAAGCCGCCGCCGCGGCAACCTTGTCGCCGTCGCGCAGGGCCAGCTTGGCGTGCACCCACCAGGCCAGCCCCGTGTCGGAGGCCTTTTGCACAAACGCCTGGGCGCTGGCGTAATCGCCGTGCTGGTAACTCACCGCTGCCAAACGGTCGGCATCGTCGAGGCTGTCCCGGGCGTTGGCTTGCAACAGTTGGACGAGCCTTTTCTCACCCGAGGGTTCTTCACCGTCCCACCAGCCGACGCGGCTGAGCAGGTAGGCGGTGACCAATCGCTGCACCGCCCTGGTTTTGAGCAATTCGCTCAAACGTTCATCCGGTTGGACGCTCAAATCACCGGCCAATTGCAACAACGAGCTGTAGCCGACCGCAGATCCTTGCAGGTTCTGGATCGCATACAGGCCGATGGCACTGTCCCAATCGTCAGCGGTGTAGGCCACCCGGGCTTCTTCGCCAAGGCTGGCGATGCCCAGCTCCAGCGGATCGCTGAAGCCGGCAATGCTCAACTCGCGGGCCTGGCGAAACGCCACTCGCGCCTGGTCCTGCAAGACCACGGGGTCGCCGCTGCCGGCCTCGGTGCTCACGGCGAACAAGGCCCGCCCCAGAGAGTACGCGGCCCAGGTGCTGCGCAACCGACGTTGGTCACCCGGTAACGCCAGCAATTGCTGGAATGCTTCCACGGCGCGCTGATGCTCACCAACGTGAAAAGCCGCCGCACCAATCGCATACAAGCGCAGCTCATCAGGCAGATTGGCCGCCTCGGCTGCCACCTGGTCGACATCGGTGAGGGCCCGCAGGCGCTCCACCACCGCTTGCTGCGGCGGGGTCAGGCCGATCTGCTCGGCCTGGTTGCGTTGTTCCACGTAGGAAGGCAGGTCGTCATAGCTGTAGTTCGGGTTGCGCGTCGCCTCGGTGGCCGGTTTGAGCCCGGCAATCGCCTGGCCAAGGCGGCTGACCTCGAAGCGAAAACTGCCTTCGGGCAATTCGGCCAACGACTGGGCGCGGTTATCCAGCAAGCGCATCGGGAAATCCGGCCCGCAGGCCAGCGCCGGGCCCAGGGGCAGGCACAGGCTCAGGCACAGCAAGTGACGAGGCCACCTACGGATAAACATTGAAACCTCCTTGGTCAATTTTCGTACAGCGCGCCCAGCCGATTGCCCGTTGGCTGCCGGCAGCCAGGCGGCCTTCCTGAATGCGGGTGAAGGTAAGCAGTCCGGGGGTTTGTTGCAACGTATAACCGGCCAAGGCATCGACGCCGTCACACGCGCCAACAGCCAGCGTCAGGCGCTGGGGCCAAGGGCTGTCGAGATTGCCCTGGTTAACCAGGCGGATATCGTACAAACCGCCCTGCTGCTCCCACTGCAGTGCCAAGCGACTGTCCAGGTTGTCTCCCCGCGCGACGGCGCCGAGCGTGGTCAGGCTCCACGCCCGTCGGTCGCCGGCCAGCGGCAGGCGAAACCAGATCAACCCAGCGAGATGTTTCGGCGGATCGGCACGCAAATCTGCCGCAAGCCCGGCCACTTGTTGCGGATCGGCCAGCAGCTCCCGACGCTCACCGCCGCGATCGATCGGCACCTCGCTTTCCACCACCGGCACGCCGCTCTCCTGGGTCAACAGCGCCACGCCGTACGCCGGCAGGGCCAGATAAAACGGCCGTGTGGTGACGTCGCTCCAGCGTTGCGCCCACTGCCGGGCCTGTTTCGGATCGAACAATCCCTGCCGTGGATCGCTCACCGCGTGGACCTGCAGCACGCTGCTGTCCACCGCTTCCAACAACCCCGGCAATGCTGGGCTGTCGAGCCAGGCCGGCAGCGCGGTAATACTCAGCCGCAGGTTGGGGGGCAGGACGTGGCGCAGTTGGCCGAGGAATTTTCCATAGGCCGGCAACCGTGCATTACCCGCATCGTGATCGATCTCCACACCTACCGGGGTCAGGCCTTGGGCTTGCCAATCGCCCAGCACTTGCTGGATCTGCGCGATCACCTCGTCCTGGTCCAAGGCCTTGAGCTGACCGTCCAGGCGAATCACGGCGATCAGCGGACGGCCGTCAGCCTTGAGCAAGGCCGGATCGACCCGCGCACGGCTCCAGCCCGCCCCGGGAAAAGCCTGCAACGCCAGCACCCGCAGGCTGGAAAAGTCGTCATGACTCTGGCGCAACGCCAGCTCGTGGGCCGGTGTCCATTGGCGTTGCCAGATATAAAGCTGCTGATCGAGGGCCGGGGCCGGGGGCTGTTCGCAGCCCCCTGAAAGCAACACGGCGAGGGCCAGAGAGAACCGGAAAAGAACAGTCATGAGGCCTTATCACCCATCAAAGTCCGGCAGATTACCGCCACTCGGGTCCAAGCGAAAATGGTGCAGAGCAGATTTGATCCTGCTGTGGGAAAAAGGCTTGCCCGCGAAGCAGGCGCCCCGATCTCTGAAAGACCGCAGTGCCTTCATCGCGGGCAAGCCTTGCTCCCACAGTGAAATACTCCCCTCGCCACCGAATCCGTTTCAGGCGTGCCTTTGCAACCCGACAACCGTACGCGGCATGCCCACGAACCCGGGCAAGGCTTCGATCCGCGCCAGCCAGGCCCGCACATTGGCATAGTCCTCCAATGACACATTGCCTTCCGGTGCGTGGGCGATGTAGCTGTAGCCAGCGATGTCCGCGATGGTCGCAGTGTCACCCGCCAGATAAGCGCGGCTGCTCAATTCTTGATCAATGACTTTCAGCACGTTGTGGGAACGGGCAATTACGTCCTCGGCGTTGTAGGCTGCGCCAAACACCGTGATCAGCCGTGCCGTGGCCGGGCCGGCATGAATCGGGCCGGCCGCCGCCGACAACCAGCGCTGCACCCGGGCGGCGCCGACTGGGTCGGTCGGCAGCCAGCGGCCCTTGCCATATTTGTGCGCCAGGTACACCAGGATCGCGTTGGAGTCCGCCAGCACCACGCCGTCATCGTCAATGACCGGCACCTGGCCAAACGCATTGAGCGCCAGGAAATCCGCCTGTTTGTGCGCGCCCTTGGCCAAGTCGACGAAGACCTCTTCGACAGGCAGCCCGAGCAACGAAAGCATCAGTTGAACGCGATGGGAATGGCCGGAAAGCGGGAAGTGATAGTGCTTGATAGGGTTCATGGTCGACTCCGCTGCAAGTGACGCCATCAGCACAACGGCGTCGATGGGGTCATCTTCCGCTCCAGGCAAAAACAAGAGAATCACCCAGATATGCAATCCATTGTTTCAGCCTGAGAAACAATGCTTCAACCGCTCAAGGCCGGATGTTCGCGCAGTGCACTGACGACGAAATCGACAAAACTGCGCACCCGCGCCGGCGCATTGCGCCCGCCCTGGTACACCACATGGATCGGCAGAGGCGGCAATTCGAAATCGGCCAGGACGATTTCCAGTTCCCCAGCCGCCACGTTGCCTGCCACTTGGTAAGACAGGACCCGCGTCATCCCCAATCCCTGGCAGGCGGCCGTGATCGCGGCCTGGTTGGCTGTCACCACCAGCCGAGGCACGGGCCGGACGGTCAACGGCTGGCCTGAATCGATGAAGGTCCAGCTTTTGACCTGACCGATGGCCGATGACGCCACCACCGGCATTCGCTCCAAATCCTCCGGATGCCGGGGTCGCCCGTGACGGGAGAAGAAATCAGGGGCGCCGCACACCACCCGTCGCACTTCACCGACACGCACGGCATGCAGATTGCTGTCCGGCAGCTCGCCAATGCGCAGGGCAACGTCGATGCCCTCCTCCACCAGGCTGACCGTGCGGTCCAACAACAAGGCGTTAATGCTGACCTCGGGGAACTGGTGCAAGTAATCCACCAGCAGCGGCGTGACGAACAACTGACCGAACAGCACTGGCGCGGTAATCGTCAACTGCCCACGGGGCTGGACATGGCTGCCGGCCGCCGAATCCTCGGCTTCCTGCAGATCGCTCAGGATCCGCCGACAGTCCTCGAGAAAACGCTGGCCGGCCTCGCTCAAGTACACATTGCGGGTGGTGCGCACCAGCAATGGCGTGCCGATCCGTTGCTCCAACGCCGCCACCGCCCGCGTCACGCTGGCCGCCGACAACCCCAGGCGCCGCGCCGCCGCCGAAAACCCCGATGCCTGGGCCACGGCAAGGAAAACCTGCATTTCCTGGAACCTGTCCATCCATCCCCCGATGAGAAATCCTGATACAAGTTTTCTGCGCGTCTCAAAGCAGCGCTACGCGGCCATTGTAGAGGCCTGGGCCAGTGAACCACAGCGTAGCGCAGCCAGACACCGGGACATTGGCTCGGCCAGGGGCGAATACCCTTGATACCATCCCGCCCATCATGACAATTTCATGACCGAATGAAGAACCCTCTGTGGGAGCGAGCTTGCTCGCGATAGCGGTGTATCAGTCCATATGGCGTGCGACTGCCTGACGCTATCGCGAGCAAGCTCGCTCCCACAGGGTAGGTGTGTTGTTCAATGGATTGGCTTCAACGAAAGGCCTGCTTTTTGTGAATTTTCTTCGTCGCGCTTCAGCCCACCCCCGCGCCACCCTCATCGCCCTGATTGGCTGCGTACTACTCGTCCCCATGGGCCTGCGTCTCGCCCTGGGCTGGTCCGACCCACTGGGCTATCTCTCGGACCTGGGTATCGGCGGGTTGCTGATCGTGCTGCTCCATCGCCGCCCCGGGTGGTTGGCTTTCCCGGTATTGCTGGCTTGGAGCGCGTTGACGCTGGCCAGCACCGAGCTGGTCAGCGCAGTCGGGCGGATGCCCAACCCTTCGGACATTCATTACCTGACCGACCCGCAGTTCGTTGAAAATTCCACCAGCGGCGGCTTCGCCCATCCCTGGCTGGCCGCAGTCCAGTTGGCCGCCCTGGTGCTCTGGCTGGTGACCCAGTGGACCAGCCGCCCACGCCAGGCGCCACGCTTGCCTCGCCACGCCTGGACCGTACCCATGTTGTTCCTGTTGGGCCACGGCGCGCTGCAATCCTGGCGCCCGAGCGAGGCGGACCAATGGAACGTATTCAACCTGCCTCATCAACTCGTCACGGCGGGTATCGCCGCCGGGCAGGACCACGCCCGACAATGGCTCGACGGCGATACGGTGGACCCAGCCCCGTCGATGGAGGGGCTGACCCGCCTGGACCTCGATGGCAACAGACTGCTGGCCGAACCGGGGCGTGCGCGCAACGTCCTGATCATCGCCCTGGAGGGCATTCCCGGCGCCTACGTGGGCGCCAACCGCCAGGCCTTGAAAAGCAGCTACCAGGAAAACCTGATGCCGCACCTCAGTGCCTGGGCCGAGCGCGGCATGAACACACCCGATTACGTCCTGCACAGCCACCAGACCATCCGCGGCCTCTACGCGATGCTGTGTGGCGACTACGACAAGCTCGACAACGGCACGCCCAAAGGCGTCGAAATGCTCAACCAGACCCAGCGCAACCAGGCCTGCCTGCCGGCTCAACTGCGCCAGAATGGCTTTTCAACGCACTTCCTGCAGGGCGCGGGCCTGCGGTTCATGGCCAAGGACCGGATCATGCCGCACATCGGCTTCGATACGACCCTGGGCATGGAGTGGTTCACTCGTCCCGCCTACCTGGAATTCCCTTGGGGCAAGGACGACAAGACCTTCTTCGAAGGCGCGCTGGATTACGTCGGGCAACTGCAGCAGGCGGACAAACCCTGGATGCTGACCCTGCTGACCGTCGGCACGCACCAACCCTACTCGGCCCCGGATGACTACCTGCAACGCTACGACACCGCCAAGCAGGCGGCCGTGGGTTACCTGGACGACGCCCTGGAAAATTTCCTGACGGGCCTGGAACGCCAGGGCATCCTGGACAACACCCTGGTGGTCATCACCTCGGACGAATCCCATGGCATCGACGACGTGCGGCTGGCCTCGTCCTGGGGATTCAACCTGACGCTGGCGCCGGAGCCGTTGCCCAAAATCAAGTCAGGCACTTACGGCCACGTCGACCTGACCGCCTCGATCCTCGATTACTTCGGCTTTACGGTGCCCACGTCGTTGTCCGGCCGCTCGATGTTCAGGGACTACCCGACGGGCCGGGAAATCATGTCGTTCACCAACGGCCAGCTGCGCTACCACGACGGCAAGGGCACCTTTACCGAGTGCGACTTCCTCCAGCATTGCCGCTATTACACCAGCGCAGGCTTCATCGCCGACCGCGCCACCTATGGCGGGCAATACAGCGGCCGGCGCGCCAGGCTGATCGGCGCCCGGGCCACGGCCCTGGACCAGACCCTGTTGCGCACGCCCTTGAACCAGCAATACCAGTTTGGCAGCGCGGATAAAATCCCGCTGCCGGCCCAGGTCACCAACGACTGGACCGACAACCTGATCGGTGCCCAATACCTGGAAATGCCCAAGGGCTCACAGACCCGCGTCAGCCTGACCATCCGCGCCGTGGATGAGCATGCCGCCTACATTTCCCTCAAGGCCAAGGAGTTCGAGCAGGATGTGCCGATGGACCTGCCGACAGACGTGGCGGTAACACCCGACCAGCCGCTGGTGATGAACATCCGTTTCGACAACCCGCAGCAGCGCAAGGCGTTTTCCTTCCATTTGCTCGGTCATGGCGTCGGCGCCATCGAGATCAGCGACTTCAGCGTCGTGACCGAACTGCCGGAACCGGCAGACCAGCCGCAATACCTGGACGATATACAGGAAGACAGCGAGGCCCAATCCAGCTGAGCGAAAAACGCGGCTAATCCAGCAACCGATGCAGCTTGGCGTACTGCAACAGCGTGATGGTCTTGCCGTCGCAAATCTCCCCGGTCTCGATCATGCCCAAGGCCTGGTCGAGGGGCAGCTCCAGCACTTCGATCTCTTCGCCCTCGGCTTCCAGGCCACCGCCTTCGTGCTGCTTGTCTTCGTCGAAGTATTCGCCGACGAAAAATGCACCCGCTATTACAACGATACCGGAACGCGGGGCAAGGCTCGTTTGTGGGCCGTCTTGAGGTAGGCGCGTTCAATGATCTGTCGCGCTTGCGGCGACACCTCTTCGCCCATCAGATACCCATCGATTTCCTCGTAGCTGCAGCCATACGCCGCTTCATCCAGCTTACCGGGTACCAGGTCTTCCAAATCAGCGGTCGGAGCCTTGTGCACCAGATAGCCGGGGGCGCCCATCGCATCGGCCAATGATCTCACCTGAGTCTTCGTCAACCCGGACAGCGGGGCCAGGTCGCACGCGCCGTCGCCGAACTTGGTGAAAAACCCCATCACCGCCTCCGCCCCATGATCGGTGCCAACCACCAACCCGTCGCTCAGATTGGCAATGGCGTATTGCGCCAGCATCCGTGCCCGGGCCTTGGCGTTGCCTTTGGCGAAGTCGATGAGCTCGGCGCCAGGCTGCAAACCATCGATTGCGATTTGGCTCATCAACCCGTCAACACAAGCGGCGATGTTGCTGGTGGTGATCGAGTCCGGCCGGATGAAGTCCAGGCAAGCCTGGGCGTCTGGCTCGTCGGCCTGGGCCTTGTAGGGCAACCGGACGGCGATAAAACGCGCCGCGTAGTCTTCATCCCGCAATTGCTCCACCGTCAACTGGCATAGGCGGCCGGCGGTGAGAGAATCGACGCCGCCACTGATCCCCAGTACCAGGGACTTGCAACCCGACTCGCGCAAGATCTGCTTGATGAATTCGATGCGGCGGGCAATCTCGCTTGCTTCGCCACCCCGTGTGAGTTGACGGTCGATGCCCAGCTCCCGGGCAATGCGTTCTTGCACGAGCGTAGTCATATCAGGCTCCCAGCTGTGGATTGATCAGGGCAACGTTGAACACTTGGGCGGCGTACCGCAGAAACGACGCATCCTCGCAGACGTTCTTGATCGGGTCGTCGGAGAACTTCACGACCGGCTCACCGTGGACCCGCACCAGTTTCATGACGATGCTCAGCGGTTCGACACCGTCGACATCGCAGGCCAGACTGGTGCCCATGCCAAAACCGAATCTGGCCTTGCCGCGAACATGACGCAGGATCGGCAGGCACTTTTCGAAATTGAGGCCATCGGAGAACATCAGGTCCTTGGTGCGCGGGTCGATGCCCAGTTCCTGGTAACGCTCCAGCACCTTGTCCGCCCAGACGATCGGATCACCGGAATCCTGGCGCAGGCCGTCATAGAGCTTGGCAAAGTACAGGTCGAAATCCTTGAGGAAGAAGTCGGTGCTGATGCAGTCCGTCAGGGCGATACCGAGGCGGCCGCGATACTCGCGCACCCAGTTTTCCAGCGCCGCGTTCTGGCTCTCGCGCAAGCGCCCGAGTTGTTGATGCACCATCAGCCATTGGTGAGCCATTGTGCCGATCAGGGGCAGATTGAACTCATAAGCCAAGTGAGCGTTGCTGGTGCCGACAAACACGCCAGGAAAATCGTTGCGCATGACATTCACCACTTCACGCTGGGCCCTGAACGACAGCCGTCGCCGGGTGGAGAAGTCTGAAACGCGAAACTCGGCGAGTTCTTCACGGCTGGCGTTTTTCTCCAGCCATTCGAACTTCTGGTACAGCTTGCGGGTGACGTCGGCCAACTCGACTTCGGGGTATTTCTCGCGGTTGCGCAGTTCGCTGACCATCGCCAATACCGGTTGCTCGAACATGATGCAGTGCAGCATCGGCCCACGGACGCGGATGTGCAGTTGGCCGTCGACTTGCGAAACGTGTATGTAGCGCAAATTGAAGCGAAACAGGCCGAGAAACTGTTCGAAGTCCGGTGTCAGGTACTCGCGCAAACGCTTGTTGAACAGAAACCGCTGCTCTCCCTCGCGCAGTTGCAGCCCAGCGAGCTTCTCAAGCTCTACACGAATGTCCGGGATCAGGTGACCGAGCCGCTCCTTGGAACGCACGATGAACTGGTATTCCACCTCGACATTCGGGTGTTGGTGCAAGACCGCCTGCATCATGGTGAAGGTGTAGTAGTCGGTATCCAGAAGACTCTGGATGGTGCCGCTGGTTGAATCGAATGCACTGTCCATGGCGCTTCCTTATGCGTTTGCCAGGCGAATGGTTGCTTCGCGCGTCGCGGCAACCGAGACGCCCGCTAGCCGCATGTCTTGAATGGCTTGATTGGCCCCCTCCTCACTGATGGCCCGGCAGGCTGGGAGGTGAATGATCACCTTGAAGCCGGCGGCGGCCAGTTGCAGAGCGGTGGTCTTGACGCAGAAGTCCAGCGCCAGCCCACCAACAATCACTTGCTGCACACCCAGGCCGTTCAGGTACTCGATCACCCCGGTGGACAGCTTGCCGTGCAGGTCGTGGTAGCACGCGCCGTAGGGGTGCAAATCCGGCTCGACGCCCTTCCAGACGAAATAGTCGTAGTCGTAGGGAGTCGGCAGGTGATCCAGCAAAGCGAAACCTTCGGTGCCGGGAACGCAATGGCTGACCCAGGTGATGTCGGCATGCTCGAGCCCGGTCGGCACGAACATCTGTGCGTGATCGGCGACGACCCACGGGGCCAGGGGCGAATGGGCGTCCTTGCTGCCGATGCGAAGGCTGGCCAGGGAGGCAATGAAATTCAGCTCACCGGCAATCTGGTCACCGCCCGGCACTGGAAGCTCATCAGGGCATAGCGGCGTAAAGCTCTTTTGCGCATCGACATCGAAGGAAGCGGTTTTGCGGGTCAGGTTGTTCATGCTGGGTTTCTCCTCTTCATGACCACGAGAGTACATAAGATGTACTTTCGTAACAAGCCACGCCAAGAGAATATACTTAGATAAGCCTTTTATGTCCTTATCAAACGGTTAGTCAGAACGTAGGTTTTCATCCAAAAAACTTTGCTGTTAGAGTACATCTCATGTACCAAATAGGATGAGCCATGTTCGAGATTGCCCTTTATGGCGGCGCCTTCAATCCCCCGCACGCCGGTCACGCCCAGGTAATGATCGAGGCCTCACGCCTGGCCAGACGTGTGCTGGTGGTCCCCAGCTTGCGGCATCCCTACGGCAAGCAAATGGTCGACTATGACGTTCGCCTGAACTGGCTGGAATCGATCGTCGAAAAGGTGCAGCCACTGTGCTGCGCCGAAGTGCGTGCAAGCCGGGTGGAACAGGTCGTGGCCCGTGGCGTTGAAGGCGCAATCTACAGCTACACCCTGCTCGCCCATCTCGCCGACAGCCTGGCCCTGGACGGCAAGCGGATTGCGTTGGTGGTGGGCCAGGATGTCGCGGATCGGCTGCCGACCTTCTACCGCGGCCAGGAATTACTGGAGCGTTTTTCCATTCTTTGCGTGGAGGAAAAGATCCACGTGCGCAGCACGGTGGTTCGCGACCGACTGGCCTTGGGCAAGCCGATTCCCAGCGACTGGATGGCACCCGGCATGAACCCGTTAAACTATGACCTTTACGCTACCCACGGAAATCGACATGCCCACTAGCACAGCCCCCGCACGCGGTTATCTGCACACCATCGATCTCTGTGTGCTGCGCTTCTGCCGGGAAACCCAGGCGCTGGAAATCCTCCTGAACCGACGGGAAGCCGAGCCGTTCGCCGGCCATTGGGCGCTGCCCGGGATCGTGGTCAATGGTGACGTCGAAGATCTCACGCTGAACGACGCCGTGGAGCGTTTGCGCAACTCAAACAAGGTAGGCATGCCGCTGGCCTGGATCGAACAGGTCGGTACCGTCGGCGACGCGTTCCGCGATCCGCGCTGCTGGTCCTCCTCGACGTTCTACCTGGCGATTGTCAGCGATGCAGTCCAGCTCGCCGAACACCAGGGGTTTTTTCCGCTCAAGGATGTGGCCGACGCCTCGATCAAACTCCCTTTCGACCACAACAGTCTGGTGGCTGCTGTACAGGAGCGGTTGTTGTCCAAAGCCCTCTACAGCAGCCTGCCGCTGATGTTCCTGGGCCCGGAATTCAGCGCGCCGCAAGCGGTGAGCATTTTCTCCGTGGTGCTCGATCGTCCGGTGCTCAAGACCAGCATGCGCCAGCGTTTGCTGAAGATGACCGAGGCGGGTTATTTGCAAGAAACCGGTCGCAAAAAAAGCGGCGAAGGCGGCCGGCCGCAACGCACGGTGGAGAATCTCAAACCGACCAGCGTTTATCTTTTTGATCGTTGTTTTCTGGAGTGACTTGTGCGTGCGGCCAGCACATCTTCCTGCCCCCGACCCCAAAGGCTAGGGGCTCTGCCGGATTCGAGAACAGCTTAGGAGAGGCCTTCGAGCAATCCGGCCTCACCCAGCAGGTCCACGATGACATGCTCATCAACCGCGTAGACACCACGAGAGGCTTTCCAGACCAGCTTCTTTTCCTGAAGGGCTATGAGTGCTTGCTGAACACCCGGCACTTCGACCTTTATATCGCGCTCTGCGATACCGGCCTGCTCCATCGCTTTCGCGTAGAGCTCCATGGTAGGTGCCTCGAAGGGCGCATAGTTATCGCCTTTGGCACTCATGACGCGGATAACGGCGGACTGAATAGGGGTCAGGCTATGAATAACTTTCTTAAGGTTTGCATTGAGCTCATCAGCTTGCGCCCGAACCAACAATGCGAATCGCTCGGGGATGGTTGCAGGGTCCAACGCAAAATCGAACCTGATCTCATCTGCGGCGGCACCTAGCAACTCAGGTCGATAACCACTCTCCCTGAACAACTCGAACACATTAAAGGGATCGAGCGGATGGGCGAGGTCGATATTCGCGCAGAACCAGTTGATGAACTCTTGATCCAGGGTTGGAAATTGAACCATGGAGGCCCCAAAGAAAGCTTGGTCCTTACTGTTTCGGAGCATGGCGAGCTTGTCCCGGTTCGATCCGGTGCACACGATGCGCAGACCATGGTGCTTCGAACTGTTGAGTTCATCCCTTGCCGCTTTCAGTGCGAAAAGCGCAGCAACGCCTTCATCCGTGGTGATCGCATGTTGAGCTTCGTCGATCATCAGGACGATGATCTTCTTCGACTCATCCGAAAGCGCCGCAAGCGCGGTGGTCAAGTCGATGTCCTTGCCCAGCCCAATCTTGTCCAGACTGAAACTCAGGCCGCCGACCGTCACCTTCTCCATACCAGCACTTTTCGCCAGACGGGTTACGAATCCTTCGCTCTGGCCAAAGGCTTCTCGGACAGCCTCTACGATGACCAAGCCAGGATCTTTCGTCAGGTCTTTCCAAAGATCGGCATACAGTACGATCGCTCCTGCTGCCTCCAATGCTGGCCGCAAATCTTCTCGAGCGAAGGTGGACTTTCCCGTACGCCGAGGAGCAGCCAGAAAGACGCCCGAACTGGCAGCGCTACCAATGGCAACCTGCATGATCAGTTTTGATAGGCGGGCAGCCAAAACGGGACGGTGGTAAACGATCTCGACCATTGGGAACCTCTGGCGGGATTCTATAGAAAATTATAGAGCGACTATAGATCAATTATTTTTAAGAGACGCCGAGTTCTCATTGGCAATTTATAGACAATTATAGAGGGACTATAGACCGATCAACCTGAACCCGCCCAGCGCTAGTTTTTCCGATCCCGAAAGCTGTTGACGGTTGTAGCGTTGTCGCTTCAATTCATGTAATTGCTCTTGCAAGGCTTGGTAACGCTGCCAGCCATCGGCCACCAGTTGCAATGAATGCTGTTGTTTTCTAGCGGTTTCCAGCTTTTGGTGAATGTCGGTCAGATCATCATATGAAAATATTTTTTCATAATTGCGAGAATAATCGAGAAATACCTCCAGTCACTCCAGCCCGACGCTGAAAACCTTGCCGGGGTTCATCAGCCCGGCCGGGTCCAGCGTGCGCTTGATGGCACGCATCAGCTCCATCTCCAGAGGGTCCTTGAAGCGCACCGCCGCGTCCGGTTTGGCCTGCCCCAGCCCATGTTCGGCACTGATGCTGCCGTTGAAGGTGCTCGTCATCCGGTAGATGACTTGCATGATCGCGTGTTCGCGGGCCTTGAACGATGCGTCCGCATCGCCGACCGGCTTGCTGATGTTGTAGTGCAGGTTGCCGTCGCCCATGTGGCCATAGGAAACGATGCGCACGCCCGGGAAATCCTGTTGCAGGGCCTTGTCGGTGCGTTCAATGAATTCCGGGATCCGACTCACAGGCACGCTGATGTCGTGCTTGAGGCTGGGGCCTTCATGATTCTGCGCCTCGGAAATACCTTCGCGCAGCGCCCATAGCGCCGCGGCCTGTGCCTGGCTGCTGGCCAATACCGCATCGATGACCCAACCGTGCTCGAAGGCCTGGGCCAGGCCGTTTTCAAGCAACAGCGTCAAGGGCGCGTCGGGCACCGTGTCGCGCAGCTCGATCAAGGCGTACCAAGGGTGCTTCGTTTCCAGCGGATCAGTGCAGCCGGTCACATGGTCCAGGACAAAGTCCAGGCTCTGGCGCGACATCATCTCGAAGCCCGTCAGGCGGTCGGCGCACAAGCTGCGAACATGACCGATCAAGTCCACCGCGGCCTGCGGCGAAGGCAGCGCGACCCAAGCAGTCGCCGTGCTGTGGGTCGCCGGAAACAGTTTCAGCACCGCAGCGGTGATGATGCCGAGCGTGCCCTCCGAGCCGATAAACAGATGCTTGAGATCGTAGCCGGTGTTGTCTTTACGCAAGCCCCGCAAACCGTTCCAGACGCGCCCGTCAGGCAGCACCACTTCCAGGCCGAGGGTCAGCTCACGCATGTTGCCGTAGCGCAACACAGCCGTGCCGCCGGCATTGGTCGCCAGGTTGCCGCCCACCGTGCAGCTGCCCTCGGCCCCCAGCGATAGAGGGAACAGGCGTCCGGCCTGACTGGCAGCATCCTGTAGCTGCTGCAGTATCACCCCGGCCTCCACCGTGATGGTTTCATTGGCCAGGTCGAGTTCACGGATGCGCTTCATCCGGCTCAAGGACAGCACCACCTGTCGACCGGAAGCGTCCGGAATCGATCCGCCGCACAACCCGGTGTTGCCCCCTTGGGGCACCAGCGCCACCCCGGCGTCATGGCAGAGCCGCACCACCGCCGCCACTTCCTCGGTGCTGCCAGGACGCACCACCAACGCGGCCAAGCCTTGATAAGCGTTGCGCCAATCGGTCAGGTAGCCCTGCATGAGTTCGGGATCGCGCACCAGCCCGGCGGGACCGACCAAACGCTCGATATTTTCGATCAACTCCTGACTCAACAGCGACGACATCGTACCTCCTCACGCACGCTGGCCAATCTCGACCTGTTGCGCAGTCCAACCGGCGACTTGGTCGCTGAGCGACAGGCCAAGCCCTGGCCGGGTCGGCACGAGCATGCGTCCGTCCCGGGTTTGCATACGCTCGTTGAACAGCGGCTCCAACCATTCGAAATGCTCGACCCAGGGCTCGCGGCTATAGGTGGCAGCCAAATGGATGTGCAACTCCATGGCGAAATGCGGCGCGATCATCAGCCCCGCTTGCTCGGCCAATGCCTGGACCTTGAGGTAAGGGGTAATGCCGCCAACACGGGGCGCGTCGGGCATCAGGTAATCGGCCGCGCGCAGCTTGATGAACTCCCAGTGCTCGGCAACGCTGGTGAGCATTTCACCGGTCGCGATCGGTGTATCGAATTGCAGCGCCAGCGCGGCATGTCCTTCGGCGTCATAGCAATCGAGCGGTTCCTCGATCCAGACCAGGTTGTACTGTTCCAGCTGGCGGCACATGCGCTGCGCCGTGGGCCGATCCCATTGCTGGTTGGCGTCGACCATCAGCGGAAAGGCATCGCCCAGGTGTTTGCGAATACTGCTGACACGGTGCAGATCCAGCGCCTGGTCTGGCTGGCCGACCTTGAGCTTGATCCCACCGATGCCCTTCTCTCGGGAGATATCGGTATTGATCATCAACTGATCGAGCGGCGTGTGCAGGAACCCGCCGGAGGTGTTGTAGCACTGGACCGAATCACGATGGGCGCCGAGCAGACGGGCCAGGGACAGATTGGCCCGCTTGGCCTTCAGGTCCCACAGGGCGACATCGAATGCGCCGATGGCTTGTGTTGCCAGGCCGCTGCGCCCCACCGAGGCGCCGGCCCAGCAGAGCTTGTCCCAGAGCTTTGAAATATCGCTGGGGTTTTCACCGATGAGCGTGGGGGCGATTTCCTGGGCGTGGGCAAATTGCCCAGGCCCACCGGCGCGCTTGGAATAACTGAAACCCAGGCCGCGGTGGCCGTCTCTGGTTTCAATTTCCACGAACAACATGGCGATTTCGGTCATTGGCTTTTGCCGACCGGTCAGCACCTTGGCATCGCTGATGGGATTGGCCAGCGGTAGAAATACCGACGCTATGCGCAGCCAACTGATGCGGTCGTCGTCGGCTGACGGAAGAGGGGTCGGGCTTGACATGGCAGTCCTCCGGTTCGACCGGCGCAATGCAAGATTGCATTGCGCCGGCCAAAACCATGGGTTGAGCTGAATCAGCTGCGCATCAGTTCAATGGCAGCGCTCTTCTTGTGACGGATCACGGTCACCAGGTGCCAGGAGACAGACACCGCGGCGAGGGCCAGGAAAGCGGCCGAGATGGGAGTGGTCAGGAAACCGCTGAAGTTGCCATCGGACAGCATAAGGCCGCGTCGCAGGTTGGTTTCCGCCATCGGCCCCAGGATGAAGCCGATGATGAACGGTGCAATTGGCAGACCGCTTTTGACGAATCCGTAGCCCAGCAAGCCAAACAGCAATACCGCCCAGACATCGAAGATCCGGCTGTTCAAGCCAAAAGCCCCGACCACGCACAACACCAGGATGATGGGCAGCAGGATGTGCTTGGGCACCGCCAGCAATTTGATGAACATGCGCAGGCCGTAGAACTCGAGTACCAGCATGAACACCGAAGCCAGGATCAGCGCAGCAAAGATTGTGTAGACCAGCGGCGCCTGGCTGATAAACAGCAGGGGGCCGGGCTGGATGCCATGGATCATGAAACCGCCCAACAGGACAGCCGTGGTGGTATCACCAGGAATACCCAGGGTCAGCAGCGGGATCATCGCGCCGCCGATACCGGCGTTGTTTGCCGTTTCACTGGCAACCACGCCATCGATCGTACCTTTGCCGAATTCCTCCGGATGCTTCGATCGTTTCTTGGCTGCGATGTAAGAGACGATATTCGACGTACCGGCACCGATGCCCGGCAGGATGCCGATGCCCAGGCCAATCAGCGATGAACGGGTGGCGTTCGGGAGTTGGCCGACAAATTCCTTCATCGAGAAACCAAAACCTTTTACGCCTTTCATACTGACGTTCTGCGGTTTGGCCCGGTGACTCAGGCGCGCGCTTTCAGCGAACTTCAGCACTTCGGCGACTGCGAACATACCGATCATGACGGTGAGCATGGCGAAGCCGCCATTGAGGCTCGGCAGATCAAAGGTGAAGCGGCGAATGGCTTCGACCGGGGCGATCCCCACAGTGGAGAAGGCAAAGCCCAGGACACCGGCAAACAAGCCTTTGACCAGCGAGCCGGTGGACAGCGTGGCGATCAACGTCAGCGAGAAAATCGCAATGGAAAAGTATTCGTGCGGACCAAAGCTCAGGGCCAGTTCAGCCAGGATCGGGGCGATGAACATCAGCGCGGCGATGCTGAAAATCGTCCCCAGGAAAGAAAACACCACACCAACGCCCAAGGCCTTGACGCCCAGGCCCTTCTTCATCAGCGGCCAACCATCGAATGTCGTGGCGATGGAGGCCGGCGTTCCCGGTATGTTGAGCAATATCGCCGATATCAACCCTCCCGAGGTGGCACCGACAAACAGCGCGACCAGCAGCGCCAGGCCAGGGCCAGGGCCCATCGAATAAGTCAGCGGCAAACAGAGTGCGATAGCCATGGTGGCCGAGAGGCCGGGCACCGCACCAAAAACAATACCCACCGCCACGCCAAGGGCAATGAGGACAAAGACGTAGGGGGTGAGAACGGCACCGAAGCCTTGCTGCATAAGTTCAATCATGGCCGTCCCCTAGAAATCCAATAAACCGACCGGCAGGAGCAAGTCGAAGCCATGGCGAAAAATGTAAAAAATCAAGACCGCGGAAATGATCGATATCAGCGCGTACAGGGGATGCTTGACCTTCTGGTCAGCGGGAGTCAAAACGATGAACTGAGCGTAGAGAAAAAGCACGGTCATGATCACGAAACCCACGGTCTCCAGCAACGCTGTAAAAACCAGCACCAAGGCCAGGGATTTGATGACCGTTGGATAGTCAATCGACTCGGGCTTTTCGGCGGGCTCGGCCGTTTTGTCCGGCAGCTTTCGCCACGCCCACAATTGCAACGCACCCAACAGGCACAACGCGACAGCAAGTAACCAAGGCACGAACGCGGCATCGACGAAACCACGACGCGGCAGGTTCAAGGTCAACACCAGATAAGCCACGCCGGCGCCGAGCATGGCCAGGCCGGTTAGCAGCTCGTTTCTTTTATAGGAATCCATACCGGCTCCTCTTATTGGAAAGGACTGGGCGTCAGGTGCTTGCCGCCCACGCGGCGCACACCCGACCCCCGTTACGCAAAATTACTTCCCTTTACGCATCTCGTCCTTGAACTCCATGAAGCTGTCGCGGGTCTTGCTCAAGGTGGCAATAGCTTCTTCGGTGCCCTGGAAGCTGACCGGCTGCTTGAAGGATTTTTTCAGCTCTTCGGCGTATTCCGGCTCTTCGGTGATTTTCTTCATGGTGTCGGCCATTTTCTTGACGATGGCCGGGTCCGTGCCTTTCGGGAAAGCGACGACATAAGGCTTGTCCAGAATCAGATCCACGCCTTGTTCCTTGAAGGTCTTCACATCGCCCAGCAACGCGTTGCGCTCGGCGTTGGGTTGGCCAAGGGCAGTCATCTTGCCGCTGGCAATGTAATCCTGGACCGAGCCGTAGCTGATGGCGCCCAGGTCGATGCGCTTGCCCAGCAAGGCAACGATTTTTTCGGACACCGTGCCGCTGTCGACCATTTTCAGTTTCACGCCGGCGAGCTTCTCGAACATCAAGCCTTGCAGGTGAGAGAAGTTGCCCATCTCGGTGCCGTAGGTGATGGTGCCGGGCTTGGCCTTGGCTTGTTTGATCAGTTGGTCAAGGCTGTCGATGCCCGAGCTTTTCGCCGAGACGAACACCGCGCCTTTGTCGACGCCAGCGATGCAGGAGATATCAAGCGCATCGAAGCGGTCCTCCGACAGCCCCGCGACCTCGTTGACGATCAGCTGGCCGGTATGGGTGAACAAGATGGTATTGCCATCCGGCGCCGCGTTTTTGACCGCATCGGCGGCAATCGTCCCACCCCCGCCGGCCATATTGGTCACCACCATGGATTTGCCGGTGAGCTTGGTGAAGTACTTGGCCATCATCCGTGCGTTGAAATCGGTGTCACCGCCGGCGTTGGCAATCACCACCACCTGCACCGGACGGCTTGGCCAGTCGCTGGCGTCGGTGGCCATTGCCGTGCCAGCGGTCAGGCTCAGAAAAGAGGCGATCAAAGAGGCGCAGAGTGTTTTCTTCATTATTGTTCTCCAGGTGCTGCCATTCATTGTGGGTTTGAAGTTGCGCAAGAAACGAGCACGCCCAGCGCTAACGCCTGACGAGGCAAGCGTGCGGGCCTGAACGTTGGGATCGGGGAATTGGATAGCAGTTGCGAGCCGGCATGGGGCTTTTTGCAACGAGAGAAAGGTAGCTGGCGCCCTGCGATAACGCGTGGGACCGGTGACCTGCAAAATCGCTGGGCGGTAGATGTAGAAGACATGACTGCGCCTTTCGTTTTTATTATTTTCTATGTCATACGTTGTCGTATGACTTGATATCATCACCTCTGTCCCGTGTTGTCAATGCAGTTGTTCGGCGGCTTGCCCTGAATACGACGAACAGGGCCGGCCGACCCAGGCGCGAATGAGCTCGGTTCCCAGCCTGACCCGGCATGAAGTCTAGTCGCCCCTAAAAAAAAACCCCCTGAATCAGGGGGTTGGTTTCTATCAGCGTTTCGGAGTCGAGCCAGCAGGCAGGATCCGCTACATCCTTACTCAACCGTGACCGATTTCGCCAGGTTACGCGGCTGATCCACGTCGGTGCCCTTGAGCACTGCCACGTAGTACGACAACAACTGCAATGGGATGGTGTAGAGAATCGGCGACAGGATGTCGTGGATGTGCGGCATGTGCACCACGTGGGTGCCTTCGCCATTGGTCATGCCAGCCTTCTCATCAGCGAAGACAATCAACTGGCCGCCACGGGCGCGCACTTCCTGCAGGTTGGACTTGAGCTTTTCCAGCAGCTCGTTGTTCGGCGCGACGGTGACAACGGGCATGTCGTTATCCACAAGCGCCAGCGGGCCGTGCTTGAGTTCGCCGGCCGGATAGGCCTCGGCGTGGATGTAGGAAATCTCCTTGAGCTTGAGGGCCCCTTCCATCGCCACCGGGAACTGCGCGCCACGGCCCAGGAACAGGGTGTGGTTTTTCTCGGCGAACAGCTCAGCGATTTTTTCCACAGTGCTGTCCATGGCCAAGGCTTCGCCCAGGCGGGCCGGCAGGCAACGCAGTTCTTCCACCAGTTCGGCCTCGACGCCCTTGCCCAGCGTGCCGCGCACTTGGCCCAGGGCCAGCGTCAGCAACAGCAACCCCACCAGTTGCGTGGTGAACGCCTTGGTCGACGCTACGCCGATCTCACGGCCAGCCTGGGTCAGCAGGGTCAGGTCGGATTCGCGCACCAGCGAGCTGATGCCCACGTTGCAGATCGCCAGGCTGGCGAGGAAACCCAACTCCTTGGCGTTGCGCAGGGCGGCCAGGGTGTCAGCGGTTTCACCGGACTGGGAGATGGTGACGAACAGCGAATCGGGTTGCACCACCACTTTGCGATAGCGGAACTCGCTGGCGACTTCTACCTGGCACGGAATACCGGCCAGTTCTTCCAGCCAGTAACGAGCGACCATGCCGGCGTGATAACTGGTGCCGCAGGCCACGATCTGCACGTTGCGGACCTTGGCGAACAACTCGGCCGCCTGTGGACCGAACGCCTGGACCAGCACCTGGTTCTGGCTCATGCGGCCTTCCAGGGTGCGTTGCACCACGGCCGGTTGTTCGTGGATTTCCTTGAGCATGAAGTGGCGGAACTCGCCCTTGTCGGCGGCTTCGGCACCGTCGCGGTACTGGACGGTCTCACGTTCCACTTCTTTGCCGTCGAGGTCCCAGATCTGCACGCTGTCGCGGCGAATTTCGGCGATATCGCCTTCTTCCAGGTACATGAAGCGGTCGGTAACCTGGCGCAATGCCAACTGATCGGACGCGAGGAAGTTTTCCCCCAGGCCCAGGCCGATCACCAATGGGCTACCGCTACGGGCCGCCACCAGGCGATCAGGTTGTTTCGTGCTGATGACCGCCAGGCCATAGGCTCCGTGCAGTTCCTTGACGGTGGCCTTGAGGGCGACGGTCAGGTCCACCAGGTCCTTGAGCTTGTGATTGAGCAAATGGGCGATGACTTCAGTGTCGGTGTCCGAGGTGAACACGTAGCCGAGCGCCTTGAGCTGTTCACGCAGGGCTTCGTGGTTTTCGATGATGCCGTTGTGCACCACCGCCAGGTCACCGGAAAAATGCGGGTGGGCGTTACGCTCGCAGGGCGCGCCGTGGGTGGCCCAACGGGTGTGAGCGATGCCCAGGCGACCGAGCAGCGGTTCGGCTTCCAACGCTTGCGCAAGCTCGCTGACCTTGCCCGGACGACGCATGCGTTCGAGCTTCTCGTCGTTGGTAACCACCGCCACGCCGGCGCTGTCGTAGCCGCGATATTCCAGGCGCTTGAGGCCTTCGAGCAAGATTGCAGTGATGTTGCGTTCAGCAACGGCGCCGACAATTCCACACATGCTATTTCTCCTGGCTGACAGGCGCGCAGATCACGGTGATGCCGCGGGCCTGAATCTGATCGCGGGCCTCTACGGGCAGGCGATCATCGGTAATGAGGGTATGGACGCTGCTCCACGGCAGCTCCAGGTTGGGGATCTTGCGGCCGATCTTGTCGGCCTCCACCATCACGATCACTTCGCGGGCAACCTCAGCCATCACACGGCTCAAGCCCAGCAGTTCGTTGAAGGTGGTGGTACCTCGAACCAGATCGATGCCGTCGGCACCGATGAACAACTGGTCGAAGTCGTAGGAACGCAGGACCTGCTCGGCGACCTGGCCCTGGAACGACTCGGAATGAGGGTCCCAGGTGCCGCCGGTCATCAACAGCACCGGCTCGTGCTCCAATTCGCTCAAGGCATTGGCGACGTGCAGGGAATTGGTCATCACCACCAGGCCCGGCTGTTGGCCGAGTTGCGGAATCATGGCCGCCGTGGTGCTGCCGCTGTCGATGATGATGCGCGCATGTTCGCGGATCCGCTTCACCGCGGCCCGGGCAAT
Organism: Pseudomonas brassicacearum; assembly: GCF_009601685.2. Lineage (NCBI taxonomy): Bacteria > Pseudomonadati > Pseudomonadota > Gammaproteobacteria > Pseudomonadales > Pseudomonadaceae > Pseudomonas > Pseudomonas brassicacearum. Next base: position 6,559,208 of record NZ_CP045701.2, read on the forward strand.
GGCGAGTTTGTACTTGGAGACGCTTTGCCCGTTATCGGCCACCAACTCCTGCGGCATCGGGACCGCGCCACCGTAGCGACGCAGCAACAGGCCATTGGTTTCCAGGGCGGCGAGATCCTTGCGAATCGTAACTTCCGAGGTTTCGAAGCGCTTGGCCAACGCATCCACACTGACCTCACCCTGCTCTTGGAGCAAGGCAAGGATGTTGTGACGGCGTTGTGGTGTGTTGCGTTTCGACATGGCGGTATAAGTTTCGATTCGAAAGATAACGTAAGCAATCAAAACCTATTGAAGGGATGTCGTCAAGGCAGGAGAAGAAAAATTCAGAAATCATGAGCGCTGTGTGCGAGCGGGCTTGCTCGCGAAGGCGGTCTGTCAGTTCAGGCTGTACCGTCTGACACGACCCCTTCGCGAGCAAGCCCGCTCCCACAGGGGGTTGTGGATAACTTAGCTTTTCTTGATTTTCTCCGGGCGCTTCCAGCCATCAATATTGCGCTGACGGGCGCGAGCCACAGCCAGTTGGGACTTATCCACATCCTGATTGATAGTTGAACCTGCGGCCGTGTTTGAACCATCACCGATAGTCACTGGAGCTACCAGAGAGTTGTTGGAGCCGATGAACACGTCTTCTCCAATGGTCGTCCGGTACTTGTTGGCGCCATCGTAGTTGCAGGTGATGGTCCCGGCGCCAATGTTGGTGCGGGCGCCGATTTCAGCGTCACCGAGGTAGGTCAGGTGCCCGGCCTTGGCGCCTTCGCCCAGGTGAGCATTCTTCAGTTCAACGAAGTTACCCACATGGGCACGGGCTTCCAGCACAGAGCCTGGGCGCAGGCGAGCAAACGGGCCGGCGTCGCTGCCCTCCCCCATGACTGCACCGTCGAGATGGCTGTTGGCCTTGATCACCACGCCTTTGCGCAGGGTGCTGTCCTTGATCACGCAGTTCGGGCCGATGACCACGTCGTCTTCGATCACAACCTTGCCTTCGAGGATGACGTTGATGTCGATGACCACGTCGCGGCCCACGCTGACTTCACCGCGCACGTCGAAACGGGCCGGGTCGCGCAGGGTCACCCCTTGGGCCATCAGGCGGCGAGCGGCGCGCAACTGATAGTGGCGCTCCAGCTCGGCCAATTGCCGGCGATCGTTGGCGCCCTGCACTTCCATGGCGTCCAGCGGCTGCTCGGTGGCAACCACCAGCCCGTCGCCGACCGCCATGGCAATCACGTCGGTCAGGTAGTACTCGCCCTGGGCGTTGTTGTTCGACAGACGACTCATCCAGTCACCCAGGCGCTCGGCCGGCACGGCCAGGATCCCGGTGTTGCCTTCAGTGATCGCGCGCTGGGCCTGGTTGGCGTCCTTCTGCTCGACGATGGCGGTCACTTGGCCATCAACGTTACGCACGATGCGACCGTAACCGGTGGGGTCGTCCAGCTCGACGGTCAACAGGCCCAACTGTTGTGGCGCGACATGCTTGAGCAGGCGCTGCAAGGTGTCGACTTCGATCAGCGGCACATCGCCGTAGAGAATCAGCACCGTATCAGCCGTGATGAACGGCACGGCCTGGGCCACCGCATGGCCGGTGCCCAGTTGTTTGTCCTGCAGGACGAAATTCAAGTCATCCGCGGCCAGGCGTTCGCGCACCGCATCGGCACCGTGGCCAATCACCACGTGAATGCGCTGTGGATCAAGTTGCCGGGCGCTGTGGATAACATGGCCAAGCATGGAATTGCCGGCTACCGGGTGCAAGACCTTGGGCAGCGCCGAACGCATGCGGGTGCCTTGACCGGCCGCGAGGATAACGATTTCGAGAGACATGACTGGCTACCAATCCTGGGTGGTCAGCGGCTGCGACCAGATGATGAGTGTCGGGAAAAGAAAAAAGGGTAGCCGAGGCTACCCTTTTTAATCAATCGCACAGAAAGCAGACGGCTTAGCCGCCGAACTTCTTGCGGATCTGCTGGACGGTGCGCAGCTGAGCTGCGGCCTCGGCCAGACGTGCAGCAGCAGAACCGTAATCGAATTCCGCGCCTCGCTCGTGCAGGGCCTTCTCGGCAGCCTTGACGGCTTCCTGAGCGGAGGCTTCGTCCAGGTCGGCAGCACGTTGCACAGTGTCGGCAAGGACCTTGACCATGTTCGGCTGAACCTCGAGGAAACCACCGGAGATGTAATACACCTCGGCTTCCCCGCCCTGCTTGATCAAGCGGATCGGACCTGGTTTCAGATTAGTGATCAGCGGTGCGTGACCCAGAGCGATACCAAGATCACCCAGCTCACCATGCGCAATCACCATCTCGACCAGACCGGAGAAAATTTCCCCTTCCGCACTGACGATATCGCAATGGACTGTCATAGCCATCTGATTGCCTCAACCTAAATTAGCGCCCGTTGCCGGGCGCCGGGATTACAGTTTCTTGGCTTTCTCGATCGCTTCTTCGATGCCGCCGACCATGTAGAACGCTTGTTCTGGCAGGTGGTCGTAGTCACCGTTGAGGATGCCTTTGAAGCCAGCAATGGTGTCTTTCAGGGAAACGTATTTACCCGAGGCACCGGTGAAGACTTCAGCCACGAAGAACGGCTGCGACAAGAAGCGCTGGATCTTACGAGCGCGGGATACCAACTGCTTGTCGGCTTCCGACAGTTCGTCCATACCCAGGATCGCAATGATGTCCTTCAGCTCTTTGTAGCGCTGCAGCACGTACTGGACGCCGCGAGCGGTGTCGTAGTGCTCCTGGCCGATCACGTTCGGATCCAGCTGGCGCGAAGTCGAGTCCAGTGGGTCAACCGCTGGGTAGATACCCAGGGAAGCGATATCACGGGACAGAACGACGGTGGCGTCCAAGTGGGCGAAGGTGGTCGCTGGCGACGGGTCGGTCAAGTCATCCGCAGGTACGTATACCGCTTGGATCGAAGTGATCGAACCTTCCTTGGTCGAAGTGATACGTTCCTGCAGAACGCCCATCTCTTCAGCCAAGGTCGGCTGGTAACCTACTGCCGAAGGCATACGGCCCAGCAGTGCGGATACTTCGGTACCGGCCAGGGTGTAACGGTAGATGTTGTCGACGAACAGCAGAACGTCGTTACCTTCGTCACGGAACTTCTCGGCCATGGTCAGGCCGGTCAGGGCTACGCGCAGACGGTTTCCCGGCGGCTCGTTCATCTGGCCGTAGACCAGTGCCACTTTGTCCAGAACGTTGGAATCCTTCATCTCGTGGTAGAAGTCGTTACCCTCACGAGTACGCTCACCCACACCGGCGAACACGGAATAACCGCTGTGCTCGATGGCGATGTTACGGATCAGTTCCATCATGTTTACGGTCTTGCCTACACCGGCACCACCGAACAGACCGACTTTACCGCCCTTGGCGAACGGGCAAACCAGGTCGATAACCTTGATGCCGGTTTCCAGCAGGTCGTTGCCGCCTGCCTGTTCAGCGAAGGATGGCGCAGGACGGTGAATGCCCCAGCGCTCTTCGGTGTCGATCGGACCCGCTTCGTCGATCGGGTTACCCAGTACGTCCATGATCCGGCCCAGGGTCGCTTTACCGACCGGTACGGAGATGGCAGCGCCAGAGTCGACAACGTCCAGACCGCGCTTCAAGCCTTCGGTAGAACCCATCGCAATGGTACGAACGATGCCGTCGCCCAGCTGCTGCTGAACTTCCAGGGTAGTTTCCGCGCCTTGTACTTTCAGCGCGTTGTAGATGCTCGGTACGCTGTCGCGTGGAAATTCCACGTCGATAACGGCGCCGATGATTTGAACGATACGTCCGCTACTCATAGCTGGATCCTCTGAATATTTGAACCGTTAAACCGCGGCAGCGCCGCCGACGATTTCCGAGATCTCTTGGGTGATCGCAGCCTGACGCGCCTTGTTGTAGATCAGTTGCAAATCGCTGATCAAATCACCGGCGTTGTCAGTAGCGTTCTTCATCGCGATCATCCGCGCTGCTTGTTCAGCTGCGTTGTTCTCGACCACCGCCTGGTAGACCTGCGACTCCACGTAGCGGACCATCAAGCCGTCAAGCAGCTCCTTGGCATCCGGTTCGTAGAGATAGTCCCAGTGGTGCTTGAGTTCCTGTTCCGGGGTCGCCACCAGTGGGATCAACTGCTCCACGGTTGGATGCTGCGTCATGGTGTTGATGAACTTGTTGGATACCACGGACAGGCGGTCAATCCGGCCTTCCAGGTAAGCATCCAGCATCACCTTGACGCTGCCGATCAGATCATTGATCGACGGCTCTTCACCCAGGTGGCTGATAGCAGCGACGACGTTGCCGCCGAAGTTGCGGAAGAAAGCCGCACCCTTGCTACCAATCACGCACAGATCGATCTCGACGCCTTGTTCGCGGTTTACAGCCATGTCCTTGACCAGGGCCTTGAACAGGTTGGTGTTCAAGCCACCACACAGACCACGGTCACTGCTCACCACGACGTAACCGACGCGCTTGATAGCACGGTCGATCATGAACGGGTGGCGATATTCCGGGTTGGCGTTGGCCAGATGACCAATAACCTGGCGGATGCGCTCCGCATAAGGGCGGCTAGCAGCCATGCGCATTTGTGCCTTGCGCATTTTGCTGACCGCCACTTTTTCCATGGCGCTGGTAATTTTTTGCGTGCTTTTGATGCTCGCAATCTTACTGCGAATCTCTTTTGCGCCTGCCATGTAACACCTATCAGGTTAGCAAGCGGGAGCCTTGCGACTCCCGCTGCGGCTTACCAGGTTTGGGTGGCCTTGAACTTCTCGATACCGGCTTTCATGCCAGCGTCGATTTCGTCATTGAAGTCACCCTTCACGTTGATCTTGGCCAACAAGTCGGCGTGATCGCGGTTGAAGTAAGCAATCAGCGCTTGTTCAAAGCTGCCGACCTTGGCGATTTCAACGTCAGTCAGGAACCCACGCTCAGCGGCATACAGCGACAGCGCCATGTCAGCGATCGACATTGGTGCGTATTGCTTCTGCTTCATCAGCTCGGTAACGCGCTGACCATGCTCAAGTTGCTTACGGGTCGCTTCGTCCAGGTCAGAAGCGAACTGGGCGAATGCCGCCAGTTCACGGTACTGGGCCAGGGCGGTACGGATACCACCGGACAGCTTCTTGATGATCTTGGTCTGAGCGGCACCACCCACACGGGATACCGAAACACCGGCGTTCACAGCAGGACGGATCCCGGAGTTGAACATGGCCGATTCCAGGAAGATCTGACCGTCGGTGATGGAAATCACGTTGGTCGGAACGAACGCGGAAACGTCGCCAGCCTGGGTTTCGATGATCGGCAGCGCGGTCAGGGAGCCGGTTTTGCCGGTCACTGCGCCGTTGGTGAACTTCTCTACGTACTCTTCCGAAACGCGGGATGCGCGCTCCAGCAGACGGGAGTGGAGATAGAACACGTCGCCTGGGTAGGCTTCGCGGCCTGGTGGACGGCGCAGCAGCAGGGAGATCTGGCGGTAAGCCACTGCCTGCTTGGACAGATCGTCATAAACGATCAGCGCGTCTTCACCGCGGTCGCGGAAGTATTCGCCCATGGTGCAACCGGAGTACGGTGCCAGGAACTGCAGCGCTGGAGATTCCGATGCGCTGGCCGCCACGATGATCGTGTTGGCCAGGGCGCCGTTTTCTTCCAGCTTGCGAACCACGTTGGCGATGGTCGATTGCTTCTGACCGATGGCTACGTAGACGCAGAAAATGCCGCTGTTCTTCTGGTTGATGATCGCGTCGATCGCCAGAGCGGTCTTACCGATCTGACGGTCACCGATGATCAGCTCACGCTGGCCACGGCCGACAGGGATCATGGCATCGACAGCCTTGTAGCCAGTCTGTACAGGCTGGTCTACCGACTTACGCCAGATCACGCCAGGAGCAACTTTCTCGACCGCGTCGGTCTCGGTGTTGTTCAGCGGACCTTTGCCGTCGACAGGGTTGCCCAGTGCGTCGACAACGCGACCCAGCAGTTCCTTACCAACCGGAACTTCGAGGATGCGGCCAGTGCACTTGGCGCTCATGCCTTCGGCCAGCGACTGGTAGGCGCCCAGTACAACGGCACCTACGGAGTCTTGCTCCAGGTTGAGGGCCATACCGTAGACGCCGCCCGGAAACTCGATCATCTCGCCGTACATGACGTCGGCCAGACCGTGAATCCGCACGATGCCGTCAGATACGCTGACGACAGTGCCTTCGTTACGGGCTTGGGAGGTCACATCGAGCTTGTCGATGCGGCCCTTGATAATTTCACTTATTTCGGAAGGATTGAGTTGCTGCATTGCTCTGCTGCCCCTTCAAACTCAAGATTTCAATGCTTCGGCAAGTTTCGCGATTTTGCCGCGAATCGAGCCATCGATAACCAGGTCGCCGGCGCGGATTACAACGCCCCCTATCAGGGACTTGTCTTCCTCGACTTGCAGGCGCACTTCCCGGTTGAGTCGTGCACTGAGAACCTTGGCGAGTTTGTCTTGCTGTTCTTGGTTCAATGCAAAAGCACTGGTCACTTCCACGTCTACCGACTTCTCTTGCTCGGCCTTGTACAGGTCAAAAAGAGTGGCGATCTCCGGCAGAAGCAGGAGACGGTCGTTTTCGGCAACGACGTGAATGAAATTCTGTGCCTTGGCATCGAACTTGTCGCCGCACACGTCAATGAACGTGGCGGCCTTTTCTGCGCTCGTCAGTCGCGGGGCCTTGAGCACGCGCTGCATGGTGTCGTCTTGCGACACCGCTGCAGCCAGGCCGAGCATGGCTGACCAATTGGCCAGTTGCTGGTGGGCCTGAGCGTGCTCGAAGGCCGCCTTAGCGTAAGGTCGGGCCAACGTGGTCAGTTCTGCCATGATCGCCCTCGCTTAGATTTCAGCAGCCAGTTGGTTAACCAGCTCTGCGTGCGCGTTTTGATCGATTGTGGCACCCAGGATCTTAGAAGCACCGCCAACGGCCAGGGCACCCACTTGGGCACGCAGCGCGTCTTTGACACTGTTGAGTTCCTGTTCGATCTCGGCTTGAGCCTGAGCCTTCACACGGTCAGCTTCGACGCGAGCCTGTTCACGGGCTTCGTCGACAATCTGGGTACCGCGTTTCTTGGCTTGCTCGATGATTTCAGCTGCCTGAGCTTTCGCTTCGCGCAGTTGATGACCCACTTTCTCTTGGGCCAACTCCAGGTCGCGAGCTGCACGGCTGGCAGCGTCCAGACCATCAGCGATCTTCTTTTGACGTTCGTGCAATGCCGCAATGACCGGAGGCCATACGAACTTCATGCAGAACAGTACAAAAATCAGGAACGCAACGGACTGGCCAATCAGGGTCGCATTAATGTTCACGCCAACACCTCGCAGTTACGTTGTCCATCACACCAATCTACTCGAGACATCCGAGTAATTAGCCAGCGATTTGACCAACGAACGGGTTCGCAAAGGTGAAGAACAGCGCGATACCAACACCGATCATGGTCACGGCGTCGAGCAGACCGGCCACGATGAACATTTTGACTTGCAGCATTGGAACCATTTCTGGCTGACGCGCTGCGCCTTCCAGGAACTTGCCGCCCAACAGGCCGAAACCAATTGCGGTACCCAGTGCGCCCAGGCCGATCAACAGTGCAACAGCGATAGCGGTTAGACCAACTACAGTTTCCATCTTTCCTCCCGACTTTTACGTCGTATGGTTTAGGTTTTTTAGATTAAAGCGGTAAAACAAATCGTTTCTCAGCCCGGTTCGGGCTCCTTCCCGTTTGACCGGGAAGGACATCAGACTAGTCGAGACTGGCCTTAATGGTTTTCTTCGTGCGCCATCGACAGGTAGACGATGGTCAGCATCATGAAGATGAACGCCTGCAGGGTGATGATCAGGATGTGGAACACAGCCCACGCCCACTGCAGAACTACACCCAGGCCGCTGAGCCACAGCAGGCCGCTGCCGAACATCACAGCGATCAGGATGAACACCAGTTCGCCGGCATACATGTTGCCGAACAGACGCAGTGCCAGAGAAATCGGCTTGGCGATCAGGGTCACGAATTCGAGCAGGAAGTTCACCGGGATCAGCAGGGCTTGAACCAGGATGTTCTTGCTGCCGAACGGGTGCAGGGTCAGTTCGCCGATGAAGCCGCCGATGCCCTTGACCTTGATGCTATAGAAAATGATCAGTGCGAAGACCGAGAAGGCCATGCCCAGGGTCGCGTTCGGGTCGGTGGTCGACACGGCGCGGAATGGGATGTGCTGGTCGCCGGAGATCAGGATGGCCAACTGAGGAATCCAGTCGACCGGTACCAGGTCGACGGCGTTCATCAGGAACACCCAGACGAAGATGGTCAGTGCCAGCGGTGCGATCACCGGGCTACGGCCATGGAAGCTGTCTTTCACGCTGCCATCGACGAATTCGACCAGTACTTCAACGAAGTTCTGCAGTGCACCAGGCTGACCGGAAGTCGCCTTCTTTGCCGCCATGCGGAAAAGAAGAACGAAGATCAGACCCAAAGCGACCGACCAGCCGAGAGTATCGACGTGGAAAGCCCAGAAGCCCATTTCCTTGGCTTCTGCTGCGGTGTGGGCAAAGCCCCAGCCGCCGTTGGGTAGCTGACCGAAAGTCAGGTTCTGCAAGTGGTGCTGGATATAGCCCGAAGCGGTTGTCTCTGCCATGGTTGCCTCAAACGCCCTAAGGTCTCGAAAGTCTTGTTCTCATTAGCAGGGGAGCGAACCAGCTAACCAGTTGGGTCAGCACGAAGACGCTGAATACAGCCAGCGGCGCCAGTGGCTTCACACCTGCGAACGTCAATGCAAACAGCACTGCCGTCAAAATCAGTTTCCCCGCCTCGCCGGCATAAAAAGACCGGACGATAGCCTGGGCTGCTCGGGCGCCGGAAAACCGAAAGGCCCTGTGAGCGAAGTAAATATTGGGAAGCAAGGCTATCAGGCCTCCGCAAAGCCCTGAGTATCCGGTGACGACTCCTTTCCATTGCCAGAGCGCCAGTGTGGCGATCAGTACGACGGTAAATTGAGCCATCAAAACCGGGAAAACTGCCAGGCGATGGAACGGCAAGCGGTTTGGCGTGCGGGTTTCCATCGCTTTTGCTCTCCAATGATCGGCCGCCATAATTCAATAACTTGGCATAATTTGTGCCGACAAAATGCGCGCAGAGTATAGGGGCGGTTCTGCCCCTATTCAACTGTCAGGTAGTGATTTCCGACTGCGCGCTACAAGAGCAATTGTTTCAGCGAATGTGCGCAAGGACACCTTGCAGCTCATCGAGGGAGTTATAACCGATCACCAATTGCCCTTTGCCCTTCTTACCGTGGCGGATCTGTACCGCAGAGCCCAGGCGCTCGGCCAGGCGCTGTTCCAGGCGAGCGATATCAGGATCGGTTTTGGGGGCTTCGACAGGGGCCGGTTTGCCGCTCAGCCACTGGCGAACCAGTGCCTCGGTCTGGCGCACAGTCAGGCCTCGTGCGACAACATGTCGCGCCCCTTCAACCTGTTGATTTTCCGGCAAACCGAGCAATGCCCGGGCATGACCCATTTCCAGGTCGCCATGGGACAGCATGGTCTTGATGACTTCCGGCAAGGCAATCAGGCGCAGCAGGTTGGCCACGGTCACACGGGACTTGCCCACCGCCTCGGCAACTTGTTGCTGGGTCAATTGGAATTCCTGCTGCAAGCGCTGCAGGGCCACGGCTTCCTCGATCGGGTTGAGGTCTTCACGCTGGATGTTCTCGATCAGCGCCATGGCGATAGCCGTTTCATCCGGCACATCGCGGACCATTGCCGGGATGGTTTCCTGGCCGGCCTGCTGGCTGGCGCGCCAGCGACGTTCGCCGGCAATGATCTCGAAGCGCCCATTGGCGATCGGCCGGACCACGATCGGCTGCATCACACCCTGGCTCTTGATCGACTGGGCCAGTTCTTCCAGCGCCTGTGGGTCCATGTCCCGGCGCGGCTGGTATTTGCCGCGCTGGATCAGGTCCAGCGGCAAATGCTGCAACTCACGCTGATCGACCTGGACAGCCTGTTCTTCCAGCGAGCTGACAGTGGGACCGCTGAGCAGTGCATCCAGTCCACGTCCGAGACCTCGTTTCTTGACGGCCATGGGGTTTCCTTAAGTTGGCTGGGCTGCAGCGGTGCGAGGGTTGCGGCGCTGACGGCGAACCATCTCGCCCGCCAGGGCCAGGTAAGCCAGCGCACCACGGGATTGTTTGTCGTAGGCCAGGGCCGGCATGCCGTAGCTCGGCGCTTCGGCCAGACGGATGTTACGCGGGATGACGGTGTCGTAGAGCTGCTCGCCGAAGTGTTCCTTGAGCTGGGCCGAAACATCGTTCATCAGGCTCAGGCGCGGGTCATACATGGTCCGCAGCAGGCCTTCGACCTTCAGGTCCGGGTTCAGCAGTTCGGCGATGCGCTTGATGTTATCCACAAGGTCGCTCAACCCTTCCAATGCGAAGTATTCGCACTGCATGGGGATAATCACACCATCGGCCGCCACCAGGGCGTTGAGGGTCAGCATCGACAGCGACGGTGGGCAATCGATCAGGATGTAATCGTAGTTTTCCCGGATCGGCGCCAAGGCGCTGCGCAGACGGCTTTCCTTCATCTGCATTTCCAGCAGCACCACTTCGGCCGCCGTCAGGTCACGGTTGGCCGGCAGCAGTTGATAACCGCCATGTTCGGAAAAGTGCATGGCCTGGCCCAGATCGCACTCGCCGATCAGGACGTCGTAGATGGAGTTTTCCAGGCCATGCTTATCCACACCGCTGCCCATGGTAGCGTTGCCCTGTGGATCGAGATCGATCAACAGCACCCGGCGCTTGGTCGCGACCAGGGATGCTGCGAGGTTGATACAGGTGGTGGTCTTGCCCACACCACCTTTCTGGTTCGCTATCGCGAATACCTTAGCCATTCTTGCTTGTGTTCCCAATCATGCCGTGCGGCGCAGTATCAGCAGATGGCGTTGGCCTTGGCAACCGGGTACGGCCAAGGCGTGTTCGCTATCGAGGTGGAAGTCTGCCGGCAATGCTACCAGCTCATCGGCCGGATGAACGCCCTTCATTGCCAGCCAGCGCGTATCGGCGTCGCCCAGGTGGCGAGTCCAGTTGCTGAAGTTCTCCATGCTGCTGAACGCCCGGGAGATGATCCCGTTGAACGGCTCGGCAGGTTGGAACGCTTCGACGCGGCTGTGGATAACTTGCAAGTTATCCAGTTTGAGTTCGAGTTTGACCTGGGTCAGGAAGCGGGTTTTCTTACCGTTGCTGTCCAGGCAGGTCACTTGCGAGTCGGGAAACAGGATCGCCAGCGGGATGCCCGGCATGCCTCCGCCGCTGCCGACATCCAGCCAGCGACCGTCTTCGATGAAGGACATGACGCTGAGGCTGTCGAGCAAATGGCGCGAGACCATTTCGTCCGGATCGCGCACGGCGGTCAGGTTGTAGGCCTTGTTCCATTTGATCAACAACGCCAGATAACCTAGCAATTGCGCGTGCTGGGCTTCGGTCAGGCTGACGCCGAGCTGACGGGCACCTGTGGATAACTCTTCAGCGTGTTGCGAGGTGACCATCGAACTCAAGCGCTTTGCTCCAACTGGCGGCCGGCGCCGCGTTTTTTCAAATGAATCATCAACAGCGAGATCGCCGCTGGAGTGACGCCTGGAATGCGCGAGGCCTGGCCCAGGGTTTGCGGACGGGTCGCACCGAGCTTGCCCTGGATTTCTTTCGACAACCCGGAAATGCCGGTGTAATCGATATCCACAGGCAACTTGGTGTCTTCACTGGCGCGCAGACGGGCGATTTCGTCCTGCTGGCGGTCGATGTAACCGGCGTATTTGGTCTTGATCTCGACCTGTTCGGCCACTTGTGGATCTTCCGCGCCCTGGCCGGTCACTTCCACCAACCCGGCATAATCGATTTCCGGGCGGCTCAACAGGTTCAGCAGGTTGTATTCGTGGGTCAGCGGCGTGCCGAATTTCGCCGCGATAGCATCGCCCTGCTCGGTACCGGGACGAACCCAGGTGCTTTTCAGGCGCTGCTCTTCCAGCTCGATGCTCTCGCGTTTCTTGCAGAACGCAGCCCAGCGCACGTCATCCACCAACCCCAGTTCGCGACCTTTCTCGGTCAAGCGCAGGTCGGCGTTGTCTTCACGCAGGATCAGGCGGTATTCGGCGCGAGACGTGAACATCCGATACGGTTCCTGGGTACCCAGGGTAATCAGGTCGTCCACCAGCACACCGATGTACGCCTCATCGCGGCGCGGGCACCAGGCTTCTTTGCCCTTGGCGAGCAATGCGGCGTTGGCTCCGGCGAGCAAACCCTGGGCACCAGCTTCTTCGTAGCCGGTGGTGCCGTTGATCTGCCCGGCGAAGAACAGACCGCCGATAGCTTTGGTTTCCAGGCTGTACTTCAAATCGCGCGGATCGAAGTAGTCGTACTCGATCGCATAACCCGGACGCACGATGTGCGCGTTCTCCATGCCACGGATCGATTGCACGATCTGCAATTGCACGTCGAACGGCAGACTTGTGGATATCCCGTTCGGATACAACTCATGGGTGGTCAAACCTTCCGGTTCGATGAACACCTGATGGCTTTCCTTGTCGGCAAAGCGATGGATCTTGTCTTCAATCGACGGGCAATAGCGCGGGCCGACACCTTCGATTTCACCGGCAGCTGAATACATCGGCGAACGATCGAGGTTCGCCGCGATGATTTCGTGGGTGCGGGCGTTGGTGTGGGTGATCCAGCAACTGACTTGCCGTGGATGCTGTTCCTTGTTGCCCATGAACGACATCACCGGGATCGGCGTATCGCCAGGCTGCTCGGTCATCACCGAGAAATCCACGGACTTGCCGTCGATGCGAGGTGGCGTACCGGTTTTCAGGCGCCCGACACGCAATGGCAACTCACGCAGGCGGTGAGCCAGAGCAATCGACGGCGGATCACCGGCGCGACCGCCGGAAAAATTCTGCAAACCGATGTGGATAAGTCCGCCGAGGAACGTCCCGGTGGTCAACACCACGGAATCGGCGAAGAAACGCAGACCCATTTGCGTGACGACACCGCGTACCTGGTCCTGTTCGACGATCAGGTCATCGGCCGCTTGTTGAAATATCCACAGGTTCGGCTGGTTTTCCAGAATTTCACGGACAGCGGCCTTGTACAGGACTCGGTCGGCCTGGGCGCGTGTAGCGCGCACGGCTGGGCCTTTGCGGCTGTTCAATACGCGAAACTGGATACCGCCTTTATCGGTGGCCATGGCCATCGCGCCCCCAAGGGCATCGATTTCCTTGACCAGGTGGCTTTTGCCGATCCCACCAATGGCAGGGTTGCAACTCATGGCACCGAGGGTTTCCACGTTATGCGTCAGCAACAGGGTTTTTGCCCCCATGCGTGCTGATGCAAGTGCTGCCTCGGTACCGGCATGACCGCCGCCGATGACGATCACTTCAAAACGGGAAGGGAAATCCACCACGCACCTCGTGCCTGCTTAATTCAGGTAATTCGGAAATAGGTCTTGAGCCTGGCCAGAGCGTTTTTCGAGCCAGGTCGGCAAGTATAGGGACTTCCCCTTTCCTAAAGAACCCTTTGCACAAAATTTAACCAGCTGTGGAAAACTCACGGTTAAAGAAATTAAAAAGAAAGAAATTTATAAAACCTTTGTTTTTATGTTTATTCTTACTGAGCCCAGTATCTGTGGATAACGTTACACAGGCCTTTATTTTCAATGTGTACAGAGATTCAAAACCCTGTGGTCAGGTGGCCATGAGGGGTTTGGATAACCGGTGTAAGCCTGTGGATGAATGGGCATGTTATCCACAGGAGCGGTTATCTCCAGATTTGAAGGGGGTTTATCAACCGACCTCAATGGCAGTTATTCACAGGGCTTAATCCACAGAAAACCGCCGCGATGGACAGCCGCAGCGTCCACAGGCAAGCCGCCATCAAGGGCAATCGTTTCAAAAACAGAGGGGAAGAACCGGGTTTGCGTTGGACTCGAGAGGCTTCGAGGGCAAACCCGGTTTGAAAAGCAGAGTTATTTACCGATGCAGAAGCTGGAAAAGATCCGCCCCAACAGGTCATCGGAGCTGAAGGCGCCGGTAATTTCCCCAAGGGCATGTTGGGCCTGGCGAAGGTCTTCGGCCAACAACTCACCCGCTCCCGCCAAGGTCAGCTGCGCGCGACCGTGCTCCAGGGCGGCGCTGGCATGGCGCAAGGCTTCAAGATGTCGCCGGCGGGCGCTGAAGCTGCTTTCCGAGGTCTGCTCATAGCCCATGCAGGCCTTGAGGTGTTCACGCAGCAATTCCAGGCCTTCGCCCGCCGCCTTCGCGCTCAGACTGATGGTCACATGGCCGTCGTTGCTGACTTCAAGGACAATCGCTTCCCCGGTCAGGTCGGCCTTGTTGCGGATCAAGGTGACTTTTGCCGGATCCGGGCGGACTTCAAGGAATTCAGGCCACAAGGCAAATGGATCGTCCGCTTCCGGTGCGGTGGCATCCACCACCAGCAGGACCCGATCGGCTTCACCGATGGCCTTGAGTGCCCGTTCAACGCCGATTTTTTCCACCTGGTCCTCGGTGTCGCGCAAACCTGCGGTATCCACCACATGCAGTGGCATGCCATCGATGTGGATATGTTCACGCAGGATGTCCCGGGTGGTGCCGGCGATCTCGGTGACAATCGCCGCCTCACGGCCGGCCAAGGCATTCAACAGGCTGGACTTGCCGGCATTCGGCCGCCCAGCGATCACCACGGTCATCCCATCGCGCAACAAGGCGCCCTGCCCGGCTTCGCGCAGTACTGTGGATAACTCATCGCGCACTTTATCCAACATGCTCAACACATGGCCATCGGCAAGAAAATCGATTTCCTCTTCCGGGAAATCAATCGCGGCTTCGACGTAGATCCGCAGGCCGATCAATTGTTCGGTGAGGTTATGCACACGCTGGGAAAACGCGCCCTGCAACGAACGCAATGCGTTGCGTGCCGCCTGTGCAGAACTGGCTTCGATCAAATCGGCAATCGCCTCGGCCTGGGCCAGGTCGAGTTTGTCGTTGAGGAATGCCCGTTCACTGAACTCACCCGGCCGGGCCAGGCGACAGCCCAGTTCCAGGCAACGCTTGAGCAGCATGTCCAGCACGATGGGGCCGCCGTGCCCCTGCAGTTCCAGTACGTCTTCGCCGGTGAACGAGTTCGGCCCCGGGAAATACAACGCCAGCCCCTCGTCGAGCACCTGCTGGTCATCACTGAAAAACGGGCCGTAATGAGCAAACCGCGGCTTGAGTTCACGACCGCTGATAGCCTTGGCCGCGGCACTGGCCAAGGGCCCCGAAATACGGACGATGCCGACGCCACCGCGACCTTGGGCGGTGGCAACGGCGGCGATGGTTTCACGCGGTGCGCTCATAAACCGGTATCCAGACAAAAGTGGCAGATAGCAAAACGCCCCACTAGGGGGCGTTTTGTGTGGTTATCCACAGAGCAAGTTACGCCTCGGCTTTTTTCGTAGCCGCTTCGATCTTACGCGTGATGTACCACTGCTGAGTAATGGACAACACGTTGTTAACAACCCAGTACAGCACAAGACCTGCAGGGAACCACAGGAAGAAGAAGGTGAAGATGATTGGCATCATTTTCATGACCTTCGCCTGCATTGGATCCGGAGGTGTTGGGTTCAACTGCTGCTGGATGAACATGGTCGCGCCCATGATGATCGGCAGGATGAAGAACGGATCCTTGATCGACAGGTCAGTGATCCACAGCATGAACGGCGCCTGGCGCATCTCCACGCTTTCCAACAGCACCCAGTACAACGACAGGAACACTGGCATCTGCACAAGAATCGGCAAGCATCCACCCAGCGGGTTGATCTTCTCTTTCTTGTACAGCTCCATCATGGCCTGGGACATTTTCTGCCGGTCGTCGCCATGTTGCTCTTTCAGCGCGGCCAGTTTCGGGGCCACGGCGCGCATGCGGGCCATGGATTTGTAGCTGGCGGCCGACAATGGGAAGAACAGACCCTTGATCAGCATGGTCAGGAAAATGATCGACCAGCCCCAGTTACCGACGATGCTGTGGATATGTTGCAGCAGCCAGAAGATCGGCTGGGCAATGAACCACAGGAAGCCGTAGTCCACAGTCAGCTCCAGGCCTGGGGACAACTCTTTCAGCACAGCCTGGCTTTTAGGACCGGCATACAGAATGGCGCTGGTTTCGGCTTTCGCACCTGGCGCGGCAGTCAATGTCGGGCCGGTGTAACCGATGATGTAGTTGCCTTTGCTGTCCTTGCGCGTCTGGACGATATTGTTTTCGCCCTTCTGCGCAATCCAGGCGGTTACAAAATAGTGCTGCAGCCAGGCAACCCAGCCACCTTGGACGGTTTCCTTGAGCTGGCCCTTGTCCATGTCCTTCATGGACACTTTTTTGTACGGCTCCGAACTTGTCCACAGGGCGGCGCCCAGGTAAGTCGCGGTGCCGGTGGCAGTGCTCGAAGACGGATCGGAGCTGGCGTCACGCTTCAACTGCGCGAACATCGCACCGGACCAGGGCTGTGCGCTCTGGTTGTCGATCAGGTAAGAGACGGTTACGTCATACAGGCCACGTTTCAAGGTGAAACGCTTGATGTAGTTGACGCCATCCTTGCTGTACTTCAGGTCTACGACCAGTTGGTCCTGACCGTCAGCCAGTTGATAACTCTTCTTCTCGGCGGAGTAGATCGGGCGACCGGCCGGGTTCGAATCCGGGCCGTTCGTACCGATCAGGCCACTTTGGGCCAGATAGGTCCGCTCGTTACCGTTGTCGAACAACTGGAACGGGATTTCCGGATGATCCTGGCGACGCGGGTACAGCGGCAGTTTCAGCTGGGCAACGTCACCACCTTGTGGATCGATTGCCAGCTCAAGCACGTCCGTCTTGATCTGGATGAGATCTTTGCTTACGGCCACAGGGGCTTCGGCGGGAGCGCTGGTATCGCTTGCCGCGCGCGGGATGTCGTCATTGCTGGCAGCGTTGTTGCCAACAGGGACATCCGGCAGGCTCGGTGCGGTATTGCTGGCTGCAACATTCTGAGTCGGCAGGGCAGCCTGGCCATAGTCCTGGTTCCATTTAAGGACCATGACGTAGGACACGATTGCCAGGGCGACGATCAGGATCGTGCGTTTGATATCCATGATTACTCGGCCATCGAAGAAGAACGGGAGGTAGGGATAGGCGGAACCGGGTCATAACCGCCGGGATTCCACGGATGACAGCGACCTAAACGACGAAAGGTCAGCCAGCCACCGCGCAGTAGGCCATGATTTTCTATGGCTTCATACGCGTAGCAGGAACAACTGGGGTAGAAACGACAGTGACTGGCCATCAAAGGACTAATGGCATAGCGGTAAAACTGGATCGGAACGAGTGCCAGTTTACGCATCGGGACTGTCTACCCCTACAGTTTCGGTGTTGACTGCTGGTACTGGCTTGTTGCGTGCCAGACGCTTCCAGAGCTTGCCGAAATGCTGAATCAGTTCGGGGTTTTCTACGTCACCCAAACCTTTGCGCGCGACGATAACGATGTCCCATCCAACCAGTGAATCCTGGTTCAGGCGAAACGATTCGCGCATCAGACGTTTGAGGCGATTGCGCTGAACGGAGAGCTTGACGCTCTTTTTCCCGATAACCAGCCCAAGTCGGGGGTGATCGAGATCGTTACTGCGCGCAAGGAGCAGGAGATTTTTCCCCGGAACCTTGCCGGTAGGGGAGTCAAAGACTGCCTTGAAATGCCGGGGTGTAAGCAAACGCTTTTCCCGACTGAAGTCCTGACTCACCTCCAGTGCCGGATTATCAAACTGCCAGACGCGCACGACCTTTGGCGCGACGACGCGACAGGACGGCACGACCGTTCTTGGTAGCCATGCGAGCACGGAAACCGTGGGTACGAGCGCGTTTGATAGTGCTTGGTTGGAAAGTACGTTTCATGTCGTGTTACCTGGTTCGTCCACAACGGGCCGGAATGGCCCCCGTTTTAAGAGACCGGGGATTCTAGAGAAAGCAAGCCTCTAGGTCAATTTCCAACCAGCGTTTCCTTTAAATAGATATCCAGGCACTTGGGCGGTTTCATCACACAGCGCTAGATATAGAAATAAAGAAGGGAATTATTTAAAGCTTTTCTGTAAAGCTTATAAAAGCAAGGCAGCCACCTCTCTGTGGATAACCACGCTCAGGCCTTGTAATCCGCCATGTACAGAGAATGACAACTACAGGGGAAAGCAGTGGCCAGCCTGTGCTGCGCTGTCGGATAAGCTGTGCGTGGAATGGCATGTTATCCACAGCCCAGTTATCCACCGACTTTCGCCCCCACTTGTGCAACGACCTCAGGCCCGGTTATCCACAGGGCTTATCCACTGACCGCCC